>CAMAVH010000098.1 GCA_945861615.1 Rhizobium sp. Q54 | reverse complement strand
GCTATGGGCGGGCGCGGGGAAATCCTGTAGATACAGGGCCCCGCCGCGCCCTTGTGCCGCCGCATCTTTGCGCCTCGCTGGCCGCGCCTCCTCCCAGGATTGAAGTTTTTATGCCGTTTCCCGCTGTCGATTCCGCCCTTGCTCGCGCCCTGACCGATCAGGGCTATGCCGAGCCCACGCCGGTCCAGGCCGCCGTTCTCGAACCCGGCACCGCCGGGCGCGATCTCCTGGTGTCGGCCCAGACCGGCTCGGGCAAGACCGTGGCCTACGGCCTGGCCCTGGCGCAGACCCTGCTGGAAGACGAACTGATCGGCCCCAATGCGCCGCGCGGCGACATCACGCCCTTGGCCTTGATCATCGCACCGACCCGCGAACTGGCGCTGCAGGTCCACCGCGAACTGACCTGGCTCTATCAGCATCTCAATCTGCGCCTGGCCTCCTGCGTCGGCGGCATGGATGTCCGCGCCGAGAAACGCATCCTGTCGGGCGGCGTGCATATCGTCGTCGGCACGCCGGGCCGTCTGCGCGACCATTTGGAGCGCGGCAATTTCGAGACCGCAAAATTGCGCGTCGTCGTGCTCGACGAAGCCGACGAGATGCTCGACATGGGCTTTCGCGAAGATTTGGAGTTCATGCTCGACCTGACGCCGCCCGAGCGTCAGACGCTGATGTTCTCGGCGACCATCCCGCGCGAGATCGCTTCGCTGGCCAAGCGCTTCCAGCGCGACGCCAAGCGCGTGGTCACCGCAAGCGACGCCTCCGCCCATGCCGACATCGAATATCGCGCCGTGCGCATCGCGCCGAACGAGATGGAACATGCGGTCGTCAATATCCTGCGCTTCTACGAAGCGCGCGGCGCGATGATCTTTTGCGCCACGCGCGAAGGCGTGCGCCATCTTTATTCCAGCCTCTTGGAGCGCGGCTTTGCCGCGGTGGCGCTGTCGGGGGAATTGAGCCAGAGCGAGCGCACTCATGCGCTGCAGGCGCTGCGCGACGGTCGTGCCCGCGTCTGCGTCGCCACCGACGTGGCGGCGCGCGGTATCGATCTTCCCGACCTCGGCCTGGTCATCCACGCCGATCTGCCGCAAAACCGCGATACCTTGCTCCACCGCAGCGGCCGGACCGGCCGCGCCGGTCGCAAGGGCACCTGCGTGATGTTGGTGCCGCATCCGCGCCGCCGCCGCGCCGAGCAGTTGTTGGGCGCCGCCAATCTCAAGGCGACCTGGATCTCGCCGCCTTCCGCGGAAGAGATCCGCGCCCAGGACCAGGATCGCCTGGTGCGCGACATCACCGCCGCCGCCGAGGTGACGCCGGACGAACAGGCCGCCGCGCAAGCCATTCTGGCTCAGCGCAGCGCCGAGGAAATCGCCGTCGCTTTCATCCGCCTGCATCGCGCCAATCTGCCGGCGCCTGAAGAATTGCTGTCGGGTGGCGACAGCTCGTCGAGCAGCAGCGGGGCGGAAGCGCCGCGTACGCCGAAGGAGCGCTCGGACTTCGACAATTCGCCGTGGTTCCGCATGAACATCGGGCGCGACAACAACGCCGATCCGAAGTGGCTGCTGCCGCTGATCTGCCGGCGCGGCCACGTCACCAAGCGCGACATCGGCGCGATCCGCATTTTCGACAAGGACACGCGCTTCCAAATCTCGGCCGCCGCCGCCGAGAAATTCTTCGTCGCCGCCAGCAAGCCCGACGAGAAGGACGAAGGCATTCATTTCACGCGCGCCGAGGGCGCGCCGCCGGCGGAAGGCACCCGCGCCCCGCGCAACAGCGAATCGCGCTCCTCCGAATCGTATGGGGACAAGCCGCGCTACGAGCGGCGCGAGCGCGAGGGCGGCGACAAGAAGCCTTACACGCCCGGCGCCTATAAGGGTGGCAACAATTACAACAAGAGCGGCGACAAGCCTTACGTGCGCCGTTCGCGGCCCGACGTGACCGCCGATGCCGGGCCGAGCCGCCGCTTCGAGCCGGGCGATGCGCCCGCGCCGCGCGCGGAAGTTGCCGCCGCCCCGCGCGCCGAAAAAAAGCCGTATGAGGACAAGAAGCCCTATACCCCACGGGGCGACAAGCCGTTCGGTGACAAGAAGCCTTATGGCGATAAAAAGCCTTATGAGGGCAAAAAGGATTTTGGCGACAAAAAGCCCTATGCCGCTCGCGCAGATAAAAAGCCCTATGTGAAGCGCAGCGAGGGCGGCTACATCACGCGTCCCGCGCCGGAAGCGCCGCGCGAGCCGCGCCCGCAACTGAAGCTCGATTTGGCCGCCCCGGCAGCCGGCGCCGGCAAGTCGCGCGCCGGCAAACCGTTCCAGAAGAGCTTCGCCGACAAGACGGCCGGCGGCCCCAAGGGATTCGCCGGCAAGAAGTTTGGCGAGAAGAAATTCGGCGATAAAAAGTTCACCGGGAAGAAATTCGGCAAGAAGCCGGATTAGCGCCGCCTAGACCATTTCCGGCGCGACCATCTCGTCGAGCGGCACGACCTCCGCCACCATCGGCAGGTGATCGGAGGCCACGCGCGACAGGGGCGTACGATGGACATGCTGACGCATCAAGCCGGCGTTCGGCACGGTCCAGATGCGGTCGAGCGAAACCAGCGGATAACGCGACGGAAAGGTGCGCAGCTTGGGCAACCGCTCGGGCGCGCCGATTTGCCGCAGGATCGACCGTTCGCCACCGAACACGTTGAAATCGCCCATCACCACGGTGAAGGCGGCCGGACGCTGCGCCATGCTGTCGGCGATGAATTTGACCTGGCGGCGGCGCTCGCCGCGAAACAATCCCAGATGGGCGGCGATCACCCGCACGCTCCCGGCATGGGTTTCGACGACGCAATCGAGTGCGCTGCGCGGCTCGAACGGCACCACGGTCAATTCGATCAGGCGATGGCGGCCGAGCTCGCCCTTGGCGAGCAGCAGATTGCCATACTCCGACTGGCGCCGCCGCATGTTGGGGCTCATCAGCGCCTTCATGCCGAGCTTATGCTCGAAAAAATGCGATTGTTCGACGCCTTCGATGAAATGGCCGCCGACTTCCTGCAAGGCGAGGATGTCCGCATCGATCTCTTTGATCACATGGAGAATGCGTTCGGGATCGTATTTGCGATCCGTGCCGATACAGGAATGCACGTTGTAGGTGGCGACGCGCAGTCCGTCCGCTCGCTTGTGGGGCATATCAAGCATTTTGCGTTTTCAAATCATTGCGATTGCGGCGTGGTTCGCGCCGCGCCGCGACTTCATCGGCCAGCCAGACGGCGAAGCCGACGAACAGGGATAAAAGATAGTAGATCGCGCGAAAGAGGAGAAGCCCGGTGACCACGCCAGGACCGGAAAAGGCGGTGGCGAAGACATATTCCAGCAGGCCCCAGCCACCCGGCACATGGGCGAGGATGGCGGATGCTTCCGATCCGACAAACAATGCGGCGACCTGGGGGTAGGGGGCTTCTGCGAAGCTCGCCAGGGCGCTATAAAGCACGGCGGCGATACAGGCGTAGTTCAGTCCGCTGAACAGCAATTGCGCCACGGCCACCCGCCAGTTCGGCAGACGCAAACGGTAACGAAAGATCCGCAGCGGCGGCGGCGCGAAAGCACAGATGCCGATATAGACGGAGCAGAGCGCCAAGCCGACGGCGCCGATCGCATAAATCCCCGTGCTCGAGAAGTCGAGAATGCGCGCCAAGGTTTCGCCATGCCACATCAGGGCGAGGCCGCCCACGGCGCCGAGGCCGAGGGCGACGCTGATGCCCGAGAAGACGACGATCTCGCCGATGGCGGTCAGGCCGAGCCCGCGGCGGCTGTACATGCGGTATCGGATCGCGCCGCTGCTGAGGGCAGACAGACCCAGGCTGTGGCCGACGCCGATAGCGGCGACGGCCGTGCGCCAAATGCGCGCCAGGGAGATTTTCGGCTCGGCCGATTTCATGCCGCCTTCGGCATAGCGCACCGCCAAGACTTCCATGGCCGAAATGCAGGCAAAGCTGCAGGCCGTCATCGCCAGCGCCAGGGCGATGTGCGGCATCGACGCGCTCTGGAGCGAGCCCAGGACATCGCGGAACTCATAACGCTGCAGCACCCGATAGAACAGATAGGCCCCAAGCAGGGCTGCGGCGACGCTGAGGGCGAGAAGAATAGAACGGCGGACCATGATGAAGGGAACGCGGCAGCGCTACGGCCTGTTCCACGGAACCATCCGAATTTCCGACAGTTAACAAGCTGCTCCCCGCTCACCTAAAATATGCCCTTTTTCGCGCCATGACCGAGTCCTTGCCCCCAACTGCCTCCCTCTTCGCACCCGGCGAGAATTGCCATGCGGTGGCTGATTTCTCGCGCTTCGCGCTGCTGATCGACGGCGAGGCTTATTTCGCCGCGCTCGAAGAGGCCTTGTCCCAGGCGCAGCGCCGCATTGTCATCATCGGCTGGGATTTCAACAGCCAACTCAAATTGCGCCCGGAGCGCGGCGACGATTCGCCAGCGCTCGGCGATTTCTTGTGCGCCTTGGCCGAGGCCAAGCCCGAGCTCGAAATCTATGTGCTGATCTGGCGCAATTCGATCTTCTATGGCGCCAATGTGGATATTCCCCTGCCGCTGACCTCGCGCTGGTCGGATCATCCGCGTATCCATTTCAAGCTGGACGACGCCCACCCCCTTGGCGCTTGTCATCATCAGAAAATCGTCTGCATCGACGATAGCCTGGCCTTCACCGGCGGCGTCGATTTGACGCAAGGCCGTTGGGACACCCCGCATCATCAGCCGGATCATCCATTGCGCGTCAAGGCGGACGGCGAACCCTATCGTCCGGTTCACGACGTGCAGGCGGTGATCGATGGCGCGGTGGCGAACGTGGTCGCCGGCATCGCCGCGGAGCGCTGGCGGACGGCCGGGTGCGAGCCCTTGCCATCTCTCGCGCCGCTCAAGGCGCCGTGGCCGCAAGGCGTGACGCCCATGCTCACGGATCATGCCGCCGCGATTGCGCGAACCATGCCGGCTTACGAGACGCAAATCGACGTCGCGGAAATCCGCAAACTCAATCAGGACTTGCTGCTGGCGGCGACGCGTTCGATTTATATCGAGAGCCAGTATTTCGCTGTGCCGGAGATTGCCGAGATTCTCGCCTGGCATCTCGGTCGTCACGACGGGCCGGAGGTGGTGCTCGTCGTGAATGCCGAATCGAACGGCATGCTCGAGCAATATGTGATGGCGAACAACCGCGACCGCATGTTTGCCTTGTTGCGTCACGCCGATAAATACGGCCGCCTGCGCACTTATCATCCGGTCGCCTGCCTGGAGCCGGAATGCCAGATCAAGACCCATTCGAAAGTGATGATCGTCGATGATCGCTATTTGCGGGTCGGCTCGTCGAATTTCAATTCGCGCTCGCTCGGCCTGGATACGGAGTGCGACATGGCGCTCGAAGGCTCGACCCATGAGGCACGCAAGGCTATCGCGCACACGCAGGCTCTGCTGATTGGCGAGCATCTCGGCGTGCCTGCCGCCAAGTTCGCCATGACCCTTTCGTGCAGCGGCTCGTTGATCGATGCCATCGAAACTTTCAATCAGGGACATCGTCGGCTCACGCCTTATCCGGACTTGCCGCCAGAAACGGAACTATCCTTGGCGCCGGGCAGTAGCCTGCTCGACCCCGACCGTCCCATCGATCTCAAATATCTCTGGGACAAGCTGGCTTCGCCATCGCCCTAGATCAGGCAGGCCACAAGCCCTTGTCTTTCAGGAATTTGATCAGCGGCGCGTCGAAGGCCATGGGGTCTTCGATCGAGCAGGCATGGCCCGTGCCGGGGATTACCGCGTGCACCGCTCCGGGAATCAGCGCCGCGGTTTCCGTGCCACCCGGCATCGAGCCGTCATGTTCGCCATTGATGACCAGCGTCGGGACTTTCATGCCGGCGAGGCGCGGTGTCATGTTGCAGACGGCGCGGGCGCGGAAGATTTGCGCGATCGATTCGCCCGATAGCGTATGGGAATTCTCGTCGAATAGGTTCATCACCCAGCGCCCGTGCGGCGTCTCGGTGAAACCTGGAGCGAACAATTCTGTCATATGCAGGCGGCGGTAGGCGGGGAGATCGGCAGAAGTGAATCCGTCGATGCGCCTTTGGATATTGCCGCCGCCGCGCGAGCTGCCGCCGACCAGGACGATGGCCTCGGTCATGGCCGGATGGTCGAGGCCCAGCAGCAAGGCGATGCCGGAGCCGACGCTGCAGCCGACGAAGATCGCCTTGTCGATGCCTTCGGTCTTGCAGACGCCGAGCACATCGTCGGCCATGTCCTCAAGGGTGAAGGGCGTCTCCGGCTTGTCGGACAGGCCGTAGCCGCGGATGTCGAGGCTGATCACCGTGAAGAATTGCGAGAAGCGCGCCGCCTGGAACATCCACAGCCGCCGGTCGTAGGGATTGGCGTGCACCATCACCATGGCCGGGCCCTGGCCGGTGATGTCGTAATAGATATTCACGCCGCTGGCGGTGCTGATGGGCATGGTGCGTTCCCCTGATGCTCGGTGGCGACCCATTCGGCATCTGCCCGATGGATCTTGGCCGATGGTAGATGGTGACGGCGCGCGCCGACAGCGCCTTCATGCAAGCGGGGGCTCATGGCTGGCCGGGTCATGCGCCGATGGGGCCGCTGGGTTGATCCATTAGGCGCCAGCCCGCGCAACGTTCCGAGCGACAAAACGCCAGACCGGATCCGCGCAGGAGAAGCCGTGCGTGCTGCGAAACGCGGGTGTAAAACATGGCATGTTCCGCTTCTTCGAAACTCTCGTCGCGCCGACGGCCAAAGCCCCGGACGCCGCTCCGCCGCCCGGACTCTGGCAGTTCTATTGGCACTTCATGCGCCAGACCAAGGGACTGTTCGTGGCGCTGTTCGGCGCCGGGCTGGCCGTCGCGCTGTGCGATTCGATGATTCCGCTATTTATAGGCCGGCTGGTCACGCTGGTTTCGACCCATCCGCCCGACGCGCTGTGGCCCGTCGCCGGTTGGGAAATGGTCGGCATGGCGGTGCTGATCCTGCTGATCCGCCCCTTCGCCATCTTCATGCAGAACCTGGTGTCCAATCAGGCGATCGTGGTGAACGTCACGAATCTGATCCGCTGGCAGAGCCATTGGCACATCATCCGCCAGAGCTGGTCGTTTTTTCAAAACGACTTCGCAGGCCGCATCGCCAATCGCGTGCTACAGACCGGATCGGCGCTTCGCGAGAGCGTCGTCGTCACCATCAACGCGGTTTGGTATATCGCGGTCTACGGCACCAGCGCGCTGTTGCTGCTCGGTTCGGTCGATCTGCGTCTCGCCGGCCCGCTGCTGCTCTGGGCCGTCATCTACATTGCCATCCTGCGTTATTTCGTGCCGCGCATGCGCGACCAGTCGCGCAAGGTTTCTAACGCGCGCTCACTGCTCAGCGGCCGCATCGTCGACAGCTACACCAACATCCTGACGGTGAAATTGTTCGCCCGCTCGCGCGACGAGGACGCCTATGTGCGCGAAGCGATGGACGACCATGGCGAGGCGTTCCGCCTGGCCCAGCGCTTGACCACTCTGTTCACCCTGTGCTTGACGACGACCAACGCCGCGCTCGTCGTCTCCACGGCATCGATCGCCATCTGGCTCTGGCTCGAAGGGCTGGTCTCGCCCGGCGCTATCGCCATGGCGCTGCCGCTGACCTGGCAGATCGTCAATATCGCCGGCTGGGTGGCGCAGAACGTCACCGGCATTTTCGAGAATATCGGCATCGTGCAGGAAGGCACGCAGTCCATCGCCGTGCCGCATAGCCTCATCGACGCGCCCGGCGCCAAACCGCTGGAGGTGACGCAGGGCGAGATCCGCTTCGACGATGTCTCCTTCGGCTACGGCCGCGAGGCGGGCGTGCTGCATGACCTTGATCTGGTGATCAAGACGGGCGAGCGCGTCGGCTTGGTCGGGCCGTCGGGCGCCGGAAAGTCGACGCTAGTCAACCTGCTGCTGCGCTTCTTCGAACCCGAGCAAGGCAGCATCCTGATCGACGGCCAGGATATCGCTCTGGTGACGCAAGAGAGCTTGCGCGCGCAGATCGCCATGGTGACCCAGGACACCTCGCTGCTGCACCGGTCGATCCGCGAGAACATCCGATACGGCAAGCCTGAGGCGACTGACGCGCAGATCGTCGCCGCCGCCAAGCAGGCCCATGCCGACGACTTCATTCACGATCTCGAAGACCTGTTCAAGCGCAAGGGCTACGACGCCCATGTCGGCGAACGCGGCGTGAAACTGTCCGGCGGGCAGCGCCAGCGCGTGGCCCTGGCGCGGGTGATTCTCAAAAACGCGCCGATCCTAATCCTCGACGAGGCGACCAGCGCGCTCGATTCCGAGGCCGAGGCGGCGATCCAGGAGCAGCTCTCGACGCTGATGGCGGGAAAGACGGTGATCGCCATTGCCCATCGCCTGTCCACCATCGCGCGCATGGATCGCTTGCTCATCATGGAACGCGGCCGCATCGTCGAGCAGGGAACTCATGCGGCTCTGCTGGCGCGCGGCGGCGTTTATGCCCGGCTCTGGCGGCGCCAGACCGGTGCGTTCCTCGATGACAGCATCGTCGATGAGGTGGGCTGAAGCCCGCCTGTCATCGTCCTATATTAGCGTCATTCGTTCTCGCAACCGATGGAGCGCATCATGGACAGCATCAAACCGCTTTTCACAGCTACGGCCACCGCCACCGGCGGACGCAACGGCCATACCGCGTCTGACGACAACATGGTTTCTGTCGAGCTGTCGGTGCCGAAGGCGATGGGCGGTCCCGGCAAGCCCGGCACGGCAACGCCCGAGCATCTCTTCGCGGCGGGCTATGCCGCCTGCTTCGGCGGCGCGCTCGATTTCATCGGCAAGCAGCAGAAGAAAGACGCCAGCAAGGCGGCGATCACCTGCGCCGTGACCATCGGCCCGCGCGACGGCGGCGGCTTCGGCCTTGCGGTCAAGATGCATGTCGAGGACAAGAGCCTGCCGCAGACCGATCTCGCCGCGCTGGTCAAGGAAGCGCACGAGAATATCTGCCCCTACTCGCATGCCACGCGCGGCAATGTCGATGTGCGGTTCGAGGTCGTCGGCGCCTAGGCGGCTCGTCTAGCTGCGCGCGCGGAAAATTTCCTCGAGCTTCTGCGCCAGGGTTTCCATGGTGAAAGGCTTGACGATGAGATGCACGCCGGCGTCGAGCACGCCGTTGTGGACGATGGCGTTGCGCGTATATCCGGTGGTGAATAGCACGTTGAGGTCGGGTCGGCGCTTTTTTGCCTCGTCGGCAAGTTTGCGGCCGTTGACGTCCGGCATCACCACGTCGGTGAACAGCAAAGTCACCTCGGGATGGTCGTCGAGGATATTGAGTCCGGCTATGGCGCCTTCGGCCTGCAGTACGCGATAGCCGAGCTCGGTGAGCATATCGACGGTAACGCTGCGCACGCTCTCCTCATCTTCGACGACAAGCACAGTTTCGTTGAACTTCGAGACGGGCACGCGCGCGCTCGCCGAAGGATCGCTCTTCTCGGCCTCGCCGGCGAAACGGGGCAGATAGAGTTTGATCGTCGTGCCTTCGCCGATCTCGCTGTAGATTTTCACATGGCCGCCGGACTGCTTGATGAAGCCATAGACCTGGCTGAGGCCAAGACCGGTGCCATGCCCCATGCTCTTGGTGGTGAAGAACGGATCGAAGGCGCGGGCGATCACCTCCGGCGTCATGCCCGAACCGCTATCGGTCACGGCGATCAAGATATATTGGCCCGGAACGACGTCGCTGTGAGCCGACGCGTAACGCTGATCGAGGTCGGCATTCGAGGTTTCGATGGTCAGCCGCCCGCCCTCGGGCATGGCGTCGCGCGCATTGACCGCGAGATTGAGCAAGGCGTTTTCCAGTTGGCTGGGGTCGACATGGGTGCGCCATAGGCCGGCCGATAGCACGGTTTCGATGCGAATGGTCTCGCTGATCGTGCGGCGCAGCAGTTCCGACATGCCGGTGATCATCTTGTTGCAATCGACCACGGCCGGAGACAGCGACTGCTGACGCGCGAAGGCCAAAAGCCGTTTGGTGAGGTTTGCGGCGCGCTCGGCGCCGTCCACCGCACCGTCGATATATTTCTGCACGTCCGTCTCGCCGCGGGCGAGGCGGCGCTGCATCAGGCGCAGGCTGCCGAGAATCACTGCCAGCATATTGTTGAAATCATGGGCGATGCCGCCAGTGAGCTGGCCGATCGCCTCGATCTTTTGCATTTGGCGCAGGCGATCTTCGCTCTCTTCGCGCAATCGAATTTCGTTGAGCAAGCGCGTGTTGGTCTGCTGTAAGGCCTCGGTGCGCTCGGCCACGAGGGTTTCCAGGGTTTCGTTGAGGTTCTGCAGCGCCGATTCGGCGCGGTCGCGCTGGTGGGTGCGCTCGCGAAGATCGTCGGCGCTTTCGGTCAAAGTCTGGCTGACGAGCGCGATCTCCCGCACGGAGGTCGGCACCGGCAGGACCTCTTG
>CAMAVH010000097.1 GCA_945861615.1 Rhizobium sp. Q54 | reverse complement strand
TCGCCAAGCTCACGCCTGACGGGCGGCAATCCAGCGCTCGGCCTCGCGCCGCGCCCTGGCGTCCACGTCGATGACGGCATCGAGCGTATCCACTGCCGGCGCCGGCAAGGCCTCCAACGCGCGCTCGACGACCTGGGTGATGTCGAGGAACGAAATGCGGCCCTCCAGAAAGCCCTGGACGGCGACCTCGTTGGCGGCGTTGAGGACTGTAGGGGCACCGCGCCCCGCTTGCAAGGATTCCCGCGCCAGTCGAAGGGCAGGAAATCGTTTTTGATCAGGGGCTTCGAAGGTTAAAGCGCCGATTTTAGCCAAATCCAGCCGGGCCGCCGGAGAGCCCTCCCGGCGTGGCCAGGCCAGGGCATAGGCGATCGGGGTTCGCATGTCCGGAACGCCCATCTGGGCGAGCACCGATCCGTCCGTGTAAGCCACCATGCTGTGGATCACCGACTGGGGGTGGACGAGGATATCGATCCGCTCCTCGGGCACCGGAAACAGGTGGTAGGCCTCGATCAATTCCAGGCCTTTGTTCATCATGGTCGCCGAATCGACCGAAATCTTGGCGCCCATGTCCCAATTGGGGTGGGCTACGGCCTGGGCCGGTGTCACATCGGCCATTTGCGCGCGGCTGAAGCCCAAAAACGGCCCGCCGGAGGCGGTCAGGACGATGCGATCGACCGCCTGGGCATTATCGAAGTCGAACACCTGGAAAATCGCGCTGTGCTCGGAATCGACCGGCAGCAGGGTCGCGCCGCTGTGCGCCACCTCGGCCAGCATGATATCGCCGGCGCAGACGAGGCATTCCTTGTTGGCCAGCCCGATGGTGGCGCCGCGCCGCACCGCATTCAGGGTCGGCTCCAGGCCGGCGGCGCCGACGATGGCCGCCATGACCCAGTCGGCCGGCATGTCGGCGGCTTCCAGCAGGGCCGCCCGGCCCGCCCCGACCGCGATATTGGTGCCGGCCAGACCGGCTTTCAGGTCGTCGTAAAGCCGCGCGTCGGCGATCACCGCCATGCGCGGACGGAACTGCAGCGCCTGCTCGATCAGCAGTTTGACATTGCTATGCGCCGTCAGCGCCTCGACGGCATAGCCGTCCATGTTGCGGGCGACGAGATCGAGCGTGTTGCAGCCGATCGAACCGGTCGAGCCGAGAATGGTGATCGAGCGCGGACCGACGCCGTCTCGGCGCGGCCGCATCGTCGGCTTGCGGGCGGCGACGCTCATAGCCAAACCTCCCAGCCGGCATCGAGTAGGACGACGAGCGCCCAGACCGGTGCCACGGCGAGCAAGCCATCGACGCGGTCGAAGATGCCGCCATGCCCCGGGATGATCGTGCCGGAATCCTTGACGCCGAAATGGCGTTTGACCAGCGATTCGACGAGGTCGCCCGCTTGCGCGACAACGGCCAGGCTGGCGCTGATGAGGGCGGCGGGAGCGACAGCACTGCTGAGCCAGAGCGCGAAAGCGCCGCCGACGATCGCGGCGGCCAGCATGCCGCCGGCCAGGCCCGCCCAGGTTTTATTGGGGCTGATGACCGGCGCCAGCTTCGGTCCGCCGATGCTGCGGCCGGCGAACAGCGCGCCGGTGTCGGTCGCCCAGACGATGCCGAGCAGCCAAAAAACCGTGACGGCGCCGACCGCCGGATCGGCGCGCAGCCAGACCAGCGCGACGAAGGGGATGCCGATGTAGAGCGCGCCGAGGGCCTGCAGCAAGGGAGCGCGACGGTCGATGCCGCGCGCGATCAGGAAGACTGCCGCGAAGCCCGCCAATGTCAGCCACAGCGCCAAGGCCGGCACCCGCAACAACGCGGCGACGATGACGGCGAGGATCGCTGCGACGAGCGCCAAGGTCGCAGGATCATTGGCTTTAGCGGAGGCGCCGCGCGGTCCGGCGCATAAGCGATCCCACTCGAAGGCCATCAAGAGCACGACGATGCCGAGCAGAAGATCGAACAGGAGGCCGCCGACATAGACCGCCGCCAAGGCAGGCAGCGCCAAGACCAAAGCGGAAAGCACCCTCACCCTTAGTGCGCCAATGCCCATGCTATCCGCTGGAGGCGCCGTATCGTCTCTCGCGACGATTGAATTCATGAATGGCGTCTTCCAGATGCGATTTGTTGAAATCGGGCCATAGCACATCGAGGAACACCAGCTCGGCATAGGCAGACTGCCACAGCAGGAAGTTGCTCAGTCGTTGTTCGCCGCTGGTGCGCAGCACCAAATCCGGGTCCGGCACGTCCGATGTGCCAAGAAAGCCGGCGAAGAGGCGCTCGTCGATGGCTTCGAGGCGCACCAGACCGGCCTGGACGGCGGCCGCCAGATTGCGCGCGGCGGTGGATATCTCCATGCGGCTGCCGTAATTCAGCGCCAGCGTTAGATGGAGGCGCGAGTTGCTTTCCGTCATGCGCTCGGCGTTCTCGATCAGCGAGACGAGATCAGGCGCCAATCGGCTGCGTTCGCCAATTACCCGCAGACGCACGCCGTGCTTGTGCAGTTCGGCGATTTCGCTTTGCAGATAGCGCTTCAGCAAGCCCATCAGGTCGGTGACTTCCGCCGCCGGGCGCTTCCAGTTCTCCGACGAGAATCCGAACAACGTCAGATAGGAGACGCCCAGTTCGATGCAACCTTCGACCGCGCGGCGCACCGATTCGGCGCCTTGGCGATGGCCGGCAATGCGCGGCAAGCCGCGCGCACTGGCCCAGCGGCCGTTGCCGTCCATGATGATGGCGATATGGGTCGGCGGGGACGCCGCCTCCGGCTGACGGGGCAAGCTGACCATCGACTCAGATCTGCATGATTTCTTTTTCTTTGGCCGCCAGCGCCTTGTCGATTTCGCCGATATGCGAGTCGGTCATGGCTTGGATTTTGTCGGCCCAGGTCCGCTGCTCGTCTTGCGACAGCTTGCCGTCCTTTTCCATCTTCTTCAGCAGGTCCATACCGTCGCGGCGCACGTTGCGCACGGAAACGCGGGCCTGCTCGGTGTACTTATGCGCGATCTTCACCAACTCGGTGCGGCGCTCCTGGCTCAGCTCCGGAATCGGCACGCGCACCAGCTGGCCGTCAGCCGCCGGATTGAGGCCGAGGCCGGCTTCGCGGATCGCCTTCTGCACGCCGATGACCAGGCCCTTGTCCCACACGTTGACGGTGATCATGCGCGGTTCGGGCACGTTGACGGTGCCGACCTGGGCGATCGGCATCATCGAGCCATAGGCGTCGACCATGACGCGGTCGAGCAGGCTGACCGAGGCGCGGCCAGTGCGCAGGCCGGTGAATTCGGTTTTGAGCGCCGTCAGGGCGCCGTCCATGCGCCGCTGAATGTCGCTGATATCGGGGTCGGCCATGGTTCAAGTCTCGCTAATGATGGTGAATTTGCCGCGGTGGGACACAACATCGGCCAAAGCCCCCGGATTATGAAGGGAAAAGACCAAAATCGGAATCCCGTTTTCGCGGGCCAGCGAGATGGCTGCGGCGTCCATGACCTTGAGGTCCTTGGACAAGACCTCCATGTAGCTGAGCGTCTCGTAACGCGTGGCGTCCTTGACCTTGTGCGGATCGGCGGAATAGACGCCGTCCACCTGGGTCCCCTTGAGCAACGCGTCGCAGCCCATTTCGGCCGCGCGTAGCGCGGCGGCGGTGTCGGTGGTGAAAAACGGGTTGCCGGTGCCGGCGGCGCAGATCACGACGCGGCCCTTCTCCATATGGCGGATGGCGCGGCGGCGGATGTAGGGTTCGCAGACGGTCTGCATCGGGATCGCCGAGCAGACGCGCGTCGGCACGTCCATGGCTTCCAGGGTGCTCTGCAGCGCCAGCGAATTGATGACCGTCGCGAGCATGCCCATATAGTCCGAGCTGGCGCGCTCGAGGCCGGCGGTCACGCCCATGACGCCGCGGAAGATATTGCCGCCGCCGACCACGAGGCATATCTGCGTACCCGCCGCATGGACCGCCTTGACCTCTTCGGCGAGGCGCTTGACGGTCACCTGATCGAGGCCGAACTCGCCGTCGCCCATCAACGCTTCGCCGGACAGTTTCAAGAGAACGCGGCGGTAGCGGGAAGCGGTGGCGGCCATGTCAAATCCCTAGTTGATCTCTGGGGCTGGTCTTTATGGTTTGCGCACCAAGGATCGCCCGAGACTGCGGCATGATCAAGGCGCGGATAGCGAACGGCCCGGTCTTTGGAACCGGGCCGTTGGAAGCGTTAGTGGCCGGCGGTCGCCGCCACTTCGGCAGCGAAGTCGGTTTGAGCCTTCTCGATGCCCTCGCCGAGAGCGAAGCGCTTGAAGCCGACCAGCTTGACCGGCGCGCCGAGCGTCTTGGCGGCTTCGGCGATGACCTTGGACACCTTCGACTCGCCGTCGATGATGTAGACCTGCTCGAGCAGAACGACTTCTTCGTAGAACTTGCGCAAGCGGCCTTCGAGCATCTTGGCGATGATCTCTTCCGGCTTGCCCGAGGCGCGCGCCTGGTCGGCGAGCACATTGCGCTCGCGCTCGACCGCCGCCTTGTCCAGGCTCTCGATCGAGAGGGACTGCGGATTGGTCGCCGCCACATGCATGGCGATCTGCTTGCCGAGAGTGGCCAGCTTGTCGGCATCGGCCGTCGATTCGAGGGCAATGAGCACGCCGATCTTGCCGAGGTTCGGCGCCACGGCCGAATGGACGTAGCTGACGACGGCGCCCTGGCCGACCGACAGCTTGGCCGCGCGGCGCAGCTGCATGTTCTCGCCGATCGAGCCGATCAGTTCGGTCAGCTTGTCGGCGACGGTTTTGCCGCCGGGATAGGCCGCCGTCTTGACCGCCTCCATGTCGCCGTTCGCCGTGAGGGCGACGTCGGCCACTTTCAGGACGAACTCCTGGAAGGTCTCGTTACGGGCGACGAAGTCGGTCTCGGAGTTGACCTCGACGAGGACGCCGTCCTTGCCGGTGGTCGCCACGCCGATCAAGCCTTCGGCTGCGACGCGGCCGGCCTTCTTGGAGGCCGCGGCCAACCCCTGCTTGCGCAGCCAGTCGACGGCGGGCTCAAGCTCGCCGCTAGTGGCGTTGAGGGCCTTCTTGCAGTCCATCATGCCCGCGCCGGTCTTCTCGCGAAGCTCCTTCACGAGCGCTGCGGTAATTTCCGCCATCTTTAACCTCAAACTTAAAAGTCAGATCGTAACGTATTGATATTTATTAGGCGACGGTTTCTTCCGTGTCGCCCTTCACCGCGCGCGACTTCTTGCGCTCGACCACCGGAGCCTTCTTGGCACCGCGGGCCGGCTTGGCGGCCTCGGGGGCCGCTTCGGCGGCAGCGGCAGCGGCCGGGGCGGCTTCGAGAGCCTCCACCGGAGCCTGCTCGGCGGCGCCGATATCGACGCCCGACGCGATCATTTCCTGCTGGATGCCATCGAGCACGGCGTCCGAGACGAGGGTGCAATAGGTCTCGATGGCGCGGATCGCGTCATCGTTGCCCGGGACCGGATAGGTGATGCCGGCCGGGTCGGAATTGCTGTCGAGAATGGCGATCACCGGGATGCCCAGCTTGTTGGCTTCCTCGACGGCAATCTTCTCGCGGTTGGTGTCGATGATGAAGAGGACGTCGGGCAGGCCGCCCATGTCCTTGATGCCGCCCATGGCGCGCTCGAGCTTGTCGCGCTCGCGCGTCAAGGTCAGCAGCTCCTTCTTGGTGCGGTTGCTCTGCTCGGTGGAGAACATCTCCTCGAGCTCCTTCAGGCGCTTAATCGAGACCGAGATGGTCTTCCAGTTGGTCATCATGCCGCCGAGCCAGCGGTGGTTGACGTAATATTGGCCGCAACGCGCGGCGGCTTCCTTGACCTTCTCGGAGGCCTGACGCTTGGTGCCGACGAACAGCACGCGGCCGCCCTTGGAGGTCACGTCGCGCACGACCTGCAAGGCGCGATAGAGCGCCGGCACGGTCTGCTGCAGATCGATAACGTGAACGCCATTGCGTTCGCCGAAGATGTACGGGGCCATCTTCGGGTTCCAACGGCCGGTACGGTGGCCGAAGTGGACGCCAGCCTCAAGCAGCTGGCGCATCGTGAAAGTGGGGATCGCCATGATCAAATTCTCCGGTTATGCCGCCGCGGGAAATGCCCAAAAATCCTGGATGGAATCTGGACACCGGAAAGGGCTGCGGGATGTCTCCCCGACAGACCTCGAGCCCGCGTGTGGGATTGAAAGTGGCGGACAAATAGCCGCTCAGAGCCCGCTTTGCAAGGGTCAAACCCTTGGATTTCCGGGCATTCCGGCCCCAGGACCATGCTCCAAACGGCTAAATCCCTAGATTTCCTGGACGTTCGCCACGCCCGGCAGGGTCATCAGGATGCCCGTCGAGGCCGGGGTTATGGCGAAACCGCCGGGAATCTGCAGTTCCGCCTCGTGATCCGGCCCCAAATCCAGCACCAGGCTGATCGAGCCGCGGCCCTTGGGAATGCCGGCGATCGCCGTCTTGACCCCCGCCAGAGCGGTCTCCTCGATCAGATGGACCCGCAGGGTCGGCGCGGCGCTCGCCGCCACCTCCTCCAGCAGCTGGATGCGGTTGCCGAGCAGGCGCACCCCCTCGCCGTCCCGCTTCGCGTCGGCCGTCACCAGGACCGCTTTGCCCGTCTCCAGCAGATCGCGCGCCTGGGCCAGCACTTCCGAGAACAGCGTGATCTCGTACATGCCGCTGGCGTCGGACAATTGCACGAAGGCGAAGCGGTTGCCGCGCGCCGAGGTGCGCTCCTTCTTGCCGACCACCGTGCCGGCGAGCTTGACCCGCGCCTGCTCGGCGCCGATGAGCTGCGTGGCGATCGCCGCCGAGCTGATGACCTTCAGGCGCTGCAGGCTCTTGGCATAGGCGTCGAGCGGGTGAGCCGACAGATAGAAGCCGATGGCGTCGAACTCGTGACGCAAGCGCTCCATGGCCGGCCAGTCGGTGATCTGCGGCAGCGCCTTGGCGGTCGGCGCTAGAGTCGGATCGCCGCCGAACAAGCTGGTCTGCGAGCTGGTGCGCTCATTGGCCGAGGCTTGCGCATGGGCGACCATGGCTTCGACGCCGGCGTGGCACTGGGCGCGGCTCTTATGCAGCGAATCAAAGGCGCCGGCGGCCGCAAGGCTTTCAAGCAGCCGCTTGTTGACGGCTTTCGGATCGCAGCGGCCGGCGAAGTCGAACAGATCCTTGAACGGCCCGTTCGCCGTCCGCTCGCGCACCACCGATTCCATCGCCGCCAAGCCGACGTTGCGCACCGCACCGAGCGCGTAGCGGATCGCCTTGGTGCCGTCCGCCTGTTCTTCCACGGCGAAGACCGGGTAGGACTTGTTGATGTCGGGCGGCAGCAGCTTCACGCCGATGCGGCTCAACTCCTGGCGGAAGGTGTTGAGCTTCTCGGTATTGCCGAGATCGAGCGTCATCGACGCGGCAAGGAATTCGACCGGATAGTTGGCCTTGAGATAGGCCGTCTGATAGGAGACCAGCGCGTAGGCGGCGGCATGCGACTTGTTGAAGCCGTAGCCGGCGAACTTGTCGACCTGATCGTAGATCTGACCTGCCTGTTTTTCGGCGACGCCGCGCGCCACCGCGCCCTTGGTGAACTCCTGGCGCTGCTGCGCCATGATCGCCGCATCCTTTTTACCCATAGCGCGGCGCAATAGATCGGCGCCGCCGAGCGAATAGCCCGATAGCTCCTGGGCGATCTGCATCACCTGCTCTTGGTAGATGATGACGCCGAAGGTCTCCTTCAAAATTCCTTCGAGCGACGGATAGAGATAATCCGGCTGCTCGCGGCCGTGCTTGCAGGCGATGTATTTCGGGATGTTGTCCATCGGGCCCGGGCGATAGAGCGCCACGATGGCGATGATGTCCTCAAACCTGTCCGGCTTCAGCTTGCGCAGCACGTCGCGCATGCCAGAGCTTTCCAGCTGGAACACGCCGGTGACGTCGGCCTTGGCCAGCATGTCGTAAGTCTTCTTATCGTCGAGCGGCAGCGTCGCCAGATCGATCGCGTCGCCGCGCGCTCGGATTAGCTCGATCGCCTTCTGCAGCACGGTCAGCGTTTTCAGGCCGAGGAAGTCGAACTTCACCAAGCTCGCCTGCTCGACATATTTCATCGAGAACTGCGTCGCCGGAATATCCGAGCGCGGATCGCGATAGAGCGGCACGATCTCGTCGAGCGGCCGGTTGCCGATCACCACGCCAGCGGCATGGGTCGACGCGTGGCGGTAAAGCCCTTCGAGCTTCATCGCCATGGCGATCAGCTTGCCGACCGTCGGATCCTCGTCGCGCATCTGCTGCAGCGCCGGCTCGCCGTCCACCGCCTGCGCCAACGTGACGGGCTTGGCCGGATTGTTCGGCACCAGCTTGCAGATGCGGTCGACCTGGCCGTAAGGCAGGCCGAGCACGCGACCGACGTCGCGCAACACGGCGCGCGCCTGCAGCTTGCCGAAGGTGATGATTTGCGCGACGCGGTCGCGGCCGTACTTCTCCTGGACGTAGCGGATCACCTCGTCGCGCCGGTCCTGGCAGAAATCGATATCGAAGTCCGGCATGCTGATGCGTTCGGGGTTCAAGAAACGCTCGAACAGCAGATTGAACTGCAGCGGATTGAGGTCGGTGATGGTCAGCGCCCAGGCGACCACCGAACCGGCGCCCGACCCGCGGCCCGGACCGACCGGAATGTCGTGCGCCTTGGCCCATTTGATGAAGTCGGAGACGATGAGGAAGTAGCCGGGAAAACCCATCGTCTCGATGACGTTGAGTTCGAAGGCCAGGCGCTCGCGATAGGGCCGCGCCGCCAATTCGCGCGCCGCCGCGTCCATCTCGGGCGTGAAAACATGCACCGCGAGCCGGCCTTCCAGGCCTTCGGCGGCCTGGGCGTGCAATTCCTCGGCTTCGGTGCGGCCGCCGCTCGACGGGAAGGCCGGCAGCACCGGCTTCTGGTTCGTCGCCATGAAAGCGCAGCGCTGGGCGATGACCAGGGTGTTGTCGAGCGCTTCGGGCAGATCGGCGAACAGCGCGCGCATTTCCGCCGGCGACTTGAAGCGATGGTCCGGGGTCAGGCGGCGGCGGTCGGTCTCGACCACCTGGGCGCCGTCAGCGATGGCGAGCAGCGCGTCATGCGCCTCGTACATGCCCTCGTCGGAGAAGAAGACATTGTTGGTGGCGACGAGCGGTATGTTCCGCGCATAGGCGAGATCGAGGATCTTCGGCTCAAGCCGCAGCTCGTCGTCCATGTTGTGGCGCTGCAACTCGAGATAGAGCCGATCGCCGAAGGCCTTGTGCAACAGATCGAGGCGGGCCAGCGCCGCGTCCTCCTGGCCGGTCAGCAACAGGCGGCCAACCGGGCTGTCCGGCGCGCCGACCAGGCTGATCAACCCCTCCGACATGGCCACCAATTCGCCGAGCGTCACTTGCGCCGCTTCGCCCGGCACACCGTCGAGATAGGCCCGGCTCAACAGCTTGACGAGATTGGCGTAGCCGGCGCCGTTTTGCGCCAGCACGACCATCTTGTCGGGATCTGGCGTACGGCCGACCGGCGCCCCCGCCCCCGGCGCCTGGCCGTCGTCGCGCTTGATCGCCAGTTCGCAACCGATGATCGGCTGCACGCCGACGTCGGCGATCGCCATGGAGAATTCATAGGCGCCGAACAGGTTGCGACTGTCCGTCATCGCTACCGCCGGCATCGCGTATTTCTTGCAAAGCTCGGCGAGCTTGTAGTTCTTTAGCGCGCCTTCCAACAAGGAATAGGCGGTGTGGACGCGGAGATGAACGAAATCGCTATATGACGGCATGGGCACAGGATTCCACGGGACGGCACCAGATCGCAATATATCTGGTGAACCGATTTGGGGTTATCCACCCCATATTACGGAAATGCCGGATTCCGACGGTTATGCCGGGACGATTTGCCCGTCGCGCAAGGTGACAATGCGGTCCATGCGCTTGGCCAGCTCCGGATTATGGGTGGCGATCAGCGCCGCCCTGCCCGTCTCGCGCAGCACCTTCATAAGTGTGGCGAAGACATTTTCCGAGGTGTTGACGTCGAGGTTACCGGTCGGCTCGTCGGCCAGCAGCACGCGCGGGCCATTGGCGAGGGCGCGAGCGATGGCGACGCGTTGCTGCTCGCCGCCCGACATTTCCGCCGGGCGGTGATCGGCGCGCGGCCCTAATCCCACCATGTCGAGCAAGTCACCCGCATGTTTGCTCGCCTTGCTCTTGGCGACGCCGGCGATCATCTGCGGCAGCATGACGTTCTCGCGCGCCGAGAATTCCGGCAAGAGATGATGCGACTGATAGACGAAACCGAGATGCTCGCGGCGCAGTGCCGTCCGCTCGGAATCGCTCAACCGGCCGCAGGGCGCGCCGTTCAGTTCGACGTCGCCGCCGTCCGGCTTTTCGAGCAGGCCGGCGATATGCAGCAGTGTCGACTTGCCAGCGCCGCTCGGGCCGATCAGCGCGACGACCTCACCGGGCGCAATCGCCAGGTCGGCTTCGCGCAGGATATGCAACTTGACCGCGCCCTGCTCGTAGGTGCGCACAAGACGGTTCAGATGAAGGGCGGGCTTCATGT
>CAMAVH010000096.1 GCA_945861615.1 Rhizobium sp. Q54 | reverse complement strand
TCCTCGTCGATGGTCCGCGCGCCGCTGCGATCATCAAAGAATTGTTCTCGACGCCGCCCGAGCTGCTGAAGCAAGCCAAGGCGATCGCCAACGAGAAGTAAGACCGTCTGATCGATGGAGCAAAGGGCAGGCCCGCAAGCCTGCCCTTTGCTTTCCTGTCCGGATCTAATGCGAGTTGAGCTGTGTCGGGACGAAGGCTTGCGGCCTAGATAGAAGAATAGTCGTGGATGGCCGGAACAAGTCCGGCCATGACGGCAGAGATGAAAGCTCTCTCCGCTAATTCCAGATCTTCTCGAGCAGCAGCGTCAGGATGCCCGAGATCGGCGGCAGACAGGACGCCGCGATCAAACGATTGATGACGAATCGCCGCCCCATCATCGGCCATTCGAACATCACGACGCGCTGAAAACCGAGCACCGACCAGGCGGTCAGGAAGGTGACGAGCGCCGGCAGGCCCGCACCGGCTTTCGAGAGGGCGACGATCACCGGGAAGGTGATGATCGGACCGCCCGGCGTGAAGCCGCCGATCGCCCAGGCGATCAGAATGCCGCGCATGCCCGATTCGCCGCCGAGCAGATGCGAAATGGTGTCCTGCGGCAGAATCTGGCCGAGGAATCCCGCCGCCAGCAAAGCCAGGGCGACGCGCGGCAGGTTCTGCATGATGAGCTCGTAGGAGGCGCGAAAGCCCGGCGCCAGAAGGTTCCTCGGACTGCGCCAGGCGATGAACAGCAGTACCACGACCATCGCCGCCATGAATATGAGACTACCCACGGCGATCTCCCTCGCCGCGCAATTCGTCGGTCTGCTCCTGCGCCGCCTCGCGCACGGCGCCTTCCAGTCGTCCCTCTTCCTCTGCCGTGTCGGTGCGCGCGGGCAGGCCCGGCAACAAACGAGCGATATAACCGGCGATCAGCGGCAGCGGCAGATTGGCGAGCGAGCGCATGACGGCGAAGTCCATGCCCATGAGCGGGATTTCCCACACCATGACGCGCTGGAAGCCGAGCAAGGCCCAGGAGGTGAGATAGGCGACGAGCGCGCCGCGGTCGGCGCCCGCCATGTAGAGCGCGAGGACGAAGGGAAAGGAGGCGATCGGTCCGCCCGGCGTCAGGGCGCCGGCGGCGGTCGCGATAACCAGCCCGCGCCAGCCCGATTGCTCGCCGACCCAATGGGCGACCTTGTCGCGCGGCAACAGCACCTGGGCAAATCCGGCGACGATCATGGCGAGCAGGATGCGCGGCGAGATATAGACCAGCAATTCGAGATCGTCGTGGAAGGCTTCGATTAGCGCATCATAGCCCTTGAGCCACCAGCAGGCGGCGGCGGCGATCACGGTCATGCCGACGAACATCCAGAATGTCCGGTCGAACATTTTAGACAGCAGCGAGCCGGTTTTATGACGGGGTTCTTTAGCCATGACACGCGCAAGCAACGGAAGATGCTGCGACAATACAGCAATTGCCGTCAGCGAAAAGCGTGCCGAACGCGCATCAGCGATGCGCAAATAGAAAGGGCGCCGTCGCCGGCGCCCTTTCCTGTTTCAGTCCGCGGACCGGCTTACTTCTTCAGCAAGTGGCCCCACTTGGCGTGGGTCTTCGCGGCGAGTTCGGGCGACGATTCCGCCACCGGCGGGAATTCGTCCTTCCACTCGAACGGACGGCAAGCATCGACGATCGCGCGCGAGTTGAAGTTGTCGCCCGCCTGCTTGCGCGGATCGAGCGCGCCCGACCAAGCGCGGCGGGTGATGTCGATGTCCTCGATCGGGTCGCAACGCGAGGCCATGGCCCAGGTCACATCCCACAGGTTGGACGGATCGATGTCCTCGTCGACCACGATCGACCAGCGGCCCAGGTAGTTGCCGGCGTGGACGTTGCAGCAGAGCTGCGCGGCCTGACGCGAGTGGCCCGGGTAGGCCTGCTTGATCGAGATCACGTTGAACAAGCGGCCGCCACCGTTCTGGTGGCACCACACGCCCTGCACGCCGGGAAGGCCGGCGGCTTCGACCTGGTCCCACACCAGCGCCGACTTGATGACCGACTTGGACATCGTGTAGTCGGACGGCGGGCGGCCCGGACGGGCCATCGTGATGATCGGGTCGTTGCGGTAGTAGACGCGCTTGATCTTGACGACGTTGTCCGGACGGACGGACGAGGCGTAGTAGCCGGTCCATTCGCCGAACGGGCCTTCCGGACGCAGATCGTCCGGCGAGATCTCGCCTTCGAGGACGATTTCGCCGTGGGCCGGGATCGGCAGGCCGTGCAGCTCGCTCTTGAGCATATCGAACGGCTTGCCGCGATGGCCGGCGGCGTAAGCGAACTCGGAGGTGCCGTACTGGATTTCGTTGCCGGCGGCGAGGAACATGAGCGGATCATGGCCGACGCTGATGGCGACCGGGCAGGGCTTGCCCATCTTGAAGTACTTTTCGCGGATCAGGCGGCCGTGCTTGCCGGGGCTCATCCACAGGCCGACGGTGTTCTTGTCATGCACCATGACGCGGTAGGTGCCGCAGTTCACCCAGTCGGAGTCCGGATCCTTCATGATGATGCAGTCGCCGGTGCCGATGTAGCGGCCGCCGTCGAGCTCGTGCAGGAATGGCACGGGGAATTTGAAAATGTCGACTTCGTCGTCGCGATCGACGTTCTCGAGGATCGGGCCGGTGTTGACGAAGCGCGACGGGATCGACTTGAAGTCCTTCATGCGGTCGCGATAGGCGCGCACCACATCCATCGGCCCCTTCGGCTCAGGGAGGCCCAGCGTCATGGCGAGACGGTTCGGCGACGCGGTCATGCCCGACAGGATGCGGAAGCCCTTCGGATAACCCGGGATGTTGTCGAACAGGATCGCCGGCGGATTTTCCGGCGTCGCGTGATAGATCATTTCGGCGATGGCGCCGATTTCGAGGTTCCAATCGGCCCCTTCGACCTTCTGCAACTCGCCCAAGGCGTCGGCGCGGGTCAACCACTCGCGCAGATCCTCGTGGGGAGTGTCGTACTTGGTCTTCTTGGCCGTCTTCACGTCGGTATCTTTCGTCTGTGCCACTGTGTCGCTCTCTTCGTTCGAGGAACTGGTGACGGGCCGAGGCGTACGCCTCTCGCTCCCACCGAACCGCCGATGGCGGTAAAGTCTGTCTCCGCGCCGCGTTCGCACGTTGCCGTGCGATTTGGCCTACATGAACGGCTTTGAATATCTGCCTCAGCCGCCGTGCCTGGACTTGGCCTTATATCTTGGCGTCGTCTCTTCTCAGCGCGGGGTCGTTGCTAAGTAGCAAACCGGAGCGGTAAAAACAAAACCATAATGCCTAGCTAGCTATACCGTTTCGATCTACGAGCGATACGTCGCCAGAGGGTGCTCAAAATCGCAGTTCGCCCGACAAAATCGCGACTGCGAGGCCTTCTCAACCATCGATCAGAACCACCTCTTTCTATAAAGCGGCGGTCATGTTGCCTTGGCGGCTGAAGGACGGAACCGGCGCGCGCCGGTCCCGTCCGCTTCAACGGATCAGTTGTACTTCTTGGTCAGAACATGGGCGATGCGTTCGCGCCGTTCCGGCGTGATGTCGCCGACAAGGCCGATCGCCGTCTTCTTCGCCACATCCGAATCGATGTAGTCGACATAGCGGTCTTTCTTGTTCATTTCCGCGACGAAGGTCGGTTCGGTCAGCACCGCTTTGATCTTGCCGCGCATGTAGGCGACACGGTCCGCCGGCACGCCCGGCGTGGTCAGCAACACGCGACCGAGCTTGTCGAGAGCGCCGCGGAAGTCGATCCAGAAGGCCTGCTCGTCGCTCAACTTCACCATCTCGAAAATCGTCGGCAAGTTTTTGAAGTACTGTGAGCGATCGCGGCTCATGTTAGCCACTGCCCGCGCCTGGCCGCTGCTGACATAATTGTTCGCCGACGTGTCCGACACGAAGACCGAATCGGTCTCGCCGCGGAACACCGAGAGCGCGGCATCGCTACTGCCCTTATAGCCGATGATGAGCTTGCACTTGAGCTGCAAGGCTTCGCAAGTCACGGCGCCGCCGTCCGACAGGCCGTCGGTCGGACCGCTCCCCGCCCAAGTGATCGGGCGGTTGAGCTTCTGCGCATCCTGCGGCGTCTTGATCTCGGAGTCGGGCCTTACCAGCCAGAGCCAGGGCGAGGCGCTGACGATGCCGTAATATTCGAACTTGGCGAGATCGTAGCGCGCGTTGTCCCGGCCGAGCACCTGGCCGAGGCCCGCGGCGGTACCATTGGCCAAGGTCATCTGCAAGCCGTCGGGCGTTGCGGTGTAGAGCCGGTTGAGCGAAGTCAGGCTGCCGGCGCCCGGCTGGTTTTCGACGATTACGGTGGCGCCGATGGCCTTCTCGAGCTGCGGCGCGATAAAGCGCGCGTAGGCGTCGTAGCCGCCGCCGGGGCCGAAGCCGACGATGATCTTCACCGTCTTGCCTTTGTAGAAGCTCGCCGCGTCCTGCGAAGCGGCGGGCGCGAAGCTCGCCGCCGTCGCCAGCAGAAGAGCGGACGGCAAAATGGCACGCAAAGCGCGCCGCAGATAAGTCGCGGTCATGGAAGTCTCCCAGTTTGGCCGGCCGGTTTTGGCTCGGCTTATCAACGGCGGCACGTTGGCCACCTGCCTCGTGGGAAGACTAACACCCTGCCCGGTCCGGTCAATCGCCCGGTGGGGTGCGGCCAAAGCACCGCATTGTGCGCATAAAGCAGGCAACGAACGTCGCGCGCGTGCAATCCCGCAAGAAAAGGGGGATGCGGTTTCCCGCATCCCCGATTTTACGCTTACGCTGATGTTACGCGGACTGTTACGCGGACTGTTACGCTCGGGGGCTTTCGCCCCCTCATCGCCGAGCCGATACGCTGGCTTAGCGGTACTTCTTCATGACCACATCGATCACGCGCTTTTGCTGCTCGGCCGTGATATTGCCGACGCTGGTCGCGATCTTCTTGGTCTCTTCCGGGCCGATGTAATCGACATAGCGCTGGGTCTTTTCGCCCTCGGCGATCAGCGCCTTGTCGGTCAGCACTTTCTTCGTCGCCTCTTGCAGGAACGCCAGGCGGTCCTTCGGCGTGTTCGGCGTCGTCACCAACACGCGGCCGAGCGCATCGAGGTTGGCGCGGAAATCGAACCACCATTCCTGGTCCGGCGTCAGCTTGGTCGCCTCGAACACCGTCGGGGTGTCGGGCAGGAAGCGCGAGCGCTTGCGGCCGATCGTCGTCACGGCGACGGCTTGGCCGGACCTCACGTAGTTGGCGGCGGTCGAGTCGGACGTGATGATCGAATCCATCTCGCCGCGGAACACGGCGAGCGCCGCTTCATTGCTGCCCTGATAGGCGATGACGACCTTGCAGGGAAGCCGCAGGGCTTCGCAGGTCATGGCGGCGCCGTCGGACAGGCCGCCGGTCGGGCCCGCGCCGGCCCAGCGATTGACGTCCTTGCTGTTCAGAAAGTCGGCGACGGTCTTGCGCTTGCCGTCCGCGGCCACCTGCCACACCCAGGGCGAGGCACTGACGATGCCGAGATAATCCATCTTGGCGAGGTCATAGCGCACGTTCGGCGTATCGAGGATCTGGTCGACGCCCGCCGCGGTGCCGTTCACCAGCATGAGCTGAGTGCCGTCGGGCTGCGCCATGGCGATGCGGTTGATGGCGATGAGGCCGCCGGCGCCCGGTTGATTCTCGACGATGACCGTCGCGCCGAGCGCCTTTTCGAGATGCGGCGCGATCATGCGCGCATAAGCGTCGTAGCCGCCGCCGGGACCGAAGCCGACGACGATCTTCACCGTCTTGCCTTTGTAGAAAGCCGCCGCGTCTTGCGCCTGAGCGGGCGTTGCGGCAAGGCCGGCCGCGACGGCGAAAGCCGCCGTAGCCGGCAGCATGGCGCGCCAAAGGCGCGCGAATCGGGGAGCGTTCATGGATATCTCCTGGCTGATAAAGGCCCTCGAGCAGGGAGGGCCTAGGACGGTTCGCCCCTAGGGCTGAAGCGGGGGAAAGCCAGCCGTGGCGAACCGTCGTAGGAAGGAGGTTATCTATCCATTCCCGCGAGCAAATCCAAGAGTCTTTTACAAGAGGATTATAATATTATTTCAAATTTGCCCTTGTTATATGCAGTGCCTGCACAGGTTTAGCCCCCCTATTCCTGCGCGAGCAATTTGGCGACCTGATCGATCACAGTTTTCGGCGTTTGATAGACGCGGTCGAGCATGGCGTTGAGCTTAACGCCGCTGACCGGATTCACTTCCAGTTTCTGCTTTTCGCATTCGGCGAGAAATTCGGGGTCCGTCATCGTCGCATCGAAGGCATCGCGCAGCGCCTTCACGCGATCGGCCGGCACGTTCGGCGGCGCCAGGATAGGCCGGCCCATCACCTGCTGCACGAGCACCAGTTCGAGAATCTGCCGCTCGGATTCGGTGCGCGCCATTTCGGTCACCAACGGCAGGTTCGGATAGGCCGGATCCTTTTCGCCCGCGATCTGCATCAGCATTATGATCTTGCCGTCGCGCACCCAGGGCTCGACGCGATTGCGGAAGGCCGAGGACGAGCCGCCCGAGGAATGCGCGGTGACCTCGCCGCGCTCGAGCGCGAAGAGCCCATCCTGCGAGCTTTTGTAGCCCTCAATCACCTTGAACTTGGTGCCGAACATATTGTTGAGCAGGCGCGGATAGACCGAGGTCGCCGCCGCGCGGCCGGTGCTGCTCGCCGTCAGTTCGTATTTTTTCAAGTCTTCCAGAGTGCGAACCGGCGTTTTGGTCGAGACCATGAGAATGCCGGTTTCCTGCTGCGGCGTGCCGATCCAATTGAATTTGGTCGCCTCGAACTTCACGCTCTTGTCGGCAGGGTTGATCAGCGCCTCGATGGCCGCGGCGCGACCGGTCATGCCGATCTCCGAGCCGTCCTTCGGCGCGACGCCGAAGAGGTAATTGGCGGCGACGAGGCCGCCGGCGCCCGGCATGTTTTGCACGATGATGCTCGGCTTGCCGGGGATATGGTTGCCCATATAGCGCGTGATCGAACGGCTGTAGGCGTCGTAGCCGCCGCCGCCCGCCGAGCCGAGGACGAACTTGATCTGCTTGCCCTTGTAGAATTGCTCGACCGACTGCGCCGCCGCCGGAGCGCCCGCCAGTCCGGCCAGCACGACGCCGCTCAGCAGCGCTCCCAATAGCGTCCGAGGCCCATTAAGGGCCTTACCCGTCTCCATCGCATGAACTCCCTTGTTATGCCGGCGATCTATCGCCGCCGGCTTGCCGTCAGTATCGGCCAGGCCTTTCGGAGCCGTCAACGGCGAGCCGCCGCACCGGCGGCGCGTGGCACGGAAACCCTTTCTAATTGCGAAAGAGTTTCAGGCGCATTTTCACTAGACAGAATTGTTATATTGCGAGTATCCTCAGGCACATTATGACTATCAGACAGCTCCGCTACTTCCTGCGCATCGTCGAACTGAAAAGTTTCAGCAAGGCGGCCGCCTATCTGCATGTCGCCCAGCCCGCGCTCGGCCTGCAGATCCGCAAGCTCGAGGAGGAACTCGGCGTCAAACTGCTCAATCGCCACTCGCGCGGGGTGTCGGCGACGGAAGCCGGCCTAATCTTGCGCGACCATGCGTTGATCGTGCTGCGTCAGATCGAACGCGCGAAACTTCATCTCATCGATTTCGCCGGCCCGCCGCGCGGCAAGATCGCGGTCGGCGTCACCCCCACCGTCAATCTCGTACTTGCCAGCGCGCTCGTGCAGAAATGCCGCGCCGAACTGCCCAATGTGTCGCTCAGCATCGTCGAGGGCATGAGCGAGAACCTGATGGAGTGGGTCGAGAACGACCGTCTCGACATGGCGTTCTCGTATAATCCCTCGGCCGTGCGCGGCCTGGTGTGCGAGCCGATGCTGACCGAAGACCTCTGCCTCGTCGGCCCGCCGAACGCCACCCTGCCCGCGCCGAAGCCGGGCGCCAAGCGCGGCAAGAACAACGGCCTCGACAGCATCGCCTTCGCCGAGATCGCCGAATTGCCGATGATCCTGCCGTCGCCGCCGCATGGCCTGCGTAGCATCGTCGACGAAGTCGCCAACCAGCAGGAGCTTGAGCTGAAAATCACGCTCGAAATCGATTCGGTGCCGGCGACCAAGGAATTGATCGAGAAGGATCTCGGCTACACCATTCTCGGCATGGGCGCAGTGAAGCGCGAAGTCGAGGACGGCCGCCTGACGGCCCGCACCATCACGGCGCCCAATCTGTCGCGCAACATGTTCCTCGCCTATTCGAGCAAGCGACCGTCGTCGAAGGCAAGCAACGCGGTGCGCCAGATCATCCGCAGCGTCGTGCAGGATGGCATCGCCAGCGGCCAATGGTCGTGGCGCGCGGTCGAGTGATCGAGATCTAATCGTGGCTTGATGCCTCGTCGCGCCTGCCTATGCCCGATCGTTCGACGTCGCAGCATTCAAAGTAATTGCGAGCGATTCTCAAATACCTATTTGCGATTAAATCGCAACGATACTGCCTCGCAATCTCCATATATTGAAATCACTTAGATCGTAGTGTGATTTTATGTTTGTAGCTGGGCAGCCGCTCTTATATCTCTGACCCATCACCGGCGCCCACCAGAAGGCGCTGCTACAGCGGTCTCCGCGCTGCCGCACCCAACCGGCACGCCGTTCCGCCCCACAATCCAGAGATTGGAGAATTCCATGCCCCGCGATCCGAAGGCCACTGGCGTCCTGAAAGACCTCGACCAAGTCGTCGAGGACTTCATGAACAACACGCGCTTCTTCCATGAGCCGTTCAATGTCGGCCGCGCGCAGATGTTCGTGTATCAGCATCGTCAGAACACGCGCTATCGCAACTCGGTCCTCAAGCTGAAGGTCGCGACGAACTGCCCGGATTGGGAAACCCGTCTGCGCGTCATCGGCGCCGCCGCTGAAGAGATCATCGCCGACGACGAGCACGGCGGCGGTCTGCCGCACTGGCAGATCCTGGAAAATCTGGGCCTGGCTGCCGGCATGTCGAAGGCGAAGATCCGCGCCGCGACCCCGCTGAAGTCCACCCAGCTCGCCTGGAACGCCTGGCACGGCCTGATGGACAACAAGCATTGGCTGCTCGGCTTGGTCGCCAACGTCGTCGCCGAACGGGCCAACATCTCCGGCTACGGCAAGGGCGGCGAGCTCAAGAAGCACGGCTGGTTCGGCCATGAGCGTCTGCGCTGGAAGAAGACCCTCGGCCTGCCCGACGACAAGCTCGGCTTCTTCAAGCTCCACGAAGTCGCCGACGAGGTCCACTCCGACCTCGGCTGGAAAAATGTCAGCAAGTTCGCCAAGGAACTGCGCATGGAGTCCGAGGTCGTCGAAGCCGGCCGCCAGAACCTGGCCGTTTGGGAGCATTATCTCAACGGTATCGGCGACGCCGGCGACATCCTGAACAAAGAGCTGAAGCGTTCGGGCCGTAAAGCCGCCTAAACCGAGGTGCAGCCATAACCAAATGGCTTGGGTGGCAATAAAATGTCGCCTCACCTGAGCACTTTTGTATAGAACCGCATGTGCTAAATTCGCTATAGCACATGCGGTTTTTTTATTTCGGAGACTCGAATATGAGCCAGACAGCCAACGCCGACCTGAAGTTCCTGCTCGACCCTTACGGCGATTGGGCGAAGGAAGAGGGCGTGCCGATCATCGAAGCGTTGAGCCTCGATCTGTTCGATGTCGAGACCAAGCCCTGGGCGCGCTTCGGCACCAACGGCGCCATCATCCATCTCGATGGCCGCGGCGACTTCACCTCGATGTTCGTGCTCGATCTGCTGCCGGGCGGCAAGTCCGCGCCGCAGAAACATATGTACGAAGCCGTCATCTATGTCATCGACGGTAACGGCTCGACCGTCGTCGAGACGTCCGACGGCCGCAAGCACACCTTCGAATGGCAGCCTAAGAGCCTGTTCGCCCTGCCGCTGAACGCGAAGTACCAGCACTTCAACGGCTCTGGCAAGGACCGTGCCCGCCTGTCGGTGGTGACCAACATGCCGATCATGATGAACCTGTTTCACAACAACGATTTCATCTTCGCCAACGACTTCCAGTTCACTGACCGCGAGAGCGGCGACAACTATTTCGCCGGCGAAGGCGAGTTCATCCCGGTCCGTCCGGGCCGTAACATGTGGGAGACGAATTTCGTCCCCGATCTCTCTGGTTTCGAACTGAAGACCTGGGACGCGCGCGGCAAGGGCTCGTCGAACATGAAGTTCATCCTGGCCGACGGCACGATGCACGCCCACTCGTCGGAAATGCCGGTCGGCACCTACAAGAAGGGCCACCGCCACGGTCCCGACTTCTACGTTTACACCGTGCATGGCACCGGCTACTCGCTCTGCTGGATGCCGGGGGACAATGACTTCAAGCGCATCGACTGGAAACACGGCGTCGTCTTCGTGCCGACGGAAGGCCTCTTCCATCAGCACTTCAACACCAACCCGACCCCGGCGCGCTATCTCGCGATCGCGCTCGGCTCGATGCGCTATCCCTTCACTGCGAGCAAGCGCAACCTGTTCGCCGGCGGCGTCGACACATCGGTCGAAAAGGGCGGCAACCAGATCGAGTTCGAAAACCAGGACAA
>CAMAVH010000095.1 GCA_945861615.1 Rhizobium sp. Q54 | reverse complement strand
CAAAACAGGCCGCAAGATCGGCGGATCCGCCCTCAAGGTCGGCGGCATGGCCGTGGTCGGCGCCCTCGCCTACAAGGCCTATCGCAATTGGCAGGACGGTAAGAAGCCGGTGGCCGAAACGGCCCCAGCGACGCCCATGCTGCCGCCGCCGTCGGGAACTCCGTTCAACCCGGTCGGGGAAGCCGCCCAGCAATCGCTCGGCCGCAGCCTGTTGCGCGCCATGATCTCGGCCTCGAAAGCCGACGGCCATCTCGATGCCGCGGAGCAATCCAAGATTTTCGCCGCCATGGACAAGTTCGCCCTCGACGCCGACGACAAGGCTTTCGTGATGGACGAGTTGCGCGCGCCGCTCGATATCGATAGCGTCGCTCAGGCGGCGCGCACGCCCGAGGAAGCGGCCGAGATCTATACGGTCTCGCTGCTCGCCATCGACGTCGATAATCCCGCCGAGCGCGGCTATCTCGCCATGCTCGCGGCGCGCCTCAAGCTCGAAGACGCTTTGGTCGCTCATCTCCATGCCTCGGTGGAGGGCGCGACGGAGCCGGCGACGAGCGCGTGAACCACGGCGCGCGCTGAACGCGATTGCCGCAACACGGCCCGCGGCGTCAGGCGGGCAAGGAACAGGGCCCGCCTATGACCGATCTCGACGCGGCGAACGCCGGTAGCTTCTCCATCGGCGGACAAACGCCGGTCAACAGGCTCGGCTATGGCGCCATGCGCGTCACCGGCCCCGGCATTTGGGGACCGCCGGCCGATAAAGCCGGCGCGCTCCGAACGCTCGAGCGCCTGCCCGAGCTCGGCGTCGATTTCATCGACACCGCCGACAGCTACGGCCCGGACGTGTCGGAAGAGCTGCTGGCCGAAGCGCTGCATCCCTACCGATCCCACTCTGGCGGCCTGTTCATCGCCACCAAGGCCGGCCTGACGCGGCCCGGCCCCGACCGCTGGATCCCCAGCGGCAAACCGGACTATCTGATCGCCCAGGCGAAGAAGAGCCTGCGGAAACTGCGCGTCGAGCAGATCGATCTCTGGCAGCTGCATCGCATCGATCCGCGCGTGCCGGCCGGCGAACAGTTCGGCGCGGTTAAGGCGTTGCTCGACGAGGGCCTGATCAAATATGCCGGGCTCAGCGAAGTGTCGGTCGCCGAGATCAAGGCCGCCGCCAAGGTCTTCCCCGTCGCCACTGTGCAAAATCGCTACAATCTCGCCGACCGCGAGCATGAGGACGTGCTGGATTATTGCGCGGCGCAAGGCATCGGCTTCATTCCCTGGTATCCGCTGGCCGCCGGCGATCTCGCCAAGCCTGGCTCGCCGCTCGCGGCCATTGCCGAGGCGCGCGGCGCGACGCCGAGCCAGATCGCGCTCGCCTGGATTCTCAAGCGCAGCCCGGTCATGCTGCCGATCCCCGGCACCTCCCAGGTCGCCCACCTGGAGGAGAACGTCGCAGCGGCGGACATCGACCTGTCGGATGCGGAATTCGCCGCGATCGACCGCGCCAGCAAGAGCTTCACGGCCTGAGGAGAGCGACATGACGGACAAGACCTTCCCGGTGATGCGCAGCGAGAGCGAATGGCGCGCCAAGCTGACGCCCGAGCAATATTACGTCATGCGCGAGCATGGCACCGAGCGGCCCGGCAGCTGCGCCCTGCTGCAGGAAAAGCGCGCCGGCAGCTTCGCCTGCGCCGGCTGCGACACGCCGCTGTTTCGCTCGAAAACGAAGTTCGAAAGCGGCACCGGCTGGCCGAGCTTCGACCAGCCGCTGCCCGGCGCCACCGAAGATACGGTCGACCGCAGCCATGGCATGACGCGCACCGAAGTCCATTGCGCCAGCTGCGGCAGCCATCTCGGCCATGTCTTCCCCGACGGCCCGCCGCCGAGCGGCTTGCGCTATTGCATCAACGGCGTGGCGCTGAACTTCACGCCGGAATAGGCCGATACGGCTGGCCATCCCGGCCGCCGGCGGGCATAAGGGGGCGTGAAAAAACCCGTCCCCAAATCCCGCAAGAAGCCCGCGCTGGCCTCCGCCCATCAGGTCGCCGTCATCGGCGGCGGACCCGCCGGGCTGATGGCCGCCGAGGTGATGGCCGAGGCAGGCCTCGCCGTCACCGTCTTCGATCGCATGCCGAGCCTGGGGCGCAAGCTGCTAATGGCCGGACGTGGCGGCCTCAATCTCACCCATTCGGAACCGATCGAAAAATTTCGCGCGCGCTACGCCGCCGCCGAACCTTGGGTAAGGCCGCTGCTCGACGCTTTCTCGCCGCAGGATCTGATCGCCTGGTGCGAAGGCCTCGGCCAGGAGACCTTCGTCGGCTCGAGCGGACGCGTCTTTCCCAAGGCGATGAAGGCGAGCCCGCTGCTGCGCGCATGGCTCGCACGGCTCGGCGGCCTCGGCGTGCAATTCAAGACCCGCGCCGACTGGACCGGCTGGGATTTGGCCGGTGGATTGACCTTCGCCGACGGCAGCCAGATCGACGCGCCAGCCGTCGTCCTCGCGCTCGGCGGCGCCTCCTGGCCGCGCCTCGGCTCCGACGGCGGTTGGACGGCGCTATTGCCGGACATCGAGATCACCCCCTTGCGCGCCAGCAACTGCGGCTTTGCCGTTCAGTGGTCCGACATCTTCCGCGACAAACATGCCGGCGCGCCGCTCAAGCGCATCGCCATGACGGTCGGCAACCAGCGCGTGCGCGGCGAAGCGGTCGTCACATCGGCCGGCATCGAGGGCGGCGCGGTCTATGCGCTGTCGGCGCCGGCGCGCGAGATGATCGCGCGGCAGGGCGTCGCCGTCTTGTATGTCGATCTACTGCCGGACGTGACGGGCGAGGCCTTGGCGGAAAAGCTTGGCGCCGGGCGCGGCGGCGATACCCTATCCAACGTCTTGCGCAAGCGCGCGAACCTGCCACCCGTTGCCATCGGCCTGGTGCAAGAAGCGCTGCATGCCGGCGAGACGAAATCGCTCGCCGAGCTGATCAAGGGCGTGCCGATTCGCCTGACCGCGCCATTCGATATCGCCCGCGCGATCTCGACCGCCGGCGGCATCGCGCTCACCGAGATCGATGAATGCCTGATGCTGAAAAAGCGCCCCGGCGTTTTCGTCTGCGGCGAGATGCTCGACTGGGAAGCCCCGACCGGGGGCTATCTGCTGCAAGGCTGCATGGCGAGCGGTCAAGCAGCGGGGCGCGGCGTGATCGAGTGGCTGTCGGCGAAAAAGACAGCGTGATGACAGCGGCAAAAAATTGAGGCCCTGCGAATAGCGCCTGTGCCCCGTTGAATTCGACCAACGCCGCGTTATGCTTCTTCGCCGACGCAATCATTGTCCATTCTGGCGAGATGTTTGACGGCCCGAGCATCGTCTCGGACGATCTGACGAAATGGCCAGAGGCACGTCACAGTGACGATCCCCGATCAGCGCGGCGACAGCCGCAGACCCGCTGTGGTCGTCGGCGGCTTGGGGCTTGTGCAGATCCTGGCCTGGGGCACGTCCTATTATCTGCCGGCAGTCCTCGCGGCGCCGATGGCGGCCGCAACCGGCTGGTCGCTCTCCTTCATCGTCGGCGGCTTCTCGCTTGCCCTATTCGTGTCCGGCCTGGCCGCGCCCCCCGTCGGCCGGATGATCGACCGCTACGGCGGCCGCCCCGTTCTCGCAGGCGGCGCCATCGTTCTCGCCGCCGGCTTGACGGCCTTGGGCTTGGCGACGAATCTCGTCGTCTTCTTTGCGGCCTGGCTGGTGATCGGCCTGGCGATGAGCGCCAGTCTCTACGACGCGGCGTTCTCGACCCTGGGCCGTCTCTACGGCAGCGCGGCGCGGCGCGCCATCACCGTGCTCACGCTGTTCGGCGGCTTTGCCAGTACGGTCTGCTGGCCGCTCAGCGCCTATCTTGTCGAGATGCTGGGCTGGCGCGGCACCTGCTTGACTTATGCAGGCTGCCAAATCGTCCTGTCGCTGCCCATCATTCTGTTCCTGATCCCGCGCGAAACCGTCAAGGATCGCCTTGCGGAGACTCCCTCGTCCTCCAGGGCAAAACTCAAGCTGGCATCGCGCCATGAGCGGCGAGCCTTCGCGATCCTCGCCGCCATGCTGATGATCGGCGGGACCATCGCCACCTTGGTCTCGGTCCATCTGCTGACATTATTGCAGGCGAAGGACATCGCCCTTGCGGCGGCGGTCTCGCTCGGCGCGCTGATGGGGCCGTCGCAGGTCGGTGCCCGCCTGGTCGAAATGGCGCTCGGTCGCCACTATCACCCGCTCTGGACCCTGGCGGCGGCGACGGCGTTGATCGCCACAGGCAGCTTTCTGTTGTTCTTCGATCTTCCGATCACCCTGGCGGCGATCGCGCTGTATGGCGCGGGCAACGGCATTTGGTCGATCGCCAAAGGCACCGTGCCGCTGGCGATCTTCGGGGCGTCGCGCTATCCGGTCCTGATGGGCCAGCTGGCGATGCCGGGCCTGATCGCCCAGTCGGCCGCGCCGTTCATCGGCGCCATCGTTCTCGAACATGGCAACGCGCAGGGAACCGTCGCGCTGCTTGTCGCCCTAGCGCTGGCAAACGTCGCCCTGATCGCCGCCTTGGCGCGGATGCATAGGACGCCGTCCTAAAGAAGAACGATGCCGACCCTGTCATAAAGGGGTCATCGAATGGTCGTTTACTCGCGCTCGCCGAAATTGCGAGATACGAATGAACGAACTTATTTTCACCAATGGCAAGATCGTCCTGCGCGATGCCGTCATCGACGGCACGATTGTCGTGCGCGACGGGATCTTGCATGAAATCGCCGAAGGCGCCACGGCTGTGCGGTCCGCCGTCGATCTTGAAGGCGACTATCTGCTGCCCGGCTTGGTCGAACTGCACACCGACAATCTCGAGCGCCATCTGTCGCCGCGCCCCGGCGTGCGCTGGCCCGTCGCCGGGGCCTTGCGCGCCCATGACGCCATGGTGATCGCCGCCGGCATCACCACCGTGTTCGACGCACTCTCGATCGGCGACATCGTGCCGGACAGCCCGCGAATCAGGCATTTGACCGACATGGTCGCGGCTTTGCGCGCTGCCGCCGAGGACGGCAGCCTGCGCGCCGAACATCGGCTGCATCTGCGCTGCGAACTGACCTACGAGAACGTCGTATCGCGCTTCGAGGAACTGTCGAGCGATCCCCTGGTCGGCTTGGCGTCGGTCATGGACCATTCGCCGGGCCAGCGCCAGTTCGCCAACCTCGGCAAGTACAAGCAGTACTATCAGGGAAAGTACAATATGGACGACGTGGCGATGGACGCCTTCATGGAGCGTCAGATCGCCGCGCGCGAACGATTTTCGGCGCTCCACCGCGGACAACTGGTGCGGCTCTGCCGCGCGCGCGCCATCGCCGTCGCCAGCCATGACGACGAGACGGAAGCCCATGTCGCGCAGGCCGTCGACGAAGGCATCCGCATCGCCGAATTCCCGACCACCCTGACGGCGGCGCGCGCCGCCCGCGAAGCCGGCATGGGCATCCTGATGGGCGGCCCCAACGTGGTGCTGAACGGGTCGCAATCGGGCAATATCTCCGCCCGCGATTTGGCCGGCGAAGGCTTGCTCGACATCATCTCGTCCGATTATGTCCCGGCCAGCATGCTGGAAGCGGCCTTCGCGCTGCCCCGCGCCGGCCTCGGCATCGCGCTGGCGCAATCGGTGGCGATGGTCAGCGCCAATCCGGCGACGCTCGTCGGCTTGGCCGATCGCGGAGAAATCGCCCCCGGTAAACGCGCCGATCTGCTCCGCGTCGCGGCGCAGGGCCCGCATCCCATGGTGCGTAGCGTCTGGCGCGGCGGCGAACGGGCTTTTTGAGGAAGACCATGATGATAGACGGACAAATCGAGGTCATTGCCGGGCTGCTGCGCGAGCGCGGTCGGGCGCGCTATGGCGCCGAGGCGGTCAGTCAGCTGCAGCATGCCCTGCAATGCGCCGCCTGGGCCGAACGCGAAGAGGCGCCGCCGGCGCTGATCGCCGCCGCTTTGCTGCATGACATCGGCCATCTCGTCGCCGACGACGAAGAGGCCGCGCCGCGCGGCATCGACATGCAACATGAAGATGTCGCCGCGCGCTATCTCGCGCGCTGGTTTCTTCCAGCCTTGGTCGAACCGGTCCGCCTCCATGTGGCGGCCAAGCGTTATCTCTGCGCCGTCGAGCCGGGCTATTTCGAGACGCTCTCTTTCGCATCGGTGCGCAGCTTGATGCTGCAGGGCGGCGCATATGACGACGCCGGCGCCAATGGTTTCATCGCCCGGCCCCACGCCGCCGAAGCCGTTCGCTTGCGCCGCTGGGACGATCTGGCCAAGGATCCCGCGGCGCTCACGCCGCCGCTCGAGCATTACATGATGATCGTCGGCGGTCTGTTGGCGGACGCGCCATCGGCACATTGATCCGCAAGGATTCTATATCCTCCGGCCGAGGATGTTATCGCCGAATCGTCTAGACGAAGTCGGCGGCCTGTCACATAGCCGTCACTCCCCTGTTATGAGCCGCCGTTAGGCTTCCCCCGCACTCGAACGAGGGAATGGGGGTCTCGATATGACGGAAGCGGTTCGCGTCTCGCGCCTGCGCAAGACGTTTCGCGGCGGCAAGGTCGCTCTCAACGACGTCTCTCTATCCGTTCAACGCGGCGAGATGATCGCCTTGATCGGCGCCTCGGGGTCGGGCAAATCCACACTGCTGCGCCATATCGCCGGCCTCGCCATCGCCGACCGCGCCCAAACCGGCTGCGAGATCGCCGTGCTCGGCAATTCCGTTCAACAGGGCGGCAGGTTGGCGCGCGACATCCGCGCGCTGCGCGGCCGTATCGGCTTCGTCTTCCAGCAATTCAATCTGGTCGAACGGCTGACCGTCGAAACCAACGTGCTGGTCGGTCTGCTCATCCGCGTGCCGCTATGGCGCAGCTTGCTGCGCTGGTTCACCCGCGCCGAAAAAGAGATCGCCCAGAATGCGCTGGCCCGCGTCGGTATTCGCGAATGCTGCCCGCAGCGCGCCGGCACGCTGTCCGGCGGCCAGCAGCAGCGCGCCGCCATCGCCCGCGCCCTGGTGCAGAAGGCGGAAGTGATCCTCGCCGACGAGCCGATCGCCTCGCTCGATCCGGAATCCTCGCGCCGCGTCATGGAGACCCTGGCCCGCATCAACCGCGAGGACGGCATCACCGTCCTCGTCTCGCTGCACCAGGTCGGTTACGCCACGCGCTACTGCCCGCGCGTCGTCGCGCTGCGCAACGGCGAGATCGTATTCGACGGCCCGAGTGCGGCGATCACCCCGGCGCTGCTCAGCGACATCTACGGTTCCGAGATCGACGCCATCGGCGACGAGGAGTTTTCCGTCGACGACACGCGCCTCCCCACCCGCCCCGCGATCGCGGCCTTCGCCGGCGGCCTGTCCCTCGCCGAGGCGCGCGCCTGACGCATCCGGCGGATTTCCGTTCGTTCCCCCCGCAGTCACTATCGATCCAATGCAAACTGAAGGAGCTTCCATGATCCGCAACACGCTCACGGCCCTTGGCCTGTGCGCCGCGGCGACCCTCGCCGTTACGGCGACCGCTTCGGCCCAACAGATGAAAGAGGTCAATTTCGGCATCATCTCGACCGAATCGACCCAGAACCTGAAAAGCGTCTGGCAGCCGTTCCTCGCCGACATGGAGAAGAAAATCGGTATGAAGGTGAACGCCTTCTTCGCCCCCGACTACGCCGGCATCATCCAGGCGCAGCGCTTCAAGAAAGTCGATGTGGCCTGGTACGGCAACAAGTCGGCGATCGAAGCGGTCGATCGCGCCGACGGCGAAGTGTTCGTGCAGAGCGTTGCCGCCAACGGCGACCCGGGCTACTGGTCGCTCATCCTGGTGAATAAGGCCCATCCGCTGGCCCAGATGGAGCCGGCGAAGTCGATGGGCGGTGGCGCCAAGTTCGACCCGACGACCTACAAGGGGTGCGAGCCCTGCATGGACATGTTCTACAAGAACGTCGGCAACTACACCTTCGGCAACGGCGATCCGAACTCGACCTCGGGTTTCCTGGTCCCCGGCTACTACGTCTTCGGTCAGAAGAATCTCGATCCGAAGCAGGCCTTTAAGCGCATGGTCACCGCCAACCATGAGACCAACGCGCTGGCTGTCGCCAACAAGCAGGTCGACGCCGCCACCAACAACACCGAAAACCTCGAGCGCATTAAGAAGAACTTCCCCGCGAAGTACGACGAACTGCGCGCAATCTGGATTTCGCCGCTGATCGCCTCCGATCCCATCGTCTGGCGCAAGGACCTGCCGGCCGACGCCAAGGCGAAGCTCAAGAATTTCTTCCTGACCTACGGCACCACCGGGGTCGAGAGCGAGAAAAAGATCCTCGCCGGCCTGCAATGGGCGCCGTTCAAGGAATCGAGCAACAAGCAGCTGATTCCCTTCCGCCAGCTCGACCTGGCGGCGCAGAAGACCAAGCTCGCGGCTTCGAGCATGTCCGCCGCCGATAAGGCGAAGGCTCTCGCCGAGATCGAGGCGAAGCTCGCCGCCTTGAACAAAGAGGCGATGACCAATTAGGCCTTCCGCCTAACCTGCCTGCGGGCGGCGCTCCGGACAAGTCGGGCGCCGCCCGTTTCTTATCAATGATGGCCTGCGCATGATCGGAGACACGCCATGACGGACAATGCCCAGACTTTACGGCCCGCGCCGTCTCGCCCCGACATGCTGCGCAACTCCTTCCTGAAAACCCTGGGTTACGCCCTGGCCGGCGCCTTCCTGATCTGGAGCTGGCAAGGCGCCGAGATGAACCCGCTCGTGCTGGTCCGCGAGTCGGGCAATATCGCCGAGTTGGCCGGCGACTTCTTCCCGCCCGACTTCACCGAATGGCGCTTCTATCTGCGCGAAATGATCGTGACGCTGCAGCTCGCCGTCTGGGGCACCCTGCTCGCCATCATCCTCGCCGTGCCGTTCGGCCTGCTCTGCTCGGCCAATATCGCGCCCTGGTGGATTTACCAGCCGATGCGCCGCCTGATGGACGCCTTCCGCGCCATCAACGAGATGGTCTTCGCCATGCTGTTCGTCGTCGCCGTCGGCCTCGGGCCTTTCGCCGGCGTGCTGGCGCTGTTCGTCCATACCACCGGCATTCTCGCCAAGCTGTTCTCCGAGGCGGTCGAATCGATCGACCCGCGCCCCGTCGAAGGCATCCGCGCCACCGGCGCGCTCGCCATCGAAGAGATCGTCTTCGGCGTCATCCCCCAGGTCATGCCGCTGTGGATTTCCTATTCGCTCTATCGCTTCGAATCGAACGTGCGTTCGGCCACCGTGGTCGGCATGGTCGGCGCCGGCGGCATCGGCGTGGTCATGTGGGAAGGCATTCGCGGCTTTTATTTCGCCCAGACCTGCGCGGTCATCATCATGATCGTCATCACCGTCAGCCTGGTCGACGTGATCTCGGCGCAAATCCGCAAGCGCTTCATATGAACGTGCAAAGCGCGCCGGAACTCGCCTTTCGCGCCATGATAGAGGCCGATATAGACGTCGTGCGCGATCTCCACGCGCGCTCTTTCGCCGGGCTGGCGGGCGCGCAGCATTCGCCGGCGCAGATCGCCGGCCATCTCGCGCTGATCGCCGACGATCCTTACGCCGACGATTTGCGCCGCTGCCATGTCGGCCTGGCGCTCGACGGCGAACGCATCGTCGCCACCGCAGGCTGGATCGAAGTGCTTGAACAGATCAGCACGGCGCGCATCCGCAAGGTTTTCGTCGATCCGGCGATGGCGCGGCGCGGCCTCGGCAGCCGCATGGTCCGCCGCGCCGAGAGCGAGGCTTACCGGGCCGGCTATCGGCGCCTGATCGTGCGCGCCAACCTCAACGCCGTGCCGCTCTACGAGACGCTCGGCTATGTGGCCATGGCGGAGGCGCAAATGCCCGTGCCGGGCGGCATCGAACTGCCCGTCATGATGATGGAAAAGCCCCTGGCCTAAAGCCGCGCGACGCGGCTGACACGCGGCTGTCACGGTCCTGTCCTAGGATCGGACCTCCTCAGGATGGATTTCGGCTTTGCGCGGCACTCTTTTTCTCGTGGTCGGCCCGAGCGGCGTCGGCAAGGACAGCCTGCTCGACGGCGCACGCGCCGCCTTGGCCGGCGACGAACGCTATCTGTTCCCGCAGCGGATCATCACCCGGCCGGCCGACGCCGGCGGGGAGGCCCATCGGGCCGTCAGCGTGCAGACCTTCGCCGAGATGCGCGCCAGCGGCGCTTTCGCCCTCGCCTGGTATGCCAACGGTCTGGATTACGCCATTCCGGCCGAGATCGACCGCCGGTTGGCCGAAGGCCGCCATGTCGTCGTCAATGTCTCGCGCACCATCGCCGACGAGGCGCGCCGGCGCTATCGACCCCTACGCGTGATCGCCGTCACCGCGCCGGCCGACGTCGTCGCCGCCCGCCTGGCCGGCCGTGGCCGCGAAAGCGCGGCGGAGATCGCCGAGCGCCTGGCGCGCGGCGCCTTGGCCTTGCCGCAAGGGCCCGACGTCACGGTCGTGGTCAATGACGGCAGCTTGGACAGCGGCATCGCCCGCATGTTGGAGGCGCTGCGCCTGCCGCTACGGGTTTAACCGAGCGGAACGCGCCGGATCAGCCGGAACGGCGCGGCCCGATCGTCCTGCCGAAACAGGCAGAGCGCGTCGATTGACAGCGGCCGCGCCAAAAGCGGCTCGAGCAAGCTGGCGAGAGCGGATTGAAGCGGCGCGCTCTCCTCGCCGGCCAAGGGATCGGTCAGCGTCATGTGGAAGCG
>CAMAVH010000094.1 GCA_945861615.1 Rhizobium sp. Q54 | reverse complement strand
GCGATGAATGCGGCCGATGCCGCCCGCCTGCGGCCGGCGATGGCGCGTCTTGCCATGCTGGCGTCGCCGGCGAGCGCGGCCTGGCTGCTCGCGCCGGTCCTGCCACCGGGGGGCGAGGCCATCCCATCCGCCGATGTGCTGCGCGATCGCCTGCAGACCCGCTATCTGCGCGCCGAGACGCGGCGCTGGCTCGGCCTGATCGCCGAGGCCGGCCTCGCGGTTCTGCCGCTCAAGGGCTTCGCCACCGGCCTGGCGATCTATCCCGAGCCGGAGTTGCGCGGCCTCGGCGATGTGGACCTGCTGCTGCGGACGGCCGACCTCGGCGCGCTCGTGCCTCTGTTGCGCGACCAGGGCTTCGTCTTCCGCCTCGCCCAGGGTGCGCAGGTCTGGGGGCTGATCAGCGATGCGAGCTTTCACCCCTTCGTCGCGCCGGACCGGCAATTGGCCTTCGACCTACATATCCATCCGGATGATTTTCCGCTACATCGCTCGCTGTCCACCGATATGGTCTTTGCCGGCGCGCGCGCGACGGTCGATGCGGGGATGACGCTGCGCATTCCCTGCGATAGCCATCTTTTGTTGATGGCGATGAGCCATGCCGCGCGCGACAAATATGATCCGAGCGCCCTGCGCAGCGTCGTCGATATCGCGGTGATGCTGACGCGAACCGGCCGCCCCGTCGATTGGCCGGCCTTGCAGGCGTTGGCCGGCGCGGGCGGCAATGGCGGCATCTTGCGCTTGGCCGTTCAGGTCTTGTTGGGCCTGGGCTTGCCGGCGGATGGCATTCCCGCGAGCCTGCGCCAGCCGCTGCGCGGCCTCGCCGCTTGGGAGTTGGCTCGCGTGATCGGCGATCTGGCCGATCTCTTTGCCGCACCGCCCGGCAAATGGGCGTTGCAGCGCCGCGAATGGCTGCTGACCGGCGGTCCGCGCGTCGCCGCCTGGCGAACGGCGCGCCGCCTGCGCGGCCTTGTGCGGCCGTGGCCCGGCGTGCCGGCGGTCTAAAGGCTGTCGATCAGGGCGCGCTGGCGCAATTCGGCGATGAAGTGCGCGACGTCGGCGTCGATCACGGCACGTGGCAGATCGGGAAAGGCGAGGGCGAGCGTGTCGCCCGCAGCCTCGGCGCTGCTCTGATCGGCGAACAGGCGCCACAGCGCGGTGCCCATGGCATTGAGATGATAGATCTCGCCGCTGTCGGGCAGCACGAGAAAGAGATCGGCATCGACCGGCGTTTCTTTCACGCCGGCGCGGCGGCGCCACAGCGCGGTCATGCGCTGAGCCGCTGGCTGGCGGGCTTGGCGCTATGCGCTTGCGCCATCAAGAGCGCAACGGCTTCGCCGATATCGCTGTAACGCAGACGCCAGCAGCGCGCCGCGGCGGTGAGCGCGGCAAAACGCTCGACCATGTCGGCGGCGGGCGGCCGGGCGCCGAAGTTCTGCCGCAGCAGCAGCGTCATGATCTCGCTGCGCGGCGCGGCGGTCAGCGAAGCATGGCCAGCGGCGCGCTCGAGCCGCACGAAGGCGGCGATCGGCCGGCGCTCGCCAAGCGGCGCCAATTGCTCGCGCGCCAGCGCGACATAGCCGTAGCGCATATTGGCTGGGGCGATGCGGCGCAGCAGGCTTTCGCGCAGATGCGCCGGCAGCGCATTGGGCAGCGGCAGGCGGGGGCGGGGCGCCAGGCCGATGGCCACGGCGCTGGCCGCCGGGCTGCTCAGATCGATCGGCAGCACGTCGTCGCTATAAAGGCGTCCGCCGCTGGCTGCCAGCGCGGCGGTCAGCGTGCTTTTGCCGGCTTGGCTTTCGGCCGGAAAGACGAAGAGCGGCGCAGGGCTGTCTCCCGCTCCGTGGGGGCCAATGGCGACGGCGCCGGCATGCAGGCATAAGAGACGCGGGTCGGCCTCGACATAGGCGAGCACGAGATCGGCGAGCAGGGCGCAGAGGATGTCGGCGGTATCGTCATAGACCGCCGGCTCGGGCGTCCATTGCGAGACGATGCGCCAGCCGGCTGTGGTGGCGGCGACGGTTATGATCGGGGGGGCGTCGTCGGCGGCGGCTTGCCAGCGCCAGCCTTGGGTGAGGAGCGCGAGGCGGTCGAGCAATTCGGCGCAGCCGTCGAACAGAACGGGGCGCGGGATGCCTTGAAATTGGACGCGCATCGCCCGTCCTGGGATCAGGTTTTCTTTTTCGGCTCGCCAGGTTCGGTCGGGCGCGACGGACGGCCCCAGGGCGGTCCGCCCTGTGCCTTCGCTTCGGTCAGCGACAGCAGCGTCGGCGCGGCATAGGCCGTGCCGGCGGCCAGGCCAAGCCGGGCAAGCGCTTGGCGGCGATTCAGCGTTACGGACGCGCCATGGGGCGCATCGGGGGTGGCGGCGTCGGGCTGCGCCTGCGGGAGCGGCGCGCGATCATCGGACGTCATGACAGTCCCTCCATCCTTTCATCCTGGCCGGTCATCTGGCAGGAAACAATATAAATATATATACCAGTCTTTATATTGTCCATTCCTTCCAGACTGGCCTTCCTCATATTTGTCATCAACTCGGCTGGCGCAAGACCCGATTGCCTTCCAGAAAGTCAGCTCTGGCCGCTTTTATTGCATCGAGTCATGCCAGGGGAGAGGAAACATAGCGTTTCCTGGGGGCTTCGCCTCCGTACAGGCTGGCATAGGGTTTGCTTTATATAGGGAGAGTAACGGCCTGGATGTATCGCGCATTCGAGCCGCCAGCCTTTCCCGCCAGCGGGAAATGAGCGGGGCGCCACCGACCTTGGGGGAGGCCGGTGGCGCCCCGTTTCGCATCAGCAGGGTAGCCGGGGCCGTAGGGCCGGAGTCCTCGCGCTTAAACAGCCTTTCGCCTATCTTGGCCCGCGCCTTCAGGCGCGGGGGACGGACTGTTGAAAAAACTTCTCTTTGGCCTCGTCGTCATCACGGTGGCGGGCTATGCCCTGTTCAGCGTGATGCAGGAGCCGCCGCCCCAGCATGTGAACGACCGCTTTGTCGTGATCGGCACGGCCGGCGAAACCGGGGTCTATTACCCGGTCGGCCAAACGATTTGCAATTTGCTCAACGACGGCAGACTCCAGCATGGCATCCGCTGCAGCGCCCGCAGCACCCCTGGCTCGTTCTACAACATCGAAGCCTTGCGCCGCGGCGAGGTCGAATATGCCCTGGTGCAATCGGACTGGCAATTTTACGCCGTGCGCGGCGCCGGCGCGCCGCAGCCCATGCTGGCCTTTCCCGCCTTGCGCTCGATCCTGTCCCTGCATGGCGAAATCTTGAGCATCGTCGTGCGGCAAGACGCGAAAATTCGTACCCTCGATGATCTGAAAGGCAAGCGCGTTAATCTCGGCTTGCCCGGTTCGGGTCAGCGCGAAAGCATCCGGCTCGTCTTCGAAAGCATGGGGCAGCAGATTGAGCGCATGGTGATCGCCACGCAATTTGCGCCCGACGATCAGGCGCGCGCTTTGTGCGACGGGTCGGCTGATGCCATCGTCTATCTCGCCGGCCACCCCAATGCGGCGATCGGCGATGCCCTAAAGGCTTGCGATACGGCGTTCCTGCCGATCGACGGCGACTTGGTCGAACGCTTCGTCCGCCAAAATCCCTATTACGGCGCGGCGACGATACCGGCCAATAGCTACCCAAGTCAGAGCGGCGCGATCCGCTCCGTGGGCTTGCTCGCGACCCTGGTCACGACGACGCGTGAAAGCGAAGAGAACGTCTATCAAATGACGCGGACAATCTATGAAGGCTTCGACAAGCTGAAAGCCGCGCATCCTGCCCTTGCCGAGCTGGACAAGTTGGAAACGACGAAGGCCGGCCTCACCGCGCCGCTTCATCGCGGCGCCGAGCGCTATCTGCGCGGAGCGAACATGCTCCCGCAAAGCGCCGCGCGCTAGACCGGCCGCCGCTGGGCGATATATAAATCGACGAGTTGCAATTGCCCTTCGGCTTCGAGTCATGACGTCACACGCCGCCATCGTCACCACCTTGCGCGATTCGGCGGCCGTCATCGAATCCTTCATCGCCTATCACCGGGCCATCGGCTTCGAGCATCTCTTCCTATTTTTCGACGATCCGGCCGATTCCGCGCTGGCCTGGGCGCGGGCGCAGCCGCATGTCACCGCCATCGCGCGCGACGACGCGTTGCGCCAAGCCTGGAGCAAGCTCGCGCGCTACGGCGAAAACGCCGCTCATGCCGAGCGCGAGGTGATGGCGCGCCAGGTCCTCAACGTCGAGCATGCGATGAATTTGGCGCGCGCCAAGGGCTTGAAATGGTTGTTGCATATCGATGCCGACGAACTGTTTTACGCGCCGGGCAGCGATGCGGCGACACATTTTAATTGGCTGAACGGCACTCCCATCGAAACGGTGAGCTACGCCAATTACGAGGCGGTGCCAGAAACGGAGGAGACCGGCGATTTTTTCCGTGCCGTCACCCTGTTCAAAAAACCGAAGCTGCTGCGCGCGCCTCCTGCGCCGGACGCCAAGGCTCTGATCGAACGTACCGGACAGCTCGCGCCGAATTTCTTTCACTTCTACGACAACGGCAAATCGGCGGTGCGCCTCTCCGCCGCCGGCATGCTGCCCAAGGGCGTGCATAGCTTCGTGCGGCCCGGCAAATACGCCTCGGCGCAGAGTCCCGAGCAATTCATTTTGCACTATGCCTGCTGCGGGTTCGCCGCCTTCTGGCAAAAATACGTGACGCTCGGCCGCTTCGCCGATCGATGGTGGAACAAGTACGACATCGCCGCCTCGATCGGCCCGTTTCACCTGCAAGCGCGTGATGCGGTCATGACCGGCGATGTCGAACATGCGCGGCGCTTTTACCGCGAACGGGTGATGATCGACGATCCGGCGCTGCTGGCGGATTTGACGCGCCATAAATTGCTCGAGCGCATTGCCGAGCCGGCGAAAATTCTCGCGGCGGGAAAGCCCTAGGAAATCTCGCGGGTCGCGGCGAAGGTCAGCTTGGGAAAATCCTGCATCGTGCGATTGAGGTCCCAGCTGTTGCGCGCGAGATAGACGAGCGCGCCGTCGCGGTCCTCGGCGCATTGGCCGCGATTGCGCGCGGTGAAGGCTTCGATCTCCGCCTTGTCGCCGCCGATCCAGCGCGCCTGCTCGAATCCGGCATCCTCGAAACGCACGCCGACCTTGTATTCCGCGGCGATGCGAGAGGCGAGCACTTCGAGCTGCAAGGCGCCGACGACGCCGACGATCCATTCCGAGCCGAGCACCGGGCGAAACACCTGGGCGATGCCCTCTTCGGCGAGGTCGGCCAAGGCGCCGCGCATCTGTTTCGACTTGAGCGGGTCTTCCAGGCGGGCGCGGCGCAAGATTTCCGGCGCGAAGTTCGGCAGGCCGGTGACGCGCAGGGTCTCTCCCTCGGTCAGCGTGTCGCCGACGCGCAAGGTGCCGTGATTGGGAATGCCGATGATGTCGCCCGGCCAGGCCTCTTCCGCCAATTCGCGTTCCTGGGCGAAGAAGAAGATCGGGTTCTGCACCGCCATGGTCTTGTCGGTGCGCACTTGGCGCACTTTCATGCCGCGCTTGAAGCGTCCGGCGCAAAGCCGCATGAAGGCGATGCGGTCGCGATGGTTCGGGTCCATGTTGGCCTGAACCTTGAACACGAAGCCGGAGACCTTGGTTTCCTCCGGCAGAATGGTGCGCGGTTCGGCCGGCTGCGGGCGCGGCGACGGCGCCCAGGCGCCGATACAGGCGAGCAATTCTTCGACCGAGAAATCCTTCAAGGCGCTGCCGAAGATCACCGGCGTCATGTGGCCGCCGAGATAGGCAGCGGGGTCGAATTCGGGATAGCCGGCCTGGGCGAGCGAGATTTGCTCGCGCACTTCGGCCAGCAGGCCTTCCGGCACATGGCGCGCCAGCTGCGGATCGTCGAGGCCGCTGCAGGCGATCGCCTCGCCATAGGCGTTGTTGCGCGAGGGGTCGGTCTTGAGAAAGCGATCGGCCCGCAGGTCGTAACAGCCGTGAAACAATCCGCCGGTGCCGACCGGCCAGACCATGGGGGACACATCGAGCGCCAGCGTGTCGGCGATCTCATCGAGCAGTTCGAAGGGGTCGCGCGCTTCGCGGTCGACTTTATTGACGAAGGTGATGATCGGCAGGTCGCGCAGCCGGCAGACTTCGAGCAGCTTGCGCGTCTGGCTTTCGATGCCCTTCGCCGCGTCGATCACCATGACCGCCGAATCGACGGCGGTGAGGGTGCGGTAGGTGTCCTCGCTGAAATCCTCGTGGCCCGGCGTATCGAGCAGGTTGAAGGTCAAGCCCTCGCGCTCGAAAGTCATCACCGAACTGGTGACCGAGATACCGCGCGCCCGTTCGATCGCCATCCAGTCGGAGCGGGTGCGGCGCGCCTCGCCGCGCGCACGGACCTGGCCGGCGGCGCGGATGGCGCCGCCGAACAACAACAGCTTTTCGGTCAAGGTCGTCTTGCCGGCGTCCGGGTGCGAAATGATCGCAAAGGTCCGCCGCCGGGCATAGGGCGGGACGGAGGGGTCCAGCGTCGGCTTGGCGGCGAGCGGAACGGGCGGGGAGGCCGTGTCGGACATCGGCGGATTCGCGGGCTATTCGGCGATTTGCGGGGATGGACGGGCAAGGGATATAGCGGCTGGCCGAGGGCTTGGACAGGCTTTTCCGGGCGATTTGTCGATTTTCCGGGAGCTTTCGGCAGGACGGCTGCGCCGGTTTGGGGAACGCGCTAGTCTTGGTGCATGCCGCCGTCACAAAGCGCGCCGATGGAAGGTCTCGGGGGAATGTACGCCTTCTTCGCCTTGGTCCCGCCCGTCGCCTACTGGGTGATCGTCGTCCTATGGACGATCATCCTGGTCGTGCTCGTGCGCAAACTACGCGCCGCGCCGCGCCGCCATCAGGCCGTCGTTCTGCTGGTTGTCGTCCTCGCCCTCGACGCCTTCCGCACCCTGCTGGAAAGCGTCTATTTCGGCACCTATTGGAGCGCGATCTACGGCGTTTTCCCCGATAGCTGGCGCATTGCGCTGCAAAACCCCGTGCTCGTCGCCATTCCCAAGCTGGTCACTGTGGTCGTCGGGCTGCTGGTGCTGTTCCTGCTGCTGCGTCGCTGGTTTCCGGCCGACGAGCAGGCGCGCGAAGCGGCGCAACGTTCGCTCAGCGACAGCCAGGCGCAAGCCGCGCGCGCCGAAACGAAATACCGCCGGATCGTCGAAACCTCGCTCGACGTCATCTGCACGTTCGACGCTCAAGGCTGCTTCGTCGATGTCAGCCCGCGCTCGCGCGCAATCTGGGGCTACGCGCCGGAGGAACTGATCGGCAAATGCTTTACCGATTTCACCCACCCCGACGATCGCGAGGGCGCGCTGGCAGAGGCAGCCGCCATCCATGCCGGCACCTCCACCGATTCGTTCGAGAACCGATATCTGCATAAGGATGGCCATATTGTTTATCTGATGTGGTCGTCGGTCTGGTCTGAGGCCGATCAGCTATTTTACGCGGTGGCGCGCGACGTCTCGCGCCGGCGCGGCTTGGAGATCAAGCGGCGCGAACTGGAAGAGCGCTTGCATCAGTCGCAGCGTCTCGAATCGGTCGGCCAGCTCACCGGCGGTGTCGCGCATGATTTCAACAATCTGCTCACGGTGATCCTCGGCAACGCCAAGCTGCTGGAAGAAAAGCTCGCGAACGACCCCGAGCTACGCCGCGTCGTCGAGACCACCCATGTGGCGGCGCAGCGCGGCGCGGATCTGACGCAGCGGCTGTTGGCCTTTTCGCGCCGCCAGGCCCTCGAGCCGCGCAGCATCGACGTCAACCATTTGATCGGCGGCGCGGACGTGCTGCTGCGCCGTCTGCTTGGCGGCAACATCGCCGTCCGCCTCGTTCTCGACGAGGCGGCATGGCCGATCCATGCCGATCCGTTGCAACTTGAATCGGCGCTAATCAATCTCGGCGTCAATGCGCGCGATGCCATGGCAGGGGGCGGCACTCTCACGATCCGCACCTCTAACCGCGCGGTGCCGGAGGGAGAAGATATCGCGGCCGGCGATTATGTCGCCATCGACGTGACCGACGATGGATCGGGCATGAGCCCGGACATCGCCTTGCGCGTCTTCGAGCCCTTCTTCACGACCAAGGATATCGGCAAGGGCTCCGGCCTCGGCCTCAGCATGGTCTATGGCTTCGTGCGCCAGTCGGGCGGTCATGTGCAGCTTGCCAGCACGGTTGGACAAGGGACGACCGTGACCCTGCTGTTCCCGCGCGGCGCGGCGGGCCTGCCCGAAGCGGCGTTGCCGGAAACGGCGACCGTCGCGCCCAGCGGCAGCGAGACCGTCCTGATCGCCGAAGACAACGAACTGGTGCGGACCTACACCGGCGAACTGCTGCGCAAACTCGGCTATCGCGTGGTGGAGGCGGAGAGCGGCGCCGAGGCCGTGGCCTTGCTGACGCAGAATCCCGATATCGACGTCCTGTTCAGCGACATGATGATGCCCGGCGGCATGACCGGCGCCGATCTGGCCCGCCAGGCGCGCCAGATGCGTCCGGGCCTGAAGATTCTGCTGACATCGGGCTATGTCGACAACGACGCGGCGTCCGGCGCCACGGTCGGGGGCATCCGCATCCTGCGCAAACCCTACCGCGGCGAAGAGTTGGCGCAGGCTCTGCGCGAGGTCGTGGCGCAACCGGCCGGTCGCACCTAATCCATTCCCGAGCGTTAGCCTAGCGCCACGCCTTGTGGCTAGGGAGCGCGGGTATGGCCGATTTGTCTTTGGATAGCTTACACGACCTTCGGTCGGGCCGAACGCCGTGGCAGCAGTTCGGCGCGCTGCCCGAGTTGGACCGTGACCATCCCGCCCATCTGTCCTGCGATGCCGTCATCGTCGGCGCTGGCATCACCGGGGCCTTCATGGCCGAACGCTTGACCCGGCGTGGTTTGAAACTGGTCATCCTCGATCGGCTGCAGCCCGAGCGCGCCAGCACGGCGGCCAGCACCGCCTTGCTCTTGTGGGAAACCGATGCGCCGCTGCGCGAACTGGAAGACCGCCTGGGGTTCGACGGCGCGGCGGCGGTTTTTCGCCGTACGCATGCCGCCGTGCGCGAAATTGGCGATCTTGTCGCGGCACTTGGTATCGATTGCGGCTTGGCGCCGCGCGACAGCCTCTATCTCGCCGGCGACAGGCTCGATCCGGCGGACTTGCGCGAGGAACATGCGTTGCGCCGAGCCGCAGGCCTTGCCGGGGCTTTGCTCGATCCTGGCGGCGTGGCGCGCTTAGGCTTGCGCGCCGAGGCGGCGCTGCTGTCGCCCGGCGCCGCGCAAGCCGATCCGGTGGCGCTCGCCAGCGGTCTGATGCAGGCGGCGCAGGCGCGCGGCGCCTTGCTGCTGTCGCCGCTCGAGGCGGTGGCCTACGACGCCTCCGCCCGCGGAATCGCCGTCGCCACCGATCGCGGCACGCAGATCACGGGCAAGGCGCTCATCCTGGCGACCGGATACGACATGCCGCCCTGCGTGCCGTCCACCGCCCATCGCCTGCTCTCGACCTGGGTGGTCGCCACCGCGCCCTTGCCGCCGGAATCTCTGTGGCCGAGCGGTGCGCTGGTCTGGGAAGCGAGCGATCCCTACCTTTACATGCGGACCACGGACGATCGACGCATCATCGCCGGCGGCGCCGATGCGCCGATCGTCGATGCCGCCGCGCGCGACGCGCTGACGGCACGCAAGGTCGGCGAGCTGTTGAATCGCGTGGCGGCGCGCTTTCGCCCGATTGAGCCGGCGCAACTGGCTTATGTATGGTCCGGCGTGTTCGGCGAGACGAGGGATGCCCTGCCGCTGATCGGCGCCCTTCCAGGCATGCCGGGCTGCTATGCCGCCTTCGGCTACGGCGGCAACGGCATCACCTTCAGCGCCATCGCCGCCGAGATGATCGATCGCCTGTTGCGCGGCGAGCGCGATCCGCATCAAGCGGCTTTCGCTCTGGATCGTGCCGTCTCGGGCAGGCGCGCGATATGAAACGGTGTCGCGCGGTTTGTTGCCAGAACGAAGGCAAATAATCCGCGGTTGGCAAATCGGTCGGATGGCCTGACACTCAGACGCTTATTCCCATCACGCTGTCGCAGGAGCCGCCTCTGTCGATTTCGTCGTCCACTTTCACGGCTTTGAGCGCCCGCTGGTCGAATTCCAGCGGCAATCTGCGTGGTGCGCTGTTCGTCACGGTCGGCGCCCTGCTGCTCACCTGCATGGCGATCCTGGTGAAGTTTCTCGGCAGCCGCCTCGATAGTTTCCAGATTCTATTCTTCCGCTCTTTTGTCGGCCTCTTGTTCATCCTGCCGCTGGCGATCCAGCAGGGCTGGGGCATCTGCCGCACCAAGATTCCGATGATGCATATGACGCGCGGCGGCATCGGCATCCTCGGCAATTTCTGCTTTTTCTATTCGATCACCCATCTGCTGCTGGCCGATTCGATGGCGCTGCAATTTTCGCGGCCGCTGTTCATGATCCTGCTGGCGGCGGCCTTCCTCGGCGAGACCGTGGGCTGGAAGCGCGGCACGGCGACGCTGGTGGGTTTCGGCGGCATCCTGATTATGACGCGCCCCTTCGGGCTCGGCGGCGGCCCGGCGACGTTGGAGCTCGGCGTGCTGGTCGGCGCCGCCGGCGCCTTCTTCGGCGCGCTGGTGGTGATCGCCATCAAGCAGCTGTCGAAGAGCGAGAGCACGACGGTCATCATGTTCTATTACGCCTTCTGGGGCGCGATCTTCTCTCTGCTGCCGGCGCTGCTGGTCTGGCAGACGCCGACCTGGGCCGAGCTCGGCTGGCTGATCCTCGTCGGCTTTTTCGGCATCGTCGGCCAGACTTGCATCACGCGCGGCGTGTCGATGGCCGAGACTACGGTGGTGCTGCCGTTCGATTATCTGCGCATCGTCTATGCGGCGGTCTTCGGCTATCTCATGTTCGGCGAATTGCCGGGCCTCTGGAGCCTT
>CAMAVH010000093.1 GCA_945861615.1 Rhizobium sp. Q54 | reverse complement strand
GGCCTCGCGCGTGGCTTTCAGCGGATTGACGCGCAGATCGAGCGGCGGCGGCGTCAGCAGCGCCGCCATCTCGCGCGGGAAAGAGTCGCCGAAGCGGCGGCGCAACGGGCCGGCCGCCCAGGATGGGCATTCGCAGCGCACCTCCTCGGGCATGGCGGGGTGGGCGATCGTGCCGCCGCGCAATTTTGTCAGCAGGGCGCGCTCCGGATCGCTGAGAGCGGCGGGCGCGGCGCTTGCGCCGCTGAACAGACCGGCGACTTGTTCCGGCGTCTTGCTCTCGGCGAGCGCCAGCCAAGCCAAAAGACGATTGCGCGGCGTCACCTCGCAGCCCTGTTTCGCCAGCCACCAGCCCAAGCGCGCGTGATGGCGCAGCAGCGCATAGAGCAACTCGGCAATGACCCCGCGATCCGCGTCGCCGATCTGGCGATGGCTGCGAAACCAGGCCGAAACCACGGCATCGGCGGGACGCGCGACGTTCTCGACGTCATGCATCAGGTCCAGAGTGGCTTGCAAACGGGCGGCGGGGGTCACGGGAAGACGATCAGGCTGGAGAAGCGAGGCATCCGGCCACGATTGCCCATATTTCGGCGGCGCACCAGCGGCAAGCGCTGTTGCCCGCTCGAAATCTATATTCGCGAGGGTGCGGGTTGGTTTCCGGCGGCGCTCAGCCGAGCGGTGCGGGCGCGCCCTTGCCGGCATAGGCCGTCTTGCCGGCGACGAGGCTGGCGGCCGCGCGAGGCGGGCGGTTCGTTAGCGTTTCGACCAGCAGGATATCGGCGCGCTGATCGACGGCGAGGCGGCCACGATCGGTCAGCCCGGCGGCATCGGCCGGATTGCTGGAAATCAAGGCCCAGGCGGCGGCGAGATCGCAGACGCCGTCGCGCTCGAGGCGGAAGGCGGCCGGCAGCATCGACGGATAATAGTAATCTGACGTCAACACCGTGCAGAGACCGCTTGCGATCATGTCGGCGGCGGCGACCGAGTTTTTCTGATGGCTGCCGCCGCGCACCACGTTGGGCGCGCCGAACACCACGTGGTTGCCGAATGCGCGCGCCAGCGCCGCCGTCTCGCGCGTTTTGGGAAATTCGGAAATCTCGCAGCGGAGGTCTTGATACCAGCGCCGCGTTTCGGGCGCGGGATCGTCATGCGAACATTGGGGCACGCCCGCCGCCACCGCGGCGGCGGCGAGCCGCCGGATCGAGGCCTCGACGTCGTCCTTGCGCGCCGCGACTTCGGCGAGCAGCGCGCGGAAATCCTCGGTCGAAAGCCGCGTACGTTGCAGGTAGGTCATCAACTCCTGCGGGTCGGACTGCTTCTTCAGCATGTCCGGCGTATGGTCGTTGAAGGCGAGCAAATCGATCTTGCCCTCGGCGAGCCAGGCCAGCGCTTCGGCTTCGCCGTCGATATTGTAGGTCTCCTGACGCAGATGCAGCTTGGTGTCGCAGGCGAGGTGCGGCCGCGCCTCGTCGAGCGCGGCAATCATCCGCAGGATCGTGTCGCGGCTGCGCAGGCCCGGCTCCCAGGAATAGGTCACGCCGTGAAAAGCCGTGGTGATGCCGTTGGCGACGAGTTGGCGGTCGGTGTCGGCCAACGCCAGCTGCAGATCGAAGTGCACGCCGGGGCGCGGCATGATCTGACGCTCGAAGGCGTCGCCGTGCAGGTCGATGATACCAGGCATGACATGAAGGCCGCGCGCGTCGATCGTGCGCGCGGCGCCGGCCTCGCTCGTGACATCGACGATGATGCCGTCTTCGACGACGACGACCGCATCCGTCTCGAATCCCTGGGGCAGCAGGACCTTGCCGCCGACCACCGCGTAACGCGCCATTCCATGCATCTCGTCGCTCGATCTTCGTTATGGAGCGACTGGCATAGCGCCGCTATGTGACAGCGCCGGGACCGCTCTAGACAACTCGGCGATAGGTATAATCACAAAGCCTTTCCAATGGCTTAGGCGAAAATTTTTCCACCGGAATCGTGCCGCGTTCATGGCACTGTCACGATCAGGTCCGACGATCTGTCATCTGGCGAGGGCATTGATGGCCTCACCAATCCGCACCACTAGGGGATGACGCCCATGACCATGATCCGCCGTTTGACCGCCGCCGCCTTCGGCCTTGGCGCGCTCGCTGCCGCCACGTCAGTTCAGGCGCAAGAGTTGCGCCTCGCCGTCACCGACATCGTCGGCCTCGAGAACCTGCAGCGCGAATATGCGCCGTTCCAGAAAATCCTGTCCGAGAAGTCCGGGATGAAAGTCCAGCTCTTCCCGGTGCCGAGCCGCACCGCCGCCGTCGAGGCGCTCAACGCCAAGAAGGTCGATCTCGTCCTCACCGGCCCGGCCGAATATGTCGTGTTCAAGAAGCGCACCGACGCCAAGCTCGTCGTCGGCTTCAGCCGCCCGGAATATTACGGCTCGGTCGTCACCATCGTCGGCTCCGGCATCGACGGCGTCGATGATCTGAAGGGCAAGAAGGTCGCGCTCGGCGACGTCGGCTCGACCTCGCGCCATCTCTCGCCGATCCAGGTTCTGTCGGATCTCGGCGTGACGCCGAAGGACATGCAGGTCATGCACATCAACCGCAATGTCGCTGTCGAAGCCATGAAGCGCGGCGACGTCGCCGCTATCGGCATCAACCGCACCGATCTGCCGGGCCTCGCCAAGCGTTTCCCCGACGTGGTCTTCAAGGTGATCGCGCGCGGCCGCGACCTGCCGAACGACGTTCTGCTCGCTGGCCCGCATGTCTCGGACGACACGGTGGCCAAGATGAAGAAAGTGTTCAGCGAGAACTCGCAAGCGCTGATCGACGCCGTGCTGCTTGGCCCGGACGAGAATCAGAAGTTCCGGGGCATGGCCTTCATCCCGACGATCGCCGACAAGGACTACAACTACGTGCGCAAGATGTACGCGACGATCGGCCAGCCGCAGTACGCCGACTTCGTCGGCAACTGACCATGACCATGGAACCCGCCAGCGGCGTTCCTCTCGCGATGTTCCGCGACGCGACGAGCCTCGATGAGGCCGGCGCGTCGCGGGCCTTCGCGTCGCAGGCCGCGATCATGCCCGTCAACGAGAAGGCGGCGCGCGAGCCCGATCTCGTCGTGCGGGGCCTGCGCAAGAGCTTCGACAAGACGACGAGGGTGCTCGACGGCGTCGACTTCACCGTGCCGGCCGGCCAGTCGGTGGCCCTGATCGGCGCCAACGGTGCGGGAAAATCGACCCTGCTGCGTTCCTGCCTGCGCCTGATCGAGCCGGATGCCGGCGACGTGCGCCTGCTCGGCCGCGACATGCGCAGTCTGAAGGCCCGCGAATTGCGTGAATTGCGCGCCGAGATCGGCTTCGTCTTCCAGAAGCATAATCTCGTGCCGCGCCTGTCGGCCCTGACCAACGTGCTGCATGGCGCGCTGCCGCGTAGTGCCCTGGCGCGTCCCTGGTTCCAGAGTTGCGCGCCGAAATCCTTGCGCGACGAGGCGCTGGCCTGCTTGGAGCGGGTCGGGCTCGGCCATGTCGCCGCGCGCCGTGCCGATAAACTCTCCGGCGGCCAGTCGCAGCGCGTCGCCATCGCCCGCGCGCTGATGCAGCGCCCGCGCCTGATGGTCGCCGACGAGCCGGTCGCCAGCCTCGATCCCAGTTCCGGCGAGGAGGTCATGCGGCTGTTCGCCGACCTGATCCGCCGCGAAGGCCTGACCTTGCTGTTCACCTCGCACGATTTGTCGCATGCCATCGCTTATGCCGATCGCGTCATCGCGCTGCGCCGCGGTTCCATCGTGCTCGATGCGCCGTCCTCTGAGCTGAACGTCGCTACTTTGAGAGCGCTGTATGACTGATCTTGCCCAGCCGTCTCCGGCGCCGCGCGGCCTGCCGCCGCGCTTCGAGCGCCCCAGTCTCGGCGCCTTCGCCGCCTATATCGTCGTGGCGCTGTTCTTCGCCTGGTCGCTGCATGGCACCGGCGTCTCGCTCGGTGATTTTTTCGGCGGTTTTCCGCAGATGGGCCGGCTGATCGGCGAGATGCTGCCGCCGTCGACCGCAAGGCTCGACGCCGTCGGCCGCGCGTTGCTGGAAACCTTCCAAATGGCCTTCGTCGGCACCGTCGTCGGCGTGCTGATCAGCGTGCCGATCGCCGTTCTGGCGACGCGCCATCTGACGCCGCATCCGGTTTTTTACCACAGCGCTCGTGCGCTGATTTCCTTCTTCCGCACCGTGCCCGATCTGGTCTGGGCGCTGCTCTTCGTCGTTTCGGTCGGCCTCGGCCCCTTCGCCGGCACGCTGGCCATCGTCGTCGACAAAATCGGCTTCTGCGGCCGCTTTTTCGCCGAGGCGATGGAGGAGGCCGACCGCGGGCCGCAGGAGGCCTTGTCGGCCATCGGCGCCAGCAAGCTGTCGCTCGTCATGTGCGCGGTGATTCCGGCCGCCCTGCCGTCCTTCATCAATACGTCGCTGTTCAGCTTGGAAAAAGCGACGCGGTCCTCGGTCATCCTCGGCTTGGTCGGCGCCGGCGGCATCGGCATCGAGTTGAAAGTGGCGATGGATCTGTTCAATTATGACGAGGCGGCGACGATCATTCTCGCCATCTTCGCCCTCGTCATCGTCGTCGAACGCGTCAGCGACCTGTTGCGGCGGCGCATTCTCTAGACCCGAAAGACCCAGACATGTCGCGCATCGCCACCATCGAACAGCTGGAAGCGATTTACGAGCGGCCGCTGGAAACCTCCACGGTCAAGGAAATCGCCCATCTCACGCGGCAGTATCGTGCGCTGATCGAAGCCTCGCCCTTCGTGGCGCTGGCGACCTCGGGCCCAGAAGGGCTCGATTGCTCGCCGCGCGGCGACGCCGGATCGGTCGTGCGCATCCACGACGAGCGTACGCTGATGCTGCCCGACCGGCGCGGCAACAACCGTATCGACAGCTTGCGCAATATCGTGCGCGATCCGCGCGTCGGGCTGCTGTTCCTGATCCCGGGCAGCGGCACGACCCTGCGCGTCAATGGCCGCGCGCATTTGACGGATGATGCGGAACTGCTCGAATCCTTCGCTATGGAGGACAAGCCGCCGCGTAGCGTGATCGTCATCGAGATCGACAGCGTCTATTTCCAATGCGCCCGCGCCGTGATCCGTGCCGATCTATGGAATGCGGCCAAGCATGTCGATTCCGCCCGTCTGCCGACGCCGGGCGCCATTTTGGCCGCGCTGAGCCAAGAGCGCATCGGCGGCGAGGCTTACGATAAAGCCTGGCCCGAGCGCGCCCGCCAGTCGATGTGGTAGGCCTTAGGATTCGAAGACGAACTGCACGCGGTCGGCGGCGAAACGGGCGATGCCATATTCGATCGGCGTGCCCGTTTCATCGACATTGACGCTTTCTGTGATCAGCACCGGCCGGTTGCGCGGCTGGGCGAGCAGGCGGGCTTCTTCTTCCTCGGGCATGCGGGCGGTCACCCGCGTCACCTTGCGCGTATAGTCGGCAACGCCGAATTTGCGCAGCGCCGCCGTGATCGAGCCCTCGGCCTTGAAAGCCTCGGCCAAGCCGTTGAAACGGCGAAACGGAAAATGATGGCTGCCGAGATTGATCGGCCGGCCGTCGGCGGATTTCAGGGTTTCGAGCAACAGTACCGGCTCGCCGGCGCGCAATTGCAGCATCTGCGCCATCGCCTTGTCGGCCGGCAGGCGGGCGACGCGCACCAGTTCGCCGGACGGATCGCGCCGCAGCGTCAGGATATTCTCGCTGAAGCGGGTGCGCCGGCTCAGCCGGTAATCGACGATGTTCTCCTGCACGAAGGAGCCGCGGCCCTGCTCGACGCGCACCAGGCCGCGTTCCTGCAGCCCGAGCATGGCGCGGCGCACGGTGTGGCGGTTGACGGCGAAGCGTTGCGACAGCTCCGCCTCGGTCGGCAGGCGGTCGCCGGGGCCGAATTGCTTGGCCCGGATGTCGGCTTCGATCTCTTGTTCGATCTGCCGCCATAAAGCGACGCCGCTCATGCGCGCAAGGGTCATAGGTTGTCTAGTCCCGTCATTTAGATTTCACAGTGCTGTCGTTTACTGAAGCTATGAATGGGGCTAAGTTATGCCCTAGACATTTAGATGTCTAGATGAATATGGACAGCAAGCGATGCAAAGCGCGACCGTTCCGACCGACTCACCGGAGACCGCCGCCCGCCAGCGCTGGATGGCCGTTCTGGCGCGCGCCGAAACCGCCGAATTGGAAGCCGCCTGGGCGGGCTTGGCCGACAAGCCGGCCTATCGGCTGCTGCGCAAGCCGGAGGTCGGCTTGGTCATGGCGCGCGGCCGCGTCGGCGGCGCCGGCGGCGCCTTCAATCTCGGCGAGATCGCGGTGACGCGCTGCGCCGCGCAACTGGCGGACGGCCGCACCGGCTTCGGCTATGTCGGCGGGCGCGACGTCCGCAAATGCGAATTGGCGGCGCTGTTCGATGGCCTTCTGCAGGACGGCGCGCGGCAAAGCGCCCTGCTCGCCAGCGTCATCGCGCCGCTGGTAGCCGCGCAAGAGGCGCGCAAGGCGGAAACGCAAAACGATGCCGCGCGCACCAAGGTCAATTTTTTCGCGCTTGAGCGCGGCGAGGATGCGAAATGAGCCAGATCGCGCTGAAAGCCGGCTTCGACGATTCGGTCCATGACAGTCAGCGCGTCTTTCGCGCGCTGCTTGATGCGATGTCGCGGCCGGGCCGCATCGTGACGCCGTCGCCGCCGCCGGAACTTCCGGCCGCTCTTCATCCGGCGACCGCCGCCGTCTGCCTGGCGCTGCTCGACTTCGAGACGCCGCTCTGGCTCGCCGGTCCCGACATCGCCGAGACGCGCGCCTGGCTCGCCTTCCATGCCGGCTGTCCCTTCGTCGCGACGCCCGAGCAAGCGGCCTTCGCCCTGGTCACAGATGTCGCCGCACTGCCGGCGCTGGGCGATTTCGCGCTCGGCAGCGACGAAATGCCCGAGCGTTCGACGACCCTGCTACTGCAGGTCGGCCGTCTCGTCGCAGGGCAAGGCCAGCGCTTGTCCGGTCCCGGCATCGACGGCACGGCATGGCTCGACGTCGACGGCGTCACGGCGAGCTTCTGGACCGAACGCGCCGCCGCCTGCGCGTTGTTTCCGCGCGGCCTCGACGTCATCTTCACCGCCGGTCCGGCGCTCGCCGCCCTGCCGCGCACCACGCAAGTGGAGGACTAAGCCATGTATGTCGCGGTCAAAGGCGGCGAACAAGCGATCGACGCCTCGCTCGAGCAACTCGCGCGCGAACGGCGCGGCGATGCTTCCGTGCCGGAGCTATCGGTGGCGCAGATCAAGCAGCAGATGCGCCTCGCGGTCGATCGCGTCATGTGCGAGGGCTCGCTCTACGATCCAGACCTTGCGGCGCTGGCCATCAAGCAGGCGCGCGGCGACCTGTTCGAGGCGGTGTTTCTGCTGCGTGCCTACCGCACGACGCTGCCGCGCTTCGGCGTTACCTTGCCGCTCGACACGGCGGCGATGACCACGCGTCGGCGCATCTCGGCGACCTACAAGGATATTCCCGGCGGACAGATCCTCGGGCCCAGTTTCGACTATAGCCATCGCTTGCTCGATTTCGCCTTGATGGACGAGGGGGCGCCAGGCCTCGCGCCCGAGCGGGCGGATGAAACGCGCGGGGAATCCGCGCCGCTACCGCGGGTCACCGACATTCTCGGTCAGGAAGGATTGATCGAAGGCGACGGCGACCTCGACGGCCAGGCGCCCGGCGATCTGACGCGCGAGCCGCTGCGCTTTCCCGCGTCGCGCGACCTGCGTCTGCAGAATTTGGCGCGCGGCGACGAAGGCTTCCTGCTCGCCATGGCCTATTCGACCCAGCGCGGTTACGGCCGCAACCACCCCTTCGCCGGCGAGATTCGCATGGGCGACATCGCCATCGTCATCGAACCGGAGGAATTGGGCTTCGCTGTGGAGATCGGCGACGTCACCGTCACCGAATGCCAGATGATCACCCAGTTCAAGGGCTCGGCCGACAAGCCGCCGCAGTTCACCCGCGGCTACGGCCTGACCTTCGGCTATTGCGAGCGCAAGGCGATGGCCATGGCGCTATGCGACCGCGCGCTGCGCGCCAAGGAATTGGGCGAGGATATCACCGCCCCGGCGCAGGATGAGGAGTTCGTGCTCGCTCATTCCGACAGCGTCGAGGCGTCGGGCTTCGTGCAGCATCTGAAGCTGCCGCATTATATCGATTTCCAATCCGAACTTCTCTCGGTGCGCGACATGCGCGCCAAGGCGATGGCGCGCGCGAATGCCAAGGAGGCCGCCGATGACGCAGCTTGACGAAGGGTCTGGTCCGGCCGAGGTCGGGGTCGCCGGCTATAATTTTGCTTATCTCGATGAGCAGACCAAGCGGATGATCCGCCGCACGATCCTGAAGGCCGTGGCGATTCCCGGTTATCAGGTCGCCTTCGGCAGCCGCGAGATGCCGCTGGCCTACGGCTGGGGCACCGGCGGCATGCAGATCACCGCCGCCATCGTCGGCGCGGACGACACGTTGAAAGTGATCGACCAGGGCGCAGACGACACGACCAACGCCGTCTCGATCCGCCGTTTTTTCAACCGCACCGCCGGCGTCGCCATGACCGAGCGCACGGTGGATGCCAGCGTGATTCAGACGCGCCACCGTATTCCCGAGACGCCGTTGCGCGACGATCAGATTCTCGTCTACCAGGTGCCGATGCCCGAGCCCTTGCGCTATCTCGAACCGCGCGAGACCGAGACGCAGAAGATGCATGCGCTCTCCGAATATGGCGTCATGCATGTAAAGCTCTACGAGGACATCGCGCGCCATGGCCGCATCACCACGTCCTACGACTATCCGGTGTTGGTCAACGGCCGTTACGTCATGGCGCCGTCGCCGATCCCGAAGTTCGACAATCCAAAGATGGACCGCATGCCGGCCCTGCAGCTGTTCGGCGCCGGCCGCGAGAAGCGCATCTATGCCGTGCCGCCCTATACGCCGGTCAAAAGCCTGGATTTCGAGGATCATCCCTTCAGCATCGACCGCCAGCCCCATAGCTGCGGCCTGTGCGGCTCCAACGAAAGCTTCCTCGACGAAATCGTCACCGACGACGCGGGCGGACGGCTTTACGTCTGCTCCGACACCGACTATTGCCGCGAACGGCGCGAGGCCGGCGACGTCATGAACCGGAGTGCCGCCGAATGAGCGCCGCGCAAGACAACGACCTGCCATTGCTCACGGTGCGCGATGTCTCGCGCTATTACGGCGCCCGTCTCGGCTGCCGCGACGTCAGCTTCGATCTGTGGCCCGGCGAGGTACTCGGCATCGTCGGCGAATCGGGATCGGGCAAATCGACGCTGCTCAATTGCTTGTCGGGCAAGCTGGAGCCGAGCGGCGGCGAGGTCGTCTATCAGACGCGCCACGAGGGCGCCCTCGACGTCTATCGCGCGTCGGAAGCGCGCCGCCGTCTGCTGCTGCGCACCGATTGGGGCTTCGTCCATCAGAACCCGCGCGACGGCCTGCGCATGGCGGTCAGCGCCGGCGCCAATGTCGGCGAGCGGCTGATGGCGGTCGGCGACCGCCATTACGGCAACATCCGCGCGGCCGCGACCGACTGGCTCGGCCGCGTCGAAATCGCCGCCGACCGGCTCGACGACCGGCCGACCGCCTTTTCCGGCGGCATGCAACAACGCCTTCAAATCGCCCGCGTGCTGGTGACCAAGCCGCGCCTCGTCTTCATGGACGAGCCGACCGGCGGCCTTGACGTCTCGGTCCAGGCCCGTTTGCTCGACCTGCTGCGCGGCCTGGTGCGCGATCTCGGTCTCGCCGCTATCGTCGTCACCCACGATCTCGCAGTCGTCCGTCTGCTCGCCCATCGCCTGTTGGTGATGAAGGACGGCGAGGTTGTCGAACATGGCTTGACCGATCGCGTGCTCGACGATCCGCAACATCCCTACACCCAACTTCTCGTATCCTCGGTATTGCCGGCATGACCCCACCCGCCTTTCCCTCTCTTCAGGTCGACGGTCTGTCCAAGACCTTCACGCTGCATACCCAGAACGGCGCGCGCCTGCCGGTGCTGCAGGGCATGCGCTTTTCGGTTTCGCCGGGCGAATGCCTGGCGCTCTCCGGCCCCTCGGGTATCGGCAAGAGCACGGTGCTGCGGCTGCTCTACGGCAATTACGGCGCCGAGACCGGTCGCATGATTCTGCGGCAAGACGAGCGCGAGATCGATCTCGCCGCCGCCTCGCCGCGCGAGATCCTGCGCCTGCGCAAACATACGATCGGTTATGTCAGCCAGTTCCTGCGCGTCATTCCGCGCGTGCCGACGCTCGAAATCGTCGCCGACACCTTGCGCAATGCCGGTTTTGCCGGCGATCCCTTGCCGCCGTCCAAAGCCATGCTGACGCGGTTGCGGATTCCCGAGCGTTTGTGGAATCTCGCACCCAGCACCTTCTCGGGCGGCGAGCAACAGCGCGTCAATCTCGCCCGCGTCTTCGTCCATCCCTTCCCGGTGTTGCTGCTCGACGAGCCGACCGCCTCGCTCGACGCCGCCAACCGCCAGACGGTGATCGAATTGATCCAGTCCGCTTGGGCGCGCGGCGCCGCCGTCGTCGGCATCTTCCATGATCTCGAAGTGCGCGACGCGGTGGCGACGCGCCTCCTGGATATGGACCAGTTCCGCGCCGCCGCCTAACCTGCGCCATGACCGACAACGCCCGCTTTGCGATCTACGCCGCGCCGCCGCAGGGCAGCAAGCTTGCCGCCTTCGGCGCCTCATGGCTCGGCTATGACGTCGAAACGGGGCAGGCCCTGACGCCGCCCCGGATCGCAGGGCTGACGCGGGAGCGCTGGGATGAATTGACGCGGCGCGCGCGCCATTACGGCTTTCATGGCACCTTCAAAGCGCCCTTCGAGCTAGCCGACGGCACGAGCGCAGAAGAATTGGCCGCCGCAGCAGGCGCCTTTGCCGCCGGTCGCGCGCCGTTCGACGTACCGCTGGGACTGGCGCGAATCGGCGGCTTCCTCGCCCTGACGCCGACAGAGGAGGTTCCGGCGCTCGCCGATCTGGCGAATGGTTGCGTCGAACGGTTGGATCGCTTTCGCCGGCCCGAGACCCCTGAGCAGATCGCCCAGCGCCGTGCCGGTTTGAGCGCGCGTCAGTCGGCCCATCTCGACCGCTGGGGCTACCCATATGTGTTCGAGGAGTATCGCTTCCACATGACGCTGACCGATCCCTTGGCCGGCGAGGAGAGCGCGCCGCTTCAATCCGCTCTCGCCAGCTTGCTCGAGCCGCTTTTGGCGCGGCCGCTGTCAATCGACGCGCTCTGCCTGTTTCGGCAGGACGATCGGGCCGCGCC
>CAMAVH010000092.1 GCA_945861615.1 Rhizobium sp. Q54 | reverse complement strand
ATCGGGGGGGCAAATGAGCCAGTCCGATCTGCCGGCCGGCGCCATCGCCACGGGCGACGGCGTCTATATGGTGCCGATCGCGCCGGACGAAACCGGTTGCATGCAATATCGCATGCATGCCCCGGGCAAGGCCGTGGTGCAGGTGATCTTCTATCGCGCCGCCGACGGTAAGTTCACGCCGGACCGCGCGCAGGCCGATTGCAAAAAGCCGTAAGGCTTATTGGAACAGCTGCAATAGGTTCTGCGGCATCCGATTGGCCTGGCTGAGCATCGCCACGCCCGACTGCACCAGCACCTGCTTGGCGGTGAAGGCCGTCATTTCCGAAGCGACGTCGAGATCGAGAAGATCCGAGCGGGCCTTTTCCATGTTCTCGATCACCGTGTCGGAATTGCCGGCGGCGAAATCCAGGCGGTTCTGCGAGGCACCGAGATTGGCGCGGATGGTGCTCAGGCGGTCGATGGCGGCGCTCAGGTCATCGGAGGCCTCGTCGGCGCCGTCGCGGGTGGCGATCGAGGCGTCGGTCAGATTCAGGGCGAGAATGGAGAGAGATTGCGTGTTGATCAGCAGATCGTCGCTCTCCTCCGTGCCGCTGCCGATCTTGAAGCTGAATTCCTTGCCCGGCGACTGGTCGATCGATTCGTAGGCGGCGGCGACGCCGAACAGCGAATCGGCGAAGGCGGCGCTCTGGCCGCTCACCACGTTGAGCTGGTTGGAGAGGCTGCTGCCCGAAGAGGCCGTGACGTTGATGGTGATGCGCAACTGGGCCTGGGTCGCCTTGTCCAGGTCGATGATGCCGCGGCCGTAGATCTCGTCGATGCCTTCGTCGCCGAGATCGGTGGTGGTCGAAAACACCAGATTGGCGATCTCCGCGCCGCTCAAGTTCGAGGTGGTGCCGGTGCCGTACATCTCGCTCAGCACCGCGACGGCGCCGGCGACATGCGGCGCAGCCATCGAGGTGCCGGAATGGACGACGGTGTTGCTGGTCGCGCTGGTGCCGCCGTTATACAGGTCGGAGGCGATGTTCACGCCCGGCGCGGTGACGACGAAGCTTTGAACGGTGCCGGCCTGATTGGAGAAGCTGGCGATGCCGTCGGCGTTGTCGGTGGCGGCGACGGCGATCAGCGCGCCCTGGGCGGTGGCGTCGATGGCGAAACTCGCCGGGAAGGCGGGATCGGACAGGGCGTCGTTGCCGGTCGCGGCGACGATGACGATGCCGGCATTGATCGCGCGCACCATGGCGGCGGTGATCTGGTTCGGCACGCTGACCACGCCGCTGAAGCCGAGCGACATGTTGATGACCTTGGCGCCGTTGAGGCGCGCGTAGTCGATGGCGTCGGCGACGTCATCGGCGTCGAAGGTGCCGGTCGACGGGTCGGTCGCCTTGATGGCCAGGATGCCGGCCTCATAGGCGACGCCCATGGTGCCGACGCCGTTGCGCTCGCCGGCGGCGATGCCGGCGACATGGGTGCCGTGGCCGTCGGAGGCGTTGCCGTCGTTGGTGTCGTTGCCGTCGCCGGAGGTCGTGCCGGCGGTGCCGGCGCCGCCTTCGAGCACGCCGTCGACGATGTCGATGCCGCCGACGATATTGCCGTCGAGGTCGGTGTGATAGAGGTCGACGCCGGTGTCGATGACGGCGATGGTGACGCCGGCGCCAGTGCCGCCGCGCGCGTAGGCTGTCGAAGCGTGGATGTTGTCGAGGCCGACCGAGTCGATATATTCCTGCGTCTCGAAGCTGGTCGATGCGAGTTCGCCGTCCAGCGTGCCGAGGGCGTACCCGTCCTTGTCGGAGACGCTGACGACCAGACCGTCGGAGCTGCCGCTGGCGTTCACGTAGGTGACGCGGCCGTTCTGCACGTCGGACAGGCTGAAGGTATCGTTGAGCGCCAGCGCCTCGCCGTCGAAATAGACCGTGCCGTTGGTCGGTAGCTGGCGCAGGGTGAAGACGACGCCGCTGTCGTCCACCAGGCCCTGGCCGTTGAATTGGGTGTCGCGCGAGATACGGTCGATTTCCGACTTCAGCGCCTGGAATTCGGTGTCGAGCATGCCGCGTTCGACGGTGGAAAGCTGGCCCGAGCCCGATTGCACCGACAGCGTCTTCATGCGGGTGAGGATGTCGCCGACCTTGGCGGAGGCGCCGTCGGCGATCTGCAGCACGGAGACGGCCTGGCGCGCGTTGACCGCGCCTTGGCGCATGGCGGCGATTTCGACGTTGAGGCGCGAGCCGATGGCGAGCGAGGCGGCATCGTCGCGCGCCGACAGCACGCGCGTGCCGGACGACAGACGCGCGAGCGACCGGCTCGCCGCGCGGTCGGCGGCGTCCAGATAGCGCGTGGCGACGTTCGCCGCGCTGTTATGCGCGACGGTCAGTGCCATAGCTGATGCGTCCGAAGCGTCGTCACGGCTCTACCTAAGCCAATGTTGGACCGAATCTCGGCTGTCCCCTTCCTGGGGACCTTCGCATATTGGGGATCAAATCCTAAAAATCGGTAAAATTTGAGCCATTGAATTTCTCCAATGGCTCAATGGGTTAGCAAAATTAAGCTCGAAAAGTTTAGCTCAGTCCGTAGAGCGCCCGGGCGTTGGCGCCGAGGATTTTATCGACGGCGGCGGGGCTGATCTTGCCGTCCTTCTTGAGCATGCGGAGCGCCTCGATCTCGGTCGAGGTGTCGTGGTGGCCGTAGTCGGTGCCGACCACCAGATTGTCCTCGCCCGATACTTTGATGATGTCGCCGAGGTCGTCGGTGACCTGGCAAGCGACGAACATGCGGCTATCCTTCAGCGGATTGGCCGGCATGCGCTTGCCGCGCCGCTTGAAGCGCAGCGCCAGGTCGTTCATCACATAGGGCAGCCATTGCGAACTGACCTCGACGAAGCCCCAGCGCGTTTTGGGGAACATCTGCGGAATGCCTTCGATCATCAGGGCGTGAAAGGCGCCGACGACAGACAGCTTGAACTTGTTGAAGCCGCTTTCGTCTTGGAAGAAGTCGTGGATCTGGAAGGCGTTGGTGCCCGAATGCAGGCAGAGCGGCAAGTCCAGCTCTTGGGCGACTTCATAGAGCTCGAAGAAATAGGGATCGGTCAGGCGCTTTTCGCATTCGAAGCCGCGCATGAAGACGCCGCAGGCGCCGTTCTCCTTCGCCCAGGCCAGTTCGTCGCGCATCTTGTGCATTTCGAGCAACGGCGGCATGGCGACCCAGCGCAGCCGTCCTTTGCCCTTTTTCCAGATTTCGGCGAGCCAGCGGTTATAGCTCTTGATCAGCGCGGTCTCGACCTGGCCTTTCAAGGTCATCGGGCGCAGGAACAAGGTCGGGTAGAGCACCTGGATATCGATCTCGAGCTCGTCCATATGCTTGAGGCGGCCATCGATGTCGCGCATTTCGCGCGCTTCCTCGCTCGTCGTGCTGTGGCCGACGTTGGCGTCCTTCGGCTGCAGGCGGCCATCGACCACCCACCATTCCTTCTGCATGTTCTTGCCGTCGTTCGCGGCGCGCGCCGCGCCCGAGGTCTGGGCGACAATCATCGGCGCGTATTTGCGCTCGTCTTCGGCCATGAATTCCCAGGTATAGGGAATCTCAAGGACGTGGGCGTCGGCATCGATGGTACGCAAAGTCATCACTGGTTCTCCCAAGGGGCGGCCTTGCGGCCGCTCATTCGCTGCTCCATGGGATGAACAGTTCACTGCGAGGCGCGCGGCGTCAACAGCATTCGCCGCCGTCTCGTCCGTTCGATTTTGTCTCGTGGAATGTTGCGCTGCGTCCACTTAATCGCGACAATCCGCCGGCCCGCGAGGGGAGCGTTCCAAAAGCGGAATGTTGTGTTGTTTTAGGACCGTCGCCTCTCAAAAACGCGGCGCGAGACAGGGAGAGCTTGAGCATGGCGGCGAAGACAGTGGCGAAGGAGCGCATCGGCCTGATCGGCGCGGGCCGCATGGGCCACGCCATGCTGACGCATCTGCTCAAAGCGGGCTACCCGGTCACCGTGAACGACGCCAGCGCCGACGCGGTCAAACGCGCCGTGGCGGCCGGGGCGCAAAGCGCGGCGACGCCGGCGGATCTCGCCAAGGACTGCGGCTTCGTCATCATCGCCGTCGGTTACGACGAGGAGGTGGCCGCCGTGACCGGCGGTCCCGATGGCTTGTTGGCCGCGCTCGCATCCGGCGCGCTGATCGCCGTGACCTCCACGGTCGCCCCGGCGACCATGACGGCGCTCGCCGCCGCAGCCGCGGCCACGGGCGTCGAGGTGATCGACGCGCCGCTATGCCGCGGCGGCTGGGCCGCCGACGAGGGGGCGCTGCTCGTGCTGTTCGGCGGCGCGCCGGAGGCCGTGGCGCGGGCCCGGCCGGTCTATGCCAATTTTTGCTCCGATCTCCACCATCTGGGCGTCGTCGGCCACGGTCAGGTCGGCAAGGCGATGAACAACCTGTTGCTGTGGGCGAACGGCGTCGCGCTGCTCGAAGCGGGCAAGCTCGCGGAAACCACCGGCATCGATTTGCCCAAGCTGCGCGATGCGCTGCTGATCAGCACGGGCAATTCCGCCGCGCTGGAAGATTGGGACCAGCTCACCTTCACCTGGGCGCTCAAGGATATGCAAGTCGTCGAGCAAATGACCGACGCTGCCGGTCTGGCGCTGCCGCTGGCCGGCGCGGTGAAGGAGTTGGTGAAGGACGCCCGCCGGGTGAAGACGAACGGCGGACCCGACTGGACCGGCAAGAAAAAGGGCACCCGTCCGGCATAAGCCAGCGGGCGCCCGAAGGACCGGAGATATGAAGGCCGCCACGAGATTCGACGGGCGTTGGGGGGACATCGCGATCGTCGGTCGGCGGCGGCCTTCCATCTGGAGATAAGCGCGCGCGTCGCCGCGCTCAAGTCACGTCGGGTCACATGCGCGTGACGACGCGCCCGCGCCGTTATTCGACAGGCGCGTCGTCCGGCAGCTTGTGGCGGTTGAGCAGCGGCGTTTGCGCCACGGCGAAGACGACCGTCAGCGCCAGCAGGCCGAAGACCTTGAAGTTCACCCAGAGATCGGTGCTTTGCGTGCGCCAGACGATCTCGTTGAGCACCGCCATGGCGAAAAAGAACAGGCCGAAGCGGAAGGTCAGCTTGCGCCAGCCGATTTCGTCCATCGCCCAAGCGGTGCCGAGCACCGGTTTGAGCAGGGGGCGGCCAAGGGCGAGGCCGCCGAGCAGGATGGCGCCGAGCACAGCCTGCACGATGGTCGGTTTCATCTTGATGAAGGTATCGTCGTGCAGCCACAGGGTCAGTCCGCCGAACAGGCCGACGACGAGGGCGGTGATCAGCGGCATCAGCGGCAGCTTGCGCGCGACGATCAGCGAGAGGGCGAGCGCGACGGCGGTCGCGGCCATCAGCGCGATGGTCGCGGTCATCAGGTCGGCGCGCAGATAAGCGATGAAGAAAGCGGCGATCGGGCCGTATTCGGTCAGCGGCTTGAGCCAGGCGGGAGCGGGGCGTGGCGAGGGGGGCGGGGAAGTGTTTGTCATATTTGACTCTTTACCAGAAAGCCAAGGCGCCGCCAAAGACATCGTTCGGTCCGCGAAACGCTGTCTCATCTATGAGCGATGGCATGATCATTGCTAATCTTGCAGGATGGAGAATCAAAAAAGCGGCCGATATCGCCAAGGCCGGCTTTGAAAGCGGTTTGGCGTGAAGGCGCCGTGATCCGGCTACGACCGGTTTCATGTCGAATATTCGTGAAGGAGATACCGATGGGAGCGATCGACGCCGACGCGCATGTCATCGAGACGGCGCAAACCTGGACCTATCTCGAAGGCGCGGAGAAACGCTTCACGCCGCGTCTGCTGACTCAAAGTTCGGGGGAAACCCTGTTGAGCAACGAAGGCGACGCGCTGCGCGAGTTCTGGGACATCGAGAATCGCACGCACGGCAAGGATCGCAACACCGGATCGGATACGTCGCGCGAATCGCGCGAGATGCTGAGCGCGGCGGCGCGGCTCGCCCATATGGATCAACTCGAGATCGAAGTGCAGGTGCTCTACCCGACGCTGTTCTTGCGGCCCGTGGTGACGGATCCGGCGCGCGAGGCGGCGCTGTGCAAGACTTACAATCGCTGGCTCGCCGACATTTGGCGTCAGGGCGGCGGGCGGTTGCGTTGGGTCGCCATGCCGCCGCTCATGATGCTCGAGAAATCGCCCGAGCGCGTGCGCGCCGAATTGGCCTGGGCCAAGGACAACGGCGCCTGCGGCATCTTCCTGCGCGGCCTCGAATGCGAGCGCAATCTCGCCGATCCCTATTTCGACGCGCTGTGGGAGATGGCGGGCGAACTGGACATGCCGATCTGCATCCATTCGGCCAACGGTTGCTTCCTGCATCACGATTTTTTCTTAAAAGACACCAGCTTTACGCGCTTCAAGCTCGCGGTGGTCGGCGCCTTCCACACGTTGCTCGAAAAGGAAATCCCGACGCGCTTTCCCAAACTGCGCTGGGGCTTCGTCGAGGTCGGCGCGCAATGGCTGCCCTATGTGCTGAGCGACTTGCGCGAACGCTTCCGCAAAAAGGGCAAGCCCTGGCCCGACCAGCCGCTTGCGGCCAACCGCATGTTCGTCGCCTGCGAGACCTGGGAGGACGTGCCCTATATCCTGGCCCATGCCGGCGAGACCGATCACATCATGATCGGCACCGATTACGGCCATAGCGATCCCTCGACCGAGCTCAACGCCATCCGCCGGCTGCGCAGCGACGCGCGGCTCGATCCGGACACGGCGCGCCAGATTCTCGAAGTCAATCCGCGGCGGTTCTACGGGCTGTCATAAGACCGTTTAGCTTAGCCAGCCCCGCCCTGTGGCGCGGCACGGTGCCGCTCGTCGATCGGTCCTGACACGCGAGCGGCTGTTGCCAGGGCGCGCCCGACGCTGTAGGGCTGGTCGCCCCGTCCTGTGCGAGCGAGCCCATGGCCTTCCTGTCCGATCCGCTGTCCCTGTTGTTCTTCGCCGCTGCCGTCCTTCTGGCTTTTTTCGCCGGTCGGCTTGGGCGTAAGGCCTTGTTCTGGTGGCGGGCGCGCCGCGCCCCGCCGCGGCCGTCCGGCCCGCCGCCGTCGCGCCAGGTCCAGCGCGCCCAGCGTCGCCGTCAGGAAAAACGGACGCGGGACTGAGCCGGCCTCAGTCGAAGAGGCTCTGCCATTCCGCTTCCGGCGAACCGTAAGCGCCGTTGGCGGCGCGTTTCAGGCCTTCGCGATCGTTGATCGCGATGACGCCACGCCGGGGATTGATCAAGCCCTTGTCTTCGAGAGCGCTCAGCGCGGTCGTGACCCCGGGACGGCGGACGCCCAACATCAGCGCCAGCAATTCATGAGTCAGGATCAGATCGTCGCCGTCCGAGCGGTCCTGCGCCATCAGCAGCCAGCGCGCCAGACGCGCCTCCAGCTTGCTTCGCCCGTTGGAGACCGCGGTGAAGCTGACCTGCGTCAAGAAAGCATAGGCGGAGCGCAGCAGGACACGGCGTAATGTCGCGCTTTCCTCCATCGCCGCCCGCAGATGCGCTACGGAAATACGCGATCCATAGCCGGCGAGCTGCATGTAGGTTTCGTGCATCGCGCGGCTGGCGCCGAGCAGAACGGGAAGCCCGGTGACGCCTTCGACACCGATGATGCCGACTTCGGTGCTTTGCAGGTTTTTGTTGCTGGCGACGATGGAGGCGAAGCCTGCATGGATGAAATAGACATATTCGATGCGGCGGTTCCGTGCTTCCAACATCTTCCGGAAAGGAAGATTCACCAGCGCGAGATTGGGCTCCAGAAGACGCAGATCGGATGGCGAAAGTCGGGCGAGGATTTTGTTTTTTACCGCGCCGCCTTGAGGCTGGTTCGCCATGGCTCTTTCCGGCAGGAGCATCTAACTCTCGATCGAGCGCTAGGTGCCTGCTCCTATTATGTACAAACGTTGCGCTAAGCTACTCCGCAGATTGACGTTTTCAACACGCGACATGGTACGTTACCGGACAATGAGGCCGGTAAACGTCAGGAGTTCGCTGTGAGTGGGCAAAGCGACCCTACCATGTAGGGCGTGAAGCGCGGCTTTAATCGGAGCGCTCTGACTCGAAGCGCCTCACGACGGCAGTTTAGTCAGGCCGCCGTCCTGCCGCGACAGGATGCATGATGCATCTCTGTCGTCGCATAGCGCCGTTATTGCGCATGCTTCTCCATCGGGCGCGTCGGCAGCCGAGCCGGAAGCTTCCGCCGCGGATTGTTTCTGCGCCGGGTGATGCCATGCTCCGGCGAAATATCGCCGATTTCCAAGCCGGATATTTTCGTCATCAAGCTGTGGCGAGCGCGAGACAGGCGCGAGCGGATGGTGCCGACCGGCACGCCCGTCGCCGCGGCGGCTTCTTCGTAGCTCATGTCTTCCAAAGCCACGAGTATCAAGGTCGCGCGCTGCTCGTCGGGCAAGGTGTCGAGCGCGACCTGCAGGTCGGCCAATTCCAGATTCGCGATTTGATCGGGGCGTGTGTAAAAGCCGCTCATCCGTTCCTCGGCTTCTTTGGCGCCGAGACGCGCGCGCGAGGCTTTGCGCGTGTCGTCGATGAAGCAATGATGAACGATCGTCAGCAGCCAACCGCGCAGATTGGTGCCCGGCTGGAATTGCCCGAAGTTGGCGACGCCGCGCAGCAGCGCCTCTTGCACGAGATCGTCAGCCGCCGCCGCATTGCGAGTCAGCGCGCGCGCATAGCGGCGGAGGTAGGGCATTTCCGCGACGAGAAGGTCGGTTTGGGGAGCCGTGTCCGTAGCCATTGTTGATCTCCTGTTGTGTGGTTCCAGGAGAGCCCGGCAAGCGCCGAATGGCATGTGTTCAAAGCAGGACAGGCTGTGTCAAAATGTAGAAATTTAATAGGTATGTAAGTATTAAGACGTAGGCGGCAGCAGACGATTTAAGTAGAGAACGCAGCTTTGAGAGCCGCGCATAGCTTAGAACTCAATCTTGATCCCTCGGCAATACCCCCAAGTCGCGGCAGAGCTCGGTCCAGCGCAAAATATCGGTGAGCGCAGGATCCGGCAGGTTTCCCTGCTGGTCCGCCAATCGCGCTTTGATAAAAGCCTCGGCTTCGCCGGTGGCCTTGACGAGGCCCTGGATAGCGCGGCGCTGCTCCTCTCTGATGGCAAGCCAGCGATCGTCGCGGAAAATCTCTTGATCCCTGATCATCCCGTTGCCCCTTTGCCGTGGACATCAAGCAATCGCCATGCGAGATGGCTTTTAAACCCTACAAAATATTCGAAGAATAAAAAGTCGGAATTTTGTTCGCTTTGGGACATTCGCCGTACCCCCGGATGAAGGCCATCTGCCGAGCAGGAGGGAGTGATCGGGGAAAGAGGGGGGAATGGTGGGCGCTGCAGGGATTGAACCTGCGACCCCTACCGTGTGAAGGTAATGCTCTACCGCTGAGCTAAGCGCCCATTCCCGTGGCCGGAGGGGGTGGTCTCCGGAGGGGGACCATATACTGGCCCGGGCGATGGGGTGTCAAGGAAGCCTGCCCGCCGCGCCAAACCGGCTTTGGCTCGGTCAAAGCCGCCGGTCGCCCCGGGAACCTGCCGTACGCGGCGCTCGCAGCATTGTGTAGCCCCGGCGATACCGCGAAAGCGGCGGGTTTGTTACAGTGGCTCCCATCCCATTTCCGTCGATCGGCGCCGTGATGACCATGCCCCGCCAGACCAGACGCCTCGTCCTCGCTTGCGCCGGCCTGCTTTTGGCCAGCGGCCCCTTGCGCGCGGCCGACACCGCCCCGCCGGCCGGTCGCGTCATGGACCTTAGTTACGAGGTCTATCTCGGCGGCATGCATATCTTCAGCATGGATGTCGATATGGCGCTCCGGCCCGACGGCTACAGCGTCGCGGCGGCCGGCGGCACGCGCGGCATGATCGGCTGGATTTACAAATGGGACGTCAAGGTGGCAGCCGAAGGCCAGGACCAAGCCGGCGACATCCGTCCGCTGGTCTATCAATCGGCGCTGGATTGGCAGAAAAATCCGCGCGTCACGCGCCTCGCCTTCACCGGCAATGGCGCTTACGACGTGCAGCGTACGCCGCCGCCGGAGCCCGATCCGGACGACGACAATTCGCTGCCGAGCCAGCTGCCCGAAAACACGGTCGATCCGCTGAGCCTGGCGGTCGTCGCGACGCGCGCGCTGGCTGCGAACGGCCAATGCGCGCAGACCTTGCCGGTGTTCGACGGCAAGCGGCGCTACGATCTGACGATCAAGGACCTCGGCGAAGCGACGATCGCTCCCAACCGCTATTCGATCTATCACGGCCCCGCGACGCGCTGCGGCTTCACCATGGAGCGCATCTCCGGCTTCAACAAGAAGTACAGCCGCTCGCGCCAGTGGGACGCGGATAGCGACGCGCCGCCGACGATCTGGATGGCCCAGGTCCATGAGGGCGTGCCGCCGGTGCCGGTGCGCTACGAAGGCGCCATCGCGCTCGGCAACATGGTGGTCCATCTCACCAAGGCCGAAGTGCGGCGCGAACAGGCCGCCATCGCGCCTTAGGCGCGTCGTGCTCATCGCGCCTTAGGCGCGTCGTGGCGTCAGAAGCCCGCCGCTAGCGCGGCAGGCGGTGCGCCAAAATCGGAAAAATCTCTTCGAGACTATCGACCAGCGCGTCGGCACCCAATTCATGGGGCGGCGTGTTGGAATAGCCGTAGCTGACCGCCACGGTATAAAGGCCGGCGATGCGGCCGGCGATCACGTCGTTGGCGCTATCGCCGATCATGATGGTGTCCTCGGGCGTGCCGCCGAGATGTTCCATCAGGGCCTGGATCGGACCGGGATCGGGCTTTTTCGTCGCGAAGCTGTCGCCGCCGACGATGGCGCGGAAATGCTGGCTGACGCCGAGCTGCCCGAGAATGCGCTTGGCCGGCTTTTCCGGCTTGTTGGTGCAGACCGCGAGGGAGAGGCCCATGGCGGCGAGCCGCTCGACGGTTTCGCGCGCGCCGGGGTAGAAGCCGGACGGCGGCTGGCGGGCATATTCGCCGCGCACCACTTCGAGGGCTTCGGCGAGGCCCGCCGCGTTGAGCCGGCGGCCCACGGCGGCGAAGGCGCGTTCGGTCAGCGCCATGGCGCCGTCGCCGATCATCGTCTTGACCTGCGACACGGTGACCGGCGGCAGCTTGTAATGGGCCAATCCGCCGTTGACGGCCGCAGTCAGCTCCACGGCGCTGTCGATCAGGGTGCCGTCGAGGTCGAAGATGATGGCGCGCAGCGGCTGAGACATGACGGCGGGGAAACGCGAGTTTGGGGGCCAAAGGCGGCCCATGACGTTGAAGAAAGAGGATGCTAAAACGAATCGCCGCGGGTGTAACGAAATGTCACAAGACGTGACTTGGCCAGCGGCGCTCCTCTATGGCAGTTTCACCGCCGATGAACAAGCGCGATCCCCGTTCCCGCCGCTCCCGCCGGAGCGTCCAAGCATGAAGAAGCCCGCGAAAAATTCCGCCAAAGCCAAGGCGGCCCGCGCGCATGCGCGCGCTGTCCCGGGGCCGCGCGCCTGCGCCGTCGTCGTGCTCGCCGCCGGCCAGGGAACGCGCATGAAGTCGGCCTTGCCCAAGGTGCTGCATCCGATCGCCGGCCGGTCGATGCTCGGTCATGTGCTGGCGACCGCCGAGGCGCTCGCGGCCAAGCGCACGGTCGTCGTCGTCGCGCCGGGCATGGACAGCGTCGCGGCAGCCGCCAAGC
>CAMAVH010000091.1 GCA_945861615.1 Rhizobium sp. Q54 | reverse complement strand
CGCGAAATCCCCACCGACTGGTTCTTGCAAGACATCCGCGATTGACGGTGCAAAGCCGCCTGCTTCGCCCATCATAAAACCGAATCTTTTATCGAGGCTTGATATGACCGATGAAACTGTGCAGCTCGCCGAATTCGCCGTCGGCCTGCGCTATGAGGATATTCCCGAAGCGGTCAAGCAGCGCGCGCGCGATTCCATCGCCGACACCTTCGCCACCATCGTCTTCGGCAGCGATTTGCCATGGAGCCGCATCGTTATCGACTATGCGCGCCAGATGGGCGCGGGCGGCAAGAGCATGATCTTGGGTGACGGCCCGGTCCCCGTGTCGGCGCCCTTCGCGGCGCTGGCCAACGGCGCGCTCGCGCACGCCTTCGAGCTCGACGGTCCGACCCGCCCGAGTTCGGGCGTGCATCCGGGGGCGATGTTGTTGAGCGGCGGCCTCGCCGTGGCGCAGGACGGCGGATTCGACGGGAAAGCCTTTCTCACCGCCTTCGTCACGGCTTCGGAGGTGATGATCCGCATCGCGCGTGCGACCAAGCACAGCAACGAAGCGCGCGGCTTTCATGGCCCCGGCACCACGGGCCCGTTCGGCGCGGCGGTCGCCGGCGGCAAGATGATGGGCTTCGACAAGTCGCGCATGGTCAACGCGCTCGGCATCGCCGGCGAATTGCCTTGCGGGCTGGTGGAGTTCTCCCGCTCGGGCACCGGGGCGATGGTCAAACGGCTGCATTTCGGTCGCGCCGCCGAAGGCGGCGTGATGGCGGCCTATCTCGCCGCCAAGGGCTTCACCGGACCGCATAAGATTCTTGAAGGCGACTGCGGGTTCCTCAAGGTCTATTGCGACGACTATGACGTGTCGCAGTTGACCAAGAACCTCGGCAGCGAATGGCTGACCTCGCGCATCATGATGAAGCGCTATGCCTGCCATTCGACCGGCCATACGCCGGTGCAGGCGATGCTCAATCTCAAGGCGCGCGAAGGCCTGAAGGCCGCGGAGGTCGAATCGATCACCATCGAGGCGGGCAAGAAGGAGCTGGGCCGCCATAATATCCCCGAGCCCGAGGACGTCATGATCGGCCAATACAGCGTGCCGTTCTGCTCAGCGCTGGCGCTGCTCGCCGACGCCAGCGATCCGACGGTGTTCCGCGATGCCGACGTGAAAAGTCCCGAACTGCGGGCTTTGATGGCGCGCATCACATTGGTGCCGCATAGCGCGCCGCCGGCGACGCCGACATCGACGACGACCATCGTGAGGACGAAGGACGGCCGCACGTTCAAGGAAACGGTGCTGGAATGCAAAGGCACGCCGGAGAATCCGCTGAGCTCGGCCGAGCTGCGTGAAAAATTCCTGCTCCTGACGCGCGAGCGCGGCGCCGAGAAGATGGGCGCGCTGTTCGACCGGATTCAAACCCTCGAGCGCGAAAAGAACCTGAACTGGATGTCGGTCTAGGGAGCCGCAGCGGACTAGAATCTTTCGATTCAGTGCGCGGTTGCCGCCTTTCGGCGCCGGCTGATCAGCCACATGGCGATGCCGGTGACGACGAAGAACAGCGGCAACAGCCCGGACAGGAACACCAGCGCCTGATAGACGGCGCCCAATCCGACGCCGGCATGCAGCGGCCGCTGCCAGGCGATGATGCGCTCGCCCAGACTGAATTGGCGCGGATCGAGGGTGGCGATGGCGCGCTGCTCGTAAGGATCGACATAGACCGTAATCGACGGACCGCCATCCGCATAAACCCCGGGCGGCGACAAGGTCACGCGGTAGGGCTGCTCGGCACGCGCCGGCAAGGCGACGGCGCGAAAGCCGGCGTCCGGCACGGCGGCGCGCGCGATCTCGGCCACGCGCTCAAGCGATGCCGCGCTCCGACCATTCGGCGTCACGGTCAAGGCCTGCGCCGCGCTGCGTGGATCGGCGGATTGGAAGACGCCGCGGATCAGGCCGTTGGTGGCTTGCGGGAAGGCGATATAGACGCCGCTGAAGCTGACGATCATGAAGACGGCGAACGACCAGATGCCGATGGCGCCGTGCAGTTCGCGCATCAGGCGCCAGCCGGTCGCGCCGCGCGTGACGAGGAAGGCTTTGGCGAAGCGCCCGCGCTTAGGCCACCAGAGGATGAGGCCGCTGACGCCGAGCAGGCACATGACGACGCCGAACCAGCCGACGGCGGCGCGGCCGTCGGCGCCCGACAGAAAATTGGCATGCAGCAGGAAGATGTCGCGCATCAGGCCGGGGCTACGCGGCGGGCCGCTCCGGTTGCCCAGCACCTCGGCCGAGACGGGATCGAGAAGAACCTGTTGGCCGCCGCGGCCGCCGCCATAGCCGACGACAGCCGGTTGTCCGCTGGAAGCCGGCAGGGTCAGGCTGCTGGGACGGGCCGCATTCGGCGCCGCCGGTTGGGCGGCGGCGAGCAAGCGGTCGAGCGAGGCCGGCGTGCCGACGTCCGTCGCCTGGACGGGCGGCGGCGGGCGAAACGCGTCTTCGTAAACCAGGATGCTGCCGCTCAAGCCGATCGCGACCAGGGGAAGGCAGAAGACGACGCCGATCCAAAGATGCAACTGCAGAAGCCAGCGCTTGAGTTTGACGGTCAATGGCATGGCGACGGTCATGGGAATGTCCTCTGTGCGGCTTTGTTCGGATGTTAAACGGTCCTGCCCGAGAAAACCGTCGTTGTTCAAAACCATTGTTGTTCATGACAGGGATCGGCCCTCGCTCCTAATAGCGATTGGTTATGGCTTTCTGACAGATCGCTATTTGCCCTTCATCGATTCAACCGTCACCATCCGCGCCAAGGCGGCCGGGCTTAATCGCGCCGCTTCTATCGATAACAGGGTTTCTTCTGGGAGAATGGGCATGCATCGTCAGATGCTTTGGGGCCTTTTGGGCCTCGCGATCTATGGTTATGGCGTTTCGTCGCCGGCGGCGGCGGATGATGTGGCCGACTTCTACAAAGGCAAGCAGCTCACCATGCTGATCGGCACCAGCACCGGCGGCGACGTCGATGCGCGCGCCCGCATGGTGGCGCGCTACATGGGCAAGCATATCCCGGGCCAGCCGAGCATCCTGCCGCGCAACATGCCGGGCGCGGTCGGCGTCGTCGCCGCCAACTGGCTTTACAATGTCGCGCCCAAGGACGGCACGGTGATCCATGCCGTGATGCAGGGCATGCCGGCCTTTCAGGCGATGGGCGGGCAGGGCGTCGAGTTCGACGCGGCCAAATTGCAGTGGCTCGGCAACACGGTCGAGGGCACCAATGTCGTCGTCACGTGGCATGCCAGCAAGATCGGCTCGATTGCCGACGCGCGGACGCGCCAGGTCGTGATGGGCGCGCCGGGTACCGCTAACAACTGCGTATTCTATCCGCTGTTGCTCAATGCGCTGGTCGGCACCCAGTTCAAGGTCATCACCGGCTATCCCGGCGGCAACGACGTCAACCTCGCCATGGAACGCGGCGAAGTCGAGGGCCGCGGTTGCGGCACTTGGACCGGCTGGCTCAGCACCAAGCCCGACTGGGTCGAGGGCAAAAAGATCGTCGTATTGGCGCAGGGCGCGCTCAAGCGTTCGCCCGATCTGCCGACCGTGCCGACGCTGATCGAACTGGTCGAAAGCGACTTCGAAAAATCGGTGATGCGTTTCATGTCGTCGGATGGCGCCTATAGCCGCGCCTATGCGACCAATCCCGGCCTGCCGGCCGCGCGCCTGACGGCGCTGCGTCGCGCTTTCGACGCGACCATGCAGGACGCTGAGTTCCTGTCCGAGGCGAAGAAGACCGACCGCGAGTTAAGCCCCTCGACAGGCGAAGAGGTGCAGAAGGTCGTCGAGGCGCTGATCGCCACGCCCAAGGATGTCGTGGCGCATGCCAAGATGATTTTGGATCAGGGTGCGAAGCTGAATGAGGGCAAGGGCAAATAGCCAACTCTCATCGGCGCCCGCTGCTGGAGACCGTCTCCAAGTCATAATCTTTGACTATGACTTGGAGACAAATCGATATTTTTTTATTATTGGGGTCGGTATTAAAATCCAGCCATCAAGACAGGGACCGACCATACGAGGAGTGGAAGATGAGAGACGACACGGTTTTCCGCAATGCGCGGAGCAATAACAATGCGACTCCGACCATGGAGCGTTGCGTCGCGGCCTATCCGGCGCGCCGGCATTTCAAGCCCTATATCCAGACGCCGCCGCGCATCGATGGCGTCCGCGGCTTCATCGACATTCACTGCCACGCCGAATACGGCCAGCAGGACGCGCTCGCGCTCGCCAAGCTCGCCTCGGAAAGCGGCATGTACGGCATCCTCTACAAGTCGATCGGCAAGGACGATAAGCGCTCGGCGGGTCCGATGGAGGACGTCAATCAGCTGATCGAGGACATGAAGTGCTGGTCAGACGAGACCGGCATTCCGGCGATCAAGGCCTGGGGCGGCTACGCGCTGTGCCGCGACAACAAGCCGCCGAGCGCCGAGAAGGTGCGCACGCAGGTCAAGGCCGGCGTCACAGCCTTCTGGCTGGCGCTGGCCAACCATGCCAACACCTACTCCATCGTCGGCGGCAAGCCCTACCGCTGGGATCCGACGGCGAGCAAGAAGGACCACACCCCGCCGCTGTCGTGGGACGACTCGCTGAAGTACGGCCATTACGCGCTCGACGAGAAGGGCAAGCTGAAGCCGGAATATGACGAGGCGATCCGCATGATCGCCGACAGCGATCGCACACTGTCGCTCGGCCATTCGACCCATAAGGAACTGTGGGAGCTCGCCGAGCTGATCGACAAGCTGAAGTTCAAGCGCGCCTTCATCGACCATCCGTTCAGCCCCTTCGTGAACATCACGGTCGAACAGATGAAGGAATTGTCCAAGGTCGGCATTACCTTCAACTTCACGTTCGATGAATTATCGCCGATGCTCGGCGTCGATCCGGGCAAGATGTACGAGGCCATTCGCAAGGTCGGCGTCGAGCATTTCACGCTGTCGAGCGATGCCGGCGACACGCTGTTCCCCAACTCGGTCGAAGCCATGCGTCAGGTCAGCGGCTACATGATCGCCTTCGGCATGAGCGCCGAGGAAATCGAGATCATGTGCGTGCGCAATCCGGCGAAGCTCGTCGGCCTCGATCCGGACGCGGTCGTTCGCGAGGTCCAGGCGCGCAACGTCGGTTCGGTCGTCGCGGCGTAAGCCTCTTATGCCAAACGCCCCCTCGCTGTGGCGAGGGGGCGTTCGCTTATCTGCGGGAAATGAAGATGGCAAGTGAAGAGCTTCTCGAGCGGTGGATCGCAACGACGCTGCCCAGCGGCAGCTGCGATGCCCAGTTTCATGTCTATGGCGATCGGGACCGCTATCCCGTGCGCCATACGAACCCGCTTTACGAGGCGCCCTTCGCGCCGCTCGCCGATGCCATGGCGATGCATGCCGAGATCGGCATGGAGCGCGTGGTGCTGGTGCAGGCCACGCCCTACACGACCGATCACAGTCTGCTGCTGGACTCGCTTGCCGAACTGGGCCTCGCGCGCGCCCGCGGCATCGCCATCATCGACGACAGTGTCAGCGACGAGGACTTGCGGCGACTCGACAATGCCGGCGTGCGTGCCGCGCGGTTCAATTTTCAAAAGCGCCTCGGCCTCGTGCCGTCCTTCGAGAGCTTTCACCGTTCCGTCGCGCGTGTGCGCGAGCTCGGCTGGTTCATCAAGGTCTTCGCCGGGCCGGCGGAATTGGCCGAGATCGCGCCCGAGATCGCCCGCTGCGACCTGCCGGTGGTTTTCGATCATATGGGCCATTTGGATTTCGGCCTGGGCATCGCCCAGCCCGGCTTTCAACATCTGCTGAAGATTCTGCAGCGCGACGACCGCTGGATCATGCTGTCGAACGGCCATCGCGGCTCCAAGGCTGGCTATCCGTGGGACGATGCGCTGCCTTTCGGGCGCGGCTTCTACGAGGCGGCGCCGGACCGTTGTATCTGGGGCAGCGACTGGCCCCATATCGGCTCGCGCGGCGGCGCGATGCCGGATGATCGAGACCTGGTCGCGTTGCTGCAGCGCTACCTTCCCGATGCGCGGGCGGTGGAGCAGGTTCTCGTCAAGAATCCGGCGCGTCTATTTGGTTTTTAGGCCGCGTGTCGTCGGCTTTGACAAACGGCCGATTCGTTTCACATACTGAAGTTCTATCGTCCCACGATATTTCGATAGGGATTGGGAATACTATGGATTTGCGCCATCTACGAAATATGCTCTCGGTCATGGAAGAGGGCAGTCTCGGCAAGGCCGCCGAGAAACTGCATATCTCGCAGCCCGCCCTCACCAAGAGCATCCAGCGGCTCGAAGAGCAGCTCGGCGTCAAACTGTTCGAGCGCAAGGCGCGCGGCATGGAATCGACCTCCTATGCCGAAAGCCTACGCGCCTACGCGCAATCGGCTTGCGTCGGCATGACCCAGGCGGTGAAGGAAATCAATGCGCTGAAGAACGGCACCGAGGGCGTCATCACCGTCGCCGGGCCGCCGATGATCGCCTCCGACCTGCTGCCGGACGTGGTCGTGCGCCTGGCCGCCGAGCGGCCCAACCTGCAATTGCGCATCGTGTCGCAGAACCAAGAGCTGTTCACCTCGCTGCTGGCCGGCGAATTTACGCTCGTCGTGGCGATGCTTTACAACGAGATGCCGAAGATCGGCCTGACCAAGCGTTGGCTGTTCGACGATCGCCTCGTGCTGGTCATGCGCCCGGGCCATCCGGCCTCCAAGCTCAAGAAAATCAAGCCGCAGGATCTGCTCGGCTACAAATGGGCCTTCTCCGACAACGACACCTGGCACCGGCGACGCCTCGAACTCTATTTCGAGCAATTCGGTTTGGGCATGCCGCGCGCCAGCGTCGAAAGCCGCGAACCGGCGATCCTCAAGTCGATTATCATGAAAAGCGATCATGTCGGCGTGCTGGCCAAGATCGGCGTCGAGCGCGAGATCGCCGAAGGCACATTGACGGCCATCGAGATCGACTCGCCCTTCATGATGCGGCCGATCGGCATCGTGCGGCGTGAAAACGACATGCCGTCGCCGGCGGTGAACGCTTTTATCCGCATTCTCGAAGCGGTGTGCCGCGAACGCGGCTATGCCATCGCCCCGTCTTAGGCGGTCTTGCGGCGGCGGCCGCATCAATAACTTAAAATTATGAGTGCCCGACAAATTGATATTTGTCGTCGATGGTCCGACCGCAGAGGATACGGCTCCGAATCTGCTGAAATATCAGGGAAGGCATAGCGAAAATGAATAAGGAGTCCCCCAACGGCCTCGAGGCCATCGACCGGCCGACGCCGACCGACAATCCGGTCATGGGGTGGGGCTCCGACGCCGTCGCGGCCTTGCTCGCCAAGCTCGATTTCAAATATGTCGCCCTCGTTCCGGGCGCCAGCTATCGCGGCCTGCACGACAGCCTGGTCAATTATCTCGGCAACAGCAATCCGCAGATGCTGGTCTGCCTGCATGAGGAGCATGCGGTCGCCATCGCGCAGGGCTACGCCAAGGTGACGGACAGGCCGATGCTCGCGGCGCTGCACAGCAACGTCGGCCTGATGCATGCGACGATGGCGATCTACAACGCCTGGTGCGACCGCCGGCCGATGGTCATCATCGGCGCGACCGGCCCGGGCGATGCCAACGAGCGCCGGCCGTGGATCGAATGGATTCACACGTCGAAGGATCAGGGCGCGCTGATCCGCAATTATACGAAGTGGGACGACGAGCCGCGCTCGGTGCCGGCGGCCTTCGAATCGATCCTGCGCGCGCGCCAGATCGCCATGACGGAGCCTTATGGTCCGACCTACATCTGCCTCGATGTCGAGATGCAGGAGGAGAAGCTCGAACCGGGTCTGAAACTGCCCGATATCGCGCGCTATGAGCCGGCCGAAACGCCGGCGGCGCCGCAAGCGACGCTCGAAAAGGCGGCCGAGTGGCTGGCCAACGCCAAGCGACCGCTGGTGTTGTGCGGCCGCGTGTCGCGCGGCGAGGCCGATTGGGACGCGCGCGTCGCGCTCGCCGAATCGATCGGCGGCATCGTGCTGACCGACCTCAAGAATTCCAGCGCCTTTCCGAGCGAGCATCCCCTGGCGGCGGTGGAAATTCGCGCAAGGCCGTCGGCGGCGATGCTGGAGGCGCTGACCACCGCCGACGTGATCCTGTCGCTCGATTGGCTGGATCCCGCCGGCCTGTTCAAGGCCTGCGCCAAGACCGGACCGATCACCGCGAAAATCATCAACGTCACCGCCGACAGCTACATCCACAACGGCTGGTCGATGGATTACCAGGCGCTGCCGCCGGTCGACCTGCCGATACTCGCTTCGCCGGATGCGGTTTCGCGGCCGCTGCGGCAGGCGATCGAAGCCAAGACGGGCGGCGCGCGGTTCACTGAGCCGAAATGGACGCTGACCAATCCGGGCAAGGCCACGATCAGCTACGATCCTGCCAAGCTGCCGCCGGCCGAAAAGGGCATCGGCCTGCGCCACTTCGCCGAATGCCTGTCGCTGACGTTCCGCGACGAGCCGAACGTGGCCTACAGCCGCTTCTCGCTCGGCTGGCCCGGCCATGTCTGCCGCTTCAACGGACCGCTCGACTATTTCGGCAATGACGGCGGCGGCGGCGTCGGCGCCGGCCCCGGCGTGTCGGTCGGCGTCGCCCTCGCTTTGCGCGACAAGGGCCGGATTCCTGTCGCCGTGCTGGGCGACGGCGACACGCTCATGGGCATCAACGCCCTGTGGACGGCGGCACGCGCGCGCATTCCCATGCTGATCGTCGTGTCGAACAATCGCGCCTATCACAACGACGAAGTGCACCAAGGCCATATGGCCAAGGAGCGCGGCCGTCCGGTCGAGAACAAATGGATCGGCCAGCGCCTCGACGATCCGGCCGTCGACATCGTCGCCATGGCCAAGGCGCAGGGCTTCAGCGGCGAAGGCCCGGTCACGACTTTGGCCGATTTGCCCGGCGCGCTCCGCCGCGGCCTGGACATCGTCAAAGGCGGCGGTTGCCATATGGTCGAGGTGATCATCAATCCCGGTTACGCGGATTAGATCGACGAAGGGCTGGTTTCGTCTTCCTGCAGCCTTGCGTCGTGCCCTGGGGCCGCTTCGGCGGCCCCTTTTCATGCGGAATAGCTATGGGGAAAGGACAAATTGATATTTGTCCATTATGTCGCGCGCCGCCAATATCCGCGCCACAAAAGTGAAGGACAAGAGATGCCCGACGGTAGCGAGAAGACCTATCCGGAATGGAACCGCGAGACCCGCGCGCCAGTGCCGCCGGCGCCGCCGAAGAGCTGCGACAGCCAGTTCCATATCTACGGAGAGCCGGCGAAATATCCGCCGAAGCCCGGCGCGCTCTATGAGCCGCCGAACGGCAAATTCACCGACATGCAGGGCGTGCTGCGCAAGATGGGTTTCCAGCGCGGCGTCATCGTCCATCCGATGCCGTACGACACGGATCATCGTCTGTTGATCGACACATTGTCGGCCAACGAGGACAAGGCAAACATCCGCGCCACCGCCATCATCAAGGACAACGTCAGCGACGCCGAACTGGAAAAGCTGAACAGCCTCGGCGTGGTCGGCGCTCGGTTCAATATCGGCAAGTATTACAACGAATCGCAGTCGCCCGATTCCATCAAACGCTCGATGGAACGCGCCAAGGAAATCGGCTGGCACGCCCGTCTGCATATCGCCGGCCCGCATATTCTCGAATACGCGCCCATGCTGGATTCCATCAAGGACCTGACGATGTCGGTCGATCACATGGGGCATATCGATTTTTCCGAGGGGCTCGATGCGGCGCCGTTCAAGTGGATCGTCGATCGCATCAAGAATCACGGCTGGTGGCTCATGCTGTCGAACGGCAGCCGCCTGTCGAAGATGGATGACGATTGGGACGACGCCGTGCCGTTCGGCCGTGCCTATGTCGAAGCGGCTGAAGATCGTCTGATCTGGGGCTCCGACTGGCCGCATGTGCGCTGGCGCAAGCCGCGCATGCCGAACGACGGCGAGCTGGTCGAGCTTCTCTATCGCTATTGCGACAACGACCCGAAATTGATCGAGAAAATTCTCGTAACGAACCCGGCGCGTTTGCACGGCTTCAAGGACTGAGTGGCTATTGGCTCCGGCCGTTCCGCTTGATCGGGGCGGCTTAACGATAACGCGTGAAACAGGAAGGTTAGGATCATGCACTTGCTTAAAGTGGCTTGCGGCGCCATGGCCGCCGCGATCGTCGGTAACGCCAGCGTGGCCGTCGCCGATGCCGTTGAGGATTTCTACACAGGGAAGCGCATCACGGTCTATATCGGCTCGTCCGCCGGCGGCGGCACCGATCTGTACGGCCGTACCTTCGGACAGTTCCTGGGCAATGTCATGCCGGGCAAGCCGACGGTCATCATCAGCAACGTGCCGGGCGCGAACGGCCTTACCCTCGCCAACCAACTTCAGAAAGTCCTGCCGAAGGATGGCACTGCGATCGGCACTTTCGACCGCAATGCCGCCATGCATTCGGTGTGGCGCAACCCGAAGGCGCAGTTCGTCGCCGGGGATTTGAACTGGATCGGCAGCGCCAATATCGACGCCAGCACCTGCGTGACCTGGCACACGAGCGGTATCGACACGCTCGAGAAGTTCATGACCCGTCCGGTGGTGCTCGGTTCCACCGCCGTCTATCATGCCAATGCCTTGAACACACTGTTCGGCGCCAAGCTCAAGCAGGTCACGGGCTACCCCGGCGGCAACGACGTTCTGCTTGCCCTCGAGCGCGGCGAGGTTGAAGGCCGTTGCAACTGGTCCTGGTCGTCGATCATGGCGACCCGCGCCGAGTGGGTGCGCGACAAGAAGATCAACGTCATCGTCCAGTTCGCCGATGAGAAGCATCCGGATCTTCCCAACGTGCCCTTGGTCAGCGAATTGGCCAAGACGGACAAGGAGCGCAAGATTCTCGATCTGATGCTGTCGAGCCAGGTCATGGCCCGTCCTTTCGCCGCTCCGCCGGGCGTTCCGGCCGATCGCGTCAAGGCGCTGCGTGCGGCCTTCATGGCCGTCGCCAAGGATCCCGGCTTCGTCGCCGCGTCCAAGGCGCAGCAGCTCGAAGTCGAGCCGGTGAGCGGCGAGCGTATCCAGGAGATCGTGCAGCGCATGACCGACACGCCGAAGCCGATTTTGCGCGAGTTGCGCGATATCGCTCTCGGCCCCGAAGCCTCCGCTGCCTTGGGAGATCTCTAGAACGATCGACAAGGAGGGCGCGGCCGGTGGGCCGCGTCCTCCGCTTGGCCGAGAGCTCGGCACTCTCGCGAACAGAGTGACCGCCGCTACGCCGCGGTCCGTCGATAGGTTGTTTTACAAGAGCGATTGTGATCTGCCAGCGAACGGCAGATGACGGACCACGCCGCCTATGGCATAGCTTCCCAATGGATATCTATTCTCTGTCCGGCCCGCGCCGGCGCTTGCTGGCCGCCGCCTTCATCGCGGCACTGCTGCTCGGCGCGTTCGGGCTGATCGCCGACGAGATGCGGGAAGGCGAGACGGCGGCGTTCGTTCAAGCCGTGGCGCGCTGGTTCGGCGGCGGCGGCGCCAGTCCGTGGGGCCCCGGCTGGCTGCAGGAGGCCGGCCGCGACGTGACCGCGCTCGGCAGCCTCACCATCCTCGCCTTGATCGCCACTCTCGCAGTGGCTTACCTGCTGCTCAACCGTCAACGCCATGCGG
>CAMAVH010000090.1 GCA_945861615.1 Rhizobium sp. Q54 | reverse complement strand
TACGGCGCGCGCCGCGGCAACCATGAAGTGATGATGCGCGGCACCTTCGCCAACATCCGCATCCGCAACGAAGTGGCGCCCGGCACCGAAGGCGGCGTCACCCGCCACATGCCGGACGGCGAGGGCATGTCGATTTACGACGCCTCGATGAAGTACCAGGCCGACGGCACGCCGCTGATCATCATCGCCGGCAAGGAATACGGCACCGGCTCGTCGCGCGACTGGGCGGCCAAAGGCACCATGCTGCTCGGCGTGAAGGCGGTGATCGCCGAGAGTTTCGAGCGCATCCATCGCTCGAATCTGGTCGGCATGGGCGTTCTGCCGCTCGTCTTCCCCGAAGGCATCGACCGCAAGACGCTGAAGCTCGACGGCTCCGAGACCTTCGACATCGTCGGCGTCGAAAAAGACATCAAGCCGCGCATGAAGCTGCCGCTGACGATCCATCGCAAGGACGGTTCGAGCCAGACGGTCGAGCTGATCTGCCGCATCGATACGCTGGACGAGGTCGAGTACTACAAGCACGGCGGCATCCTGCCTTACGTGCTGCGCGGCATGCTCGCCGCCTAAGACTCGCGAACGAAACCATGGCGGCGTCCGGTCCCAACCGGACGCCGCTTGCGTTTACGACCGGTTTTCGCTGATTTCATAAGGTTTTTTGCGCATCGCTCTCACCGATTCGTGAAGCCTATTGACTGGTAGGCGGACCCGGCAGGGAATAGCTTTTATCCATGATCCAGACCGCCTCGCATTCCGCCTCCTATGCTCTGCGCGCGACGGCTTTCGCCGCCATGCTTGCGGGCGGCTGGCTGTCGGTCGGCGATGCGGCGCCGGCGAAGGCCGCGCCGGCCGAACCCTTGGTCGTGGTCGAACTGTTCACCTCGCAGGGCTGCTCGTCCTGCCCGCCGGCCGATGCCTATCTCGCCGAGATCGTGCAGCGCAAAGGCGTGCTCGCCCTGTCGCAGCATGTCGATTACTGGAACTACATGGGCTGGAAAGATCCCTTCTCCAGCGTCCACGCGAGCAAACGCCAGAAGGCCTATGCGAAAAGCCTTGGCGCTCGCTACGTCTACACGCCGCAAATGGTGGTGGACGGTCGCAGCCAAGAGGTCGGCTCGAACCGCGAAGCCATCGAGACGATGCTGGCGGACGCGCGCCGCGCCATCGACAAGAAGCTGACGCTGCGCGTCTATCGCGGCGCGATCAACGAAGTGAAGCTGGTGATGCCGGCCGCGCCCGCGCCGGCCAAAGGCGGCAAGGAGCCCGAACGCAAAATCGAGACGGCGACGATCTGGCTCGTCGCCTACGACAGCACCCATACCAGCGAGGTCGAACGCGGCGAGAATCGCGGCAAGACCCTGACCAACTACAATGTCGTGCGCGCCATGCGCTCGGTTGGCGAGTGGAACGGCAAGGCGAAAACCCTGATGCTGAACCTCGCCGATGAAATCGCCGCCGGCTACGGCAATGCGGCGGTGCTCCTGCAAGTCGGCAAGGTCGGACCGATCATCGCTGCGGCCAAACTGCCGATGCCGCTGACCGGCCCGGAGCAGAGCGGGAACTAACGCGCGCGCTTCTCGCGACGGCGGTGCGCTTCTCCTTGCTTTCCGTCGGGCTCCGCCCGATCTTTGATCCATGTGCCCCGTCGCCGACCCTCCGAACAGCCCGCGCCCGTCTTTGCGCCGCGAGCTTGCGCGTCCCGGTTCTATGGCCGATTCCAAGGTGGTCGCCGTGCTCGGCCCGACCAACACCGGCAAGACCCATCTCGCCATCGAGCGCATGCTCGGCCATCAGACCGGCATGATCGGCTTTCCGCTGCGCCTGCTGGCGCGCGAGAATTACGACCGCGTACGCGCCATCAAGGGCGACGAGGCGGTGGCCCTGGTGACCGGCGAAGAGAAGATCCTGCCGCCGCGCGCCGCCTATTTCTTCTGCACCGTCGAATCCATGCCGCTCGAGCGCGAGGTCGCTTTCCTCGCCATCGACGAGATCCAGCTCTGCGCCGACCGCGAACGCGGCCATATTTTCACCGACCGCCTGCTACATGCGCGCGGGCGCGACGAGACGATGTTCCTCGGCGCCGACACGATGAAGCCGGTGATCTCGCGCCTGGTGCCGAACGTCGAGTTCATCGCGCGGCCGCGCTTTTCGAAACTCACGTACGCCGGTCCGAAAAAGATCACGCGCCTGCCGCCACGCAGCGCCACGGTGGCCTTTTCGGCGGCTGACGTTTACGGCATCGCCGAATTGATCCGCCGCCAGCGCGGCGGCGCTGCCGTGGTGATGGGCGCGCTCTCCCCTCGCACGCGCAATGCCCAGGTCGCCATGTTCCAGGCCGGCGAGGTCGATTATCTCGTGGCCACCGACGCCATCGGTATGGGCCTCAACATGGACGTCAACCATGTCGCCTTCGCCGGCGTGCGCAAGTTCGACGGCCATGCGATGCGCGCGCTTTTGCCGAACGAGCTGGCGCAGATCGCCGGCCGCGCCGGCCGGCATATGAACGACGGCAGCTTCGGCACCACGGCGGACGTCGGGGCGCTCGAGCCCCATATCGTCGAGGCGATCGAGAACCATCATTTCCCGACGGTCAAAAGCGTCTATTGGCGCGCGCGCGATCTCGATTTTTCCTCGATCGCCGCCTTGAAGGCGTCCCTGGATGCGCCGCCGCAATTGGCCGACCTGATCCGCAAGGGCGATGCCGACGACCATCTCGCCTTGCAGACGCTGGCCGGCGAGGCGGAGATCGCGGCTCTCGCCGACCGGCCGTCGCGGCTCAAATTATTGTGGGAAGTCTGCCAGGTGCCGGACTTCCGCCACGCCCTCGGCGAGGCCCATGGCCGGCTGCTGTCGCGCATCTTTCAATATCTCGTGGGGCCGGAGGGCTGTTTGCCCCATGACTGGGTGGCGAGCCAGATCGAGCGGCTGAATCGCACCGATGGCGACATCGATACCCTGACGGCGCGCATCGATTACGTCCGCACCTGGAATTATATTGCCCAGCGTTCCGGCTGGACCCGTGATCCCGGCCATTGGCAAGGCGTCGCGCGCGGGATAGAGGATAGGCTCTCCGACGCGCTGCATGAGCGCCTGACCCAACGCTTCGTCGATCGGCGCGCGGCGGTGCTGGTGAAAAGCCTCAAAAACCCCGGCGCCTTGCTGTCGTCGGTGGGCGCGGACGGCGGCGTTGCGGTGGAGGGCCATTACGTCGGCCAGCTGGCGGGCTTTCGGTTTCGGCCGGATGCGACGACACAAAATCCAGACGACCGGCGCGCCGCGCGCGCGCTGGTCCATGCCGCGGGGCGCGCGCTCCGCGGTGAAATCGAGAAACGAGTGGCGGACATGACGCAAGGCACGACCCCTGGAGAGATTTCGCTCGATGCCGAAGGGCGCTTGAGCTGGAAGGGCGCGCCGGTGGCGCAACTCACCGCCGGGCGCGATCTGCTCGCCCCCGAGGTGCAGCTGCTGCCGAGCGACCTGCTCGATGCCGAGCAGCAGGCCGCGTTGCGCAAAAGCCTGGCCGATTGGATCGCCGCGCGGCTGCAGCGCGATCTCGGGCCTTTGATGAAGCTGCGCACGGCGAGCGAAGATGCCGAACTGCCGGGCGCCCTGCGCGGCCTCTTGTTTCAGATCATGGAAGGCCTCGGCGCGGCGCCGCGCGATGCGGTCGCGGCGCAACTCGGCGCGCTCGATCTCGAAGGCCGCAAGAAGCTCGCGCAGCACGGCGTGCGCATCGGCGCGCTCAATCTTTTCATGCCGCAACTGTTCGGCGGTCGCGCCGTCAAGCGCCGGGCGCTCTTGTGGCGCGTCCATCGCGGCGAAGCGCCGGAACTGCCGCCGTTGCTGCTCGCCGGCCAGGCCTCGGTCGCCTTGACCGAACCGGTTGCCGCGCCGCTGCTGCGCGCGCTCGGCTACATCGCGCTCGGATCGCGCGCGCTTCGGCTCGACCAGGCGGAGAAATTCGCCTTCGCCGTCCGCACGCTCGGGCGGCAGGGCCCCTTCGCGCCGACCGAGGAATTGGCGGTGCTGTCGGGCGTGCCGCTCGCCGAGATCGAGCCGCTGCTCGTGGCGCTCGGCTTGCGCGTGTTGCGCGACGAGGCCGGCGCGGTGACCTATGCGACGCGGCCGCCGAAAGGCAAACGTCCGCCACGGCCCGACGCGCGCCGCGCGCCGCGCAAGCCGGCCGCCTCTGTCGAAGGTGCGGCCGCGCCGGTTGCCGAAGGCGGCGAGGTTGTCGCGGCCGAAGGCGAGGCAAGCCCCGGCGAGGCGCCGCGCAAGAAGCGGCGCCGCCGCAAAAAGAAACCGGCCGGACAGGCCGCGACGGGCGAGGCTGCGGCCATTGCCGCCGCGTCGGCTGACGGCGCGGCCAGCGTTCCCGCCGAAGGCGAGGCGCCTGCGGCCGGCGATTCGGCCGAGGGCGGCAGCGCCGCAGATCCGGCGAAACGCAAGAAGCGCCGCCGCCGCAAGAAAAAGCCGGCTGGCGAGGGCATCGTCGCCGCGGCGCCGGCGGGGCCGATCGAGCGGCCCAAGCAAGTGTGGATCATTCCGCCGGCGCGAGAGCCGCGCCCCGACGAGGCGCGCAAGGATGCGCCGCGCAAGGAGGGCCCGCGCAAGGAGGGCCCGCGGCGAGACGGCCCGCGGCGAGACGGGCCACGGCGGGACAATGATCGCGGCGACCGCGCGCCGCGCAGCTACAGCGATCCCAAGCCGCGGGTCGATCCCGACTCGCCCTTCGCCAAGCTCGGCGAATTGCTGGCCGCCAAGAAACCGCGCGAGCCCAGCGAGTCGTAACCGCGCATGGCGGACTCTGAGCGGCTCGACAAATGGTTGTGGTGCGCGCGCGTCTTCAAGACGCGCGCCCTCGCCAGCGAGTTTTGCGAGACCTCGGGTGTGCGCATCGCCGCGAACGGCGCGGCGGGTCAGCCGGTGCGCAAGGCGCATTATCAGATTCGCCTCGGCGACGTTCTGACCTTCGTTCAACAAAGGGGCGTGCAATCCCATGGCGCCGCGAAGGGCGAGGTGCGGGTGTTGCGCGTCGCGGGCTTGAGCGAGCGTCGCCTGTCGCCCGTGCTGGCGAGCGCGCTCTACGACGATCTGGCGCCGCCCGCCGACAAGCCGCCGCCGAGCCCGGAGGACATGCCCGTCGCGCCGCGCGAACGCGGCAGCGGCCGGCCGACAAAGGCGGCCAGGCGGGCCATCGCCCGCCTCACTAACAAGTAGCGCGCCTTTGGCGCGACCGCGCGACGATCCGCTTTAAGGGCGACTAGACCGCCGCCGATAAACACACAAATTAATTTGTAAAATAAGTTTGTTTTACAGCAAAGCTTGTGGGGCTGTTGCAGGGCGGGGAGCGCTGTGATACTCCCCTGCGACCCCAACACACGTGCTTTTCCTGTCAGGATCGCGCCATGACCTACGTCGTTACCGACAACTGCATCCGCTGCAAATACATGGATTGCGTCGAAGTCTGTCCGGTGGACTGCTTCTACGAGGGCGAGAACATGCTCGTCATCAATCCCGAGGAATGCATCGATTGCGGCGTTTGCGAGCCGGAATGCCCGGCCGAAGCCATCCTGCCGGATAGCGAATCGGGCCTCGAGAAATGGGTCGAGCTGAACCGCGAATATGCCGCTCAGTGGCCCAATATCACGCGCAAGAAAGATGCGCCGGCCGATGCCGACGAGATGAAGGGCGTCGAGGGCAAGCTCGAGAAGTTCTTCAGCCCCAAGCCGGGCGGCCGTGACTAGGCGATCCGCGACAGAAGAGTACCTGGCGCGGATCAATATTTTGCATTGCGGAATATATATGGTCCAGGCGCCTCGCGGGGCGCCTGAGCTGCCTAAAGTCTGACCTGATTTCTGACAATAAAATCAATTGGCTGTGACCGATTCTCCCAGGTAATCGGCAAGCCTGTTAATTTGCGCCTTCTTCTGTTACACTTCTTGGCATGCGACCGGGTGAGTCAGGCCCGGTACAGGCTTCGGTCGACGGCCCCATCGTCGGCGGAAGCACCCTCTTCGAAACAAAACAGGCGCCAGCGGCCAGCCCACTCCGCCGAACCCGTTGGCGCCGCTCTAGGGGTTCGTGCCGCCAGGGTGAGCGCTGGGCGAACCGGGTTTTGTCGTAAGGAGCCGGACCGTGCCGAGCACGTCGAAAAAGAAGGTGACCGTGAAAAAGCCTGCGGCCGGCAAGAAGCCGGCGCCCGCCAAAAAAGCCGCCGCGCCGAGCAAGCTCAAGGCCGTGGCCAAGAAGACCGTCGCTGCCGTGAAGAAACTGGCGGCAAAGAAAAAGCCGGCGCCCGCACCGGCGCCGCAGGCCAAAAAGGCCGCGCCCGTCGCCAAGGCGGCGGTGAAGCCGCCGGTGAAGCCTGCGGCCAAACCGGTGGCCAAGCCCGTGCCGCCCAAGAAGTTTGCGGTGGCCAAGGTCGCGCCCAAGGTCTTCGCGCCGTCGCACAAAGCCCCCCCGAAATCCGAGTCCAACAGGCCGCCGTACGGCAAGAAAGTTGAAGCGTTGAGTAAACCCGAGGCCGCGTCCGGGCTGGTTGCCGTCAAGAAGCCTGAACCGGCGAAGATCATCCAGATCGACTTCACCACGGGCGACTATGTCGTCTATCCGACCCATGGCGTCGGGCGCATCGACGCGATCGAGACCCAGAGCATCGCTGGCATGGAACTGAGGCTTATCGTCATCCGCTTCGACAAGGAGAAGATGACGCTGCGTGTGCCGATCGAGAAGGCCAAGGCCTCCGGCCTGCGCAAGCTCTCCTCGCGCCAGCAGATGGACGTCGCCTTGACGACCCTCAAGGGCCGCTCGCGCACCAGCCGCGCCATGTGGAGCCGCCGCGCCCAGGAATATGAGGCCAAGATCAATTCCGGCGATCCCGTCTCGATCGCCGAAGTGTTGCGCGATCTGCATCGCAACGCCGGTCAGCCCGATCAGTCCTACAGCGAACGCCAGATTTACGAAGCGGCGCTCGACCGCCTGGCGCGCGAATTGGCCGCTGTCGAAAAGACCGACCGCGAAGCCGCCATGCAGCGTCTCGAAGAGATGCTCAAGGCCGCGTAGGATTTTTTCTCGTCCCGCCAAGCTAGATTCACGGCTTGGCGGGCGTTACCATCCCGTCGCATGTTCGGCTCTCATGGGCCCGCGTCAGTTCGAGGATGGATGCTCTAGTGCGTTTCATGGCGCGTCATGGCGGATAGTACAGTCTTCGCGACCCTCCGCTGGTCGCGCAAGACGCCGGCGCGCCGCGTCTGGGCGATCTCCGCGATCCATGGCGAAGCCGAGCGCCTCGCGATTTTGCATGACGCGCTCGGACAGCGTCTGCAACTCGGCGATCGCCTGGTCTATCTCGGCAATTACCTCGGCCGCGGCCCCGCCGTGCGCGCCACGCTCGACGAACTCATCGCCTTTCGCCGCCGCGTCATCGCCCTGCCCGGGATGTTCGCCAGCGATGTCGTCTATTTGCGCGGCTGCCAGGAAGAGATGTGGCACAAGACGCTGCAGCTGCAATTCGCCACCAATCCCGGCGAGGTGCTGGCCTGGACGCTCGGCCAGGGCTTGGCGGCGACGCTCGCCGCCTATGGCGGCGCGCCGGACGAAGGCGTGAGCGTGATGCGCCAGGGCGCCGTCGCCATCGGCAAATGGACGCAGAAGCTGCGCCAGGCGATGAACCAGACGCCGGGCCATGCCGATTTCATGGCGGCGCTCAAGCGCGCGGCCTTCACCGAGGACCATGCGCTGCTGTTCGTCAGCGCCGGGATCGATCCGGCGCAGCCGCTCGCGGCGCAGGACGATGCCCTGTGGTGGGGCGGTCCCGGCTTCGCCCAGCTCGATGCGCCGGGTGCCGCGCCTTATGCCGATTATGCCCGCGTCGTGCGCGGCGCGAAACCGACCGGCGCGCCGGCGCAAGCGGGCGTCGCGCAAGGCGCCCATAGCGCGGCGGTCGACGGCGGCGCCGGCTTCGGCGGCCATCTGCTTGCCGCCTGCTTCGACGGCACCGGCTCCCTCGGGGGAACGGCGATCGACATGGTGACGGCGTGAGCCCTTCAATCGGGAGCATCGCGTGAGCGACGACGACGAGCCGCGCCTGCGCACCGGCTTCTGGGTTCAGACGCAATTGCGCGTCTGCGATCTCGCGGCGATTCCCTTCGTCGTGCTCAAGCGCGGCGATGCTGACGCCGGCGCCGTGTTGCTGCGCATCGACAAGGGCCGCAGCGGCATTCTGCTGTTGGCGCGCGAAGTTGGGCCCGACGGCAAGCGCCATTGGCAGCCGGCGCTCGGCGGCGGGCCGGTGCCGGCCGAGGAGGCCGACGGCTATATCGCCCGCCAGACGGCGCGCGATCCCGATCTCTGGGTGATCGACGTGGATGATCCGGCCGGGCGTTACCGACCCGATTAGGGTCGGAACGCCCTTTATGGTGGAAGGCGGCCTTTGGCCGCCGGACGCTATAAGGCCGAATAGGCCGTTAACCGGGGCTTAACCAAGGCTGTGCTTTGTTCGCAGCGTCGCAAAGTGTGGCGACGCGAAGGAACGGCCACGGCCATGCAGCAGCAAGATTGGTATCTGCGGAAGATCATTTCCGAAGGCGAGACCGGCGTCGATCGCGCCGCGCTCGACGTCGCCCTGGCGCTCGGCATTCCCTGCGGCGGCTGGTGCCCGAACGGCCGTCGCGCCGAGGATGGCCAGATTCCCGCGCGCTATCCGCTGAGCGAGACCGAATCGCCGGACCATGGCGATGCCGCCCGTCTCAATATCAAATCCGCCGAAGCCATCCTGCTGCTCTATGTGCGCCAGCCCGGCATGGGCAGCCGCCATATGCTGCATCTCGCCAACGACCGCAAGAAGCCGATCATGACCGTCGATTTGGCTGGCGGGCCCGATCCGCAAGACGTGCGCGACTGGCTCGCCGAGCTCGGCGGCGGGATCACCCTGCTGGTCGCCGGCTCGCGCGAATCGACCATTCCCGGCATCTACGATGCCTCGGTCGATTATCTCGGCAAGCTGCTCTACGGCGTCCCGTTCCACGACGATCAGTACGAGCTGTCGCGCGGCTAGCGCGCCTCGAATATCGCGCGGCTAGCGCGCTACGAACATCGCGTGGTTGACGCGCGGCTGACGGCCTAGGACGCGGGGCCGACATTCCCTTCGACGACGATCTTCACCAACTGTCCGGCGCGCAGGCCTTCGTTGCCCTGCAGGCCATTGAGCACGCGGAAGCGCTCGACCTTGCGGTCGGGCATGGCCATGCGCGCGGCCAGGCGCTCGACCGTGTCGCCGGTGCCGACGCGCACCACGGCGATGCGCTGCGGCTTGATCGCCGCCGCTTCCGCCGCCGTCAGCTTGCGGAAACTGTAAGTGGTCGTGCGAAGCTGCTCGCTCAGCGCGTTCGCCTGTTGCGGCGTGGTGATGAACACCATGCGCGCCACTTGATTGGCATCGAAGCGGATGGCGACGAGGCGGACGACGCGCGCGCCGGCGCTGCTATTGACCGGGACGGAGGCCGTCGCGGCCTCCATGCCGTTGATGGTGATCGATTCGATCGGCACCTTCCGCCCGCCGAGCGCGCTGGCCATGTAATTGGCCATGCTGCCGGCGCCGGCCTTTTGCATATCGAAGATGATGCCAGCGCCGTTCGGTCCGCGCGCCTGCACGGCGCTCGTCTTGTTGACGAGCTTGAAGCCCTGCGGCACCTCGAAGGCGAAGCGCAGCGCCGGATGGATGAAGCGCTGGCCGCGCACATAGCCCTGCTCGGGCGAATCGCCGTAGATCATGCCGTGAATTTTGCGCAGATAAATGTCGCGGCCCTCCATCGGATCCTTCACCGGCGGGCCGCCGCCGGCTTCGGCCATGGCGCGCTGCACGCGATCGAGCGTGCGCGGGTGGCTCGCCATGATGTCGGTCTCGTCCACCGTGCCGGGCGGCAGGCCGGCGGCCGCCGCTTCGAGCTGCGATTGCGCCCGCAAAGACGCCAGGAAATCGGCCATCGCCTGCGCATCGTAGCCGGCGCGCCGCAGATAGCGCACGCCGAGGCTGTCGGCCTGGAATTCCTGATCCTGCGAATAGCCGGCGAGATAATAGCTGCCGGCCGCCTGGCCGATCTGCTGGCCGATGCCGCCGAGGCCGAGGCCGAGAATCGTCGAGAGGATATTGGCGCCCATCGTCTGGCTGTAGCGCTGCGCCGAGTGGCGCCCGGTGACATGGCCGATCTCGTGCGCCATGACCCCGGCGATTTCCGCCTCGCTATTGGCGAGCGCCAGCAGGCCGCGCGAGACATGGACATAGCCGCCGGGCAGGGCGAAGGCGTTGACGATTTCGGAATCGAGCACGGTGAAGGTGAACTTCTGGTCGGGCAGCTCCGAGGTGCGCGCCAGCAGCTGGCCGACGCTGTCGATATAGCGCACCAGATCGGCGTTGTTATATTCGCCGCCGAACTCCTGCACGAGCTTGGGATGTTCCTGCGCGCCGATCTGCTGCTCCTCCTGCGGCGACATCAGCGACAGCATGCGCTCGCCGGTCGCCGGGTTGGTGGTGCAGCCGGCGAGCAGTGCGGCGCCGGCGAACAGGCTGGCGATCAGGGGGAGATGACGGTTGGTCATTTGGCAAGCACCTCGATCTGCTCGGGATGGGTGACGTCGATCGACGGCCCGTTGACCGCCTCGACCCAGCCGCGCACGCGCAAGCGCTCGCCTTCGAACCGTTTGGGATCGAAGCCGCGGCCGAAATTCTTGAAGTCGCGCTTGGCGATGGCGATGGTGAAGTCGGTCTTGTAGTCGGGGCCGAAATTGAGGAAGGCGCGGTCGCGCGACAGGCCGACGGCGAGCACGCGGCCCTCGACGATCTGGAAACTGTCGGTGGTGCCCTGCAGCGTCTCGGGCGTGCGGATGCGATAGTAGCTGTTGGCCCAGATGCCGCGCTTGGCCGCGCGCGCCTCGGCTTCCAGCTTGAGCATCTCAGCGATCAGGCTGCGGTTGTCGTCGAAGGTATAGACGCGGGCATAGCCGGCGGCGAGCATCGCGCCTTGCACCCATGTCCCCTCCGGCGTCGTGAGATGGGCGAGGATGCGGCCGTGGCGGTCCTCGCGCGCGCCGCCGAAATGCAGCGTCACCGGGCCGTCGCCGACCAGCGCCACGAGATGGGCGCGCGCCTCGGGCGCCAGCGGCCAGGTCGGATAGTTCGGCCGGCCGAGCGGCAGCTTCGGCCCCTGCAGGCCGACCAGGCGGACTTGGCGCTGATTGTCGAGCCGCACCGTGTCGGCGTCGACCACCTCGATCACCTGCTGGGTCGGGCCGGCCGTCAGCTTGCCGGGCAGGGGGAGAATCTCGGCCGCAGCCGCCGCGCGCGGAATCGTCGTCATCGCCGGTGTCACCAGAGGAACCAGAAGCAGAAGGGCGAATAGCCCAGCGGGGGAGAAGAAGCGCTTCATGGTGGGCAGTCTAGCCGAGGGCGAGGATGTGCGGAACGCCTGTGGTAACGCCGGGCCGGCGCGGTCCGTTCCCGCAGCCTCTTCGTCACCCTTGGGCTTGACCCGATTATCAAATCGCCATTGTCCGGCTTGGTCTGACTGCAAGTCAGCCTTGGCTGATGGGCAATCCATTCATCCGTTTGAGTGATGTCGACATGGACCCTCGGGTCAAGCCCGAGGGTGACGGTTTGATGTGTCGCACACAAACCCGTGGGTGACGCAGGGGAGTGATTTGCACAGATGCGCCGCCGCCCTATGATACCGCCATGTCCAGTGCGCACAGCTCCGCCCCGCTTTATCCGCCGATCGCGCCCCATGAGTCGGG
>CAMAVH010000089.1 GCA_945861615.1 Rhizobium sp. Q54 | reverse complement strand
TCGAGCTTGAAGTCGACCAGGCGGATGCCGATGCCGAGGAACAGGCCGATCAGGAAGTCGTTGATGCGCAGCGACATGTTGAGGATGTCGTCGATCTCGGGCGTCGCCGCCCAGCCGAACGCGGTGATGTGCTCTTCCGAGACCATCGGGTCGTTCAGCTCGTCCTTCTTGTAATAGTACTCGACGATCGAGCGCGGCAGCGCGGTGCCCTCGGGGATACCGAGGCGCTGCGAGATCGAGCCGGCGGCGATGTTGCGCACGACCACTTCGATCGGGATGATCTCGACCTCGCGGATAAGCTGTTCGCGCATGTTGAGGCGGCGCACGAAATGCGTCGGGATGCCGATGTCGTGCAAGCGCAGCATCAGATGCTCGGAGATGCGGTTGTTCAGCACCCCCTTGCCGGTGATGGTGCCCTTCTTCTTGTTGTTGAAGGCGGTGGCATCATCTTTGAAATATTGAACGAGAGTGCCGGGCTCGGGTCCTTCGAACAGAACCTTTGCTTTGCCTTCGTAGATTTGCTTGCGGCGGGCCAAGTGATCCTCACTGTGCGGGCGGGCGCCGGGAGGGGCCGTCAAGATGACGGGCTGGCGCCGCGAGGAAGCCGCAACATATAGGACTCCCAGGGGCCCCGCAACGCTGCCGGCCCGCTGTGGATAACCTTGCAGAAAAGCCCGGAAATCCTGGCGAAATGCCTAGAGTTCGACCGGCGCGTAGGCGGCTTCGTCGGGCCGCCCGCCAGCGAACAGCCAGATCGGCGCTTTCGGCGGATTTTGCAGCTTGGGCAGGGCGATCAGCGATGAGGAGACCGTGCCGTAGGCCGTGTCGGTGACGATGTTGAGCGCGCCGCGCGGCCCGGCGTCCGGCGCATGGCCGCGCTGGCCCATCAGCGCCGGCCAGTCGCCCCACTCCCCCGCGGCGGGATCGGGCGGCCGCGCGGCTTGGAAGCGCGGCAGGTAGTCGCGGATGCGCGGGCTTGTCATATCGTTGAGATCGTTGGCGGTGATCATCGACAGGCCCTCGGCGATCTTATGGCCGCGGATCGCCGAACCGTCGCTCCTCAACCAAAAGGCGTCGCGGTCGTCGGCGATCACCAGGTTGAACGGCCGATAGGCGGCGGGATCGAGCTGGACCAGCGACGCGGCGGCCATGTCGGCGTCGGCATGGTCGAGGGCGTCGAGCACCAGTTCGCCGCGCGAGCGTTTGCCGGCGGCCGGGCCGAGGCTGCCGGGACGGTTGAGAATGGCGGCGACCAGGCCGTGATCGTTGATCCCGAGCCAGCTGCCGCCGGCGGTCTCGTCGAGGCCGGCGACGACCTCGGGCCGGTCGTCCCAGTGGCGGCCAGGCGGTTTCCAGGGGCGCGTGCCCATTTCGTCGCGGTTGGCGGCGAGCAGCAGCGGCCAGTCATGGCCCGGGCGGCGCAGAATCACGAGCGTGCACATGACAAGTTCGATAGCACCGCCGAGATTCCTTGCCAATGGTGCGCTGGCGCGCCCGGCCTTGCCAAATGGGATGCCGCCGCCGCACGGGGGCAGTTGCCAATCGGGGTCCGGCGCACTATGTCTCTGGTGCCATTTACTGAGGAGGAGCGCCCGATGTCTGGGTTCGACGATCGCGAAAAAGGGTTCGAGGCGAAGTTTAAGCTCGACCAGGACACCCAGTTCAAGGTGACGGCGCGCCGTAACAAGCTGTTCGGCCTGTGGGTCGCGGCAAAGCTCGGCCTGGCCGGCGACGCGGCGGACGCTTATGCCGCCGACATGGTCGCCGCCGATTTCAAGACGGCCGGCGACAGCGACGTGCTAGAGAAGGCGCAGGGCGACCTCGCCGCCAAGGGCGTGACCGTCAGCGAAGCCGATCTTCGCAAGGAATTGGACCATTGTGCCGCGACCGCGCGTGAGCAAGTGGTGACCCAGGGCCGCTAGGTTCGGGTCGCCCGCTCGACGCGGAGCGCGCCTCCGGCGCGTATAGTTTGCGCGCCTCTGGCGCGACCGAAAGGCTGCCCCGTTCGCAAGAACGCCGGGCGGCCTTTTGCGTTTCGGACGCAAGCGAGAGACTGCCTACTTGGCCTTGCGCTTGGCGGGCTTCTTCGCGGTTTTACCCTTGCCGAACACGCGCTTGAAGATCGTGTCGACATGCTTGGTGTGATAGCCGAGGTCGAACAGCGCCGACAGCTCCTTGCGCGACAGATACTTCGTCACGTCCTGGTCGGCGGCGAGCAGTTCGAGGAAGCTGACGCGCTTTTCCCACACCTGCATGGCGTTGCGCTGCACCAGCTTGTAGGAATCCTCGCGCGAGGCGCCCTTCTGCGTCAACGCCAGCAGGATGCGCTGCGAATGGACGAGGCCGCCGAGCATGTCGAGGTTCTTCTGCATGGCGTCCGGATAGACCAGCAGCTTGTCGATCATGCCGGTGAGGCGGGCGAGGGCGAAATCCAGCGTCACCGTCGCGTCGGGGCCGATCATGCGCTCGACCGACGAGTGCGAGATGTCGCGTTCGTGCCAGAGCGCCACGTTTTCCATGGCGGGGATCACCATGCCGCGCACCAGGCGGGCGAGTCCGGTGACGTTTTCCGACAGCACCGGGTTGCGCTTGTGCGGCATGGCCGACGAGCCCTTCTGGCCCGGCGAGAAGAACTCTTCGGCCTCGCGCACTTCGGTGCGCTGCAGATGGCGGATTTCGGTGGCGAGGCGCTCGCAGGACGAGGCGACGACGCCGAGCACGGCGAAGAACATGGCATGGCGGTCGCGCGGGATGACCTGGGTCGAATGCGGCTCGACGGCGAGGCCGAGCTTGCCGGCGACGTATTCTTCGACGAAGGGATCGATATGCGCGAAGGTGCCGACGGCGCCGGAAATCGCGCAGGTGGCGATCTCCTTCTTGGCGGCGACCAGGCGGGCGCGGGCGCGGTCGAACTCGGCGTAGAAGCCGGCGAGCTTGAGGCCGAAGGTGACCGGCTCGGCATGGATGCCGTGGCTGCGGCCCATGGCCGGCACCATCTTCAATTCGCGCGCGCGGCGTTCGAGCACGGCGAGCAGCTTGTCGACGTCGGCGATCAGGATGTCGGAGGCGCGCGAGAGCTGCACCGCGAGGCAAGTGTCGAGCACGTCCGACGAGGTCATGCCCTGATGGACGAAGCGCGCCTCGGGGCCGACATGCTCGGCGAGGTTGGTGAGGAAGGCGATGACGTCATGTTTGGTCTCGCGCTCGATCTCGTCGATGCGGTCCACTTCGAAGGCGCCGCGCTTCCACACCGCCTTGGCGGCCGATTTGGGAATGACGCCGAGCTTGGCTTGCGCGTCGCAGGCATGGGCCTCGATCTCGAACCAGATCTGGAAACGGGTCTCGGGCGCCCAAATGGCGGCCATCTCGGGGCGGGAGTAACGCGGGATCATGGGAACATCTCGGCTGTCGAAAATGGGCCCTACCTATAGCCGTCCGGCATTCGACAGGCGAATCTCAAATGCGAACCGGCGCCTTTCGGGCGCCGGTTGTCATAGTGATTAAAGGCGGTCTTTAAGGCAGCGGCTGGACCTGGGGGCGCGGCGCCGCCGGGGCCGGCAACGGGCTGCCGGCCGGGCGCGGCGTCATCAGCACTTCAGCCATTTTTTGCAGCGGGCCGAGGCGGCTGGCGAAGCGCTGGCGGTTGACCGATTTTTCGTCGGCCAGCACTTGGCCGAGCGGGCGCTGGTCGAGCCGCACATCGGCCAGCAGCTCGGCCTTGGTCAGCTTGCCGTCGCCATTGGCGTCGTAACTCGCGAACAGATTATTAATGCCGACGCTATTGCTGGCCCACAGGCCCATGTTGAAATTGGCGCGCTCGCGCGGGGTGAGCGTGTCGCCCTTCCAGGCGTTCCAGGCGATGATCTGATCGCGGATGGTTTCCACCTCGGCGAGCGACAGGGTGCCGTTCTTGTCGCGGTCGGCATAGGCCCAGCCGAGATCGACGCAACGGCCGGATGCCTCCTTCTGACAGGGCGCGGCGGAGGCGCGCACGAATTTTTCCAGCGCCTGGGCGCCCGGCGTCGGTGCGGCCGGCGGCTTCGGCGCGGGCATGGCGCGCGCCGGCGGCGCGGACTGGGCAAGCTGCTGACTGCCAGGGGCTTGGCCGGCGGTCTGGGCCAGCGCCGGATTGGCGTCGAGCGCCAGGGCGAGCAAAAGCGCGGCAAGGCCGCTGGAGGCTGTCATCATTGGGCGTCCCTTACTTGGTCATGACGGGTTGGTCGGCCCCGGGATAGGTCTGGCGCAAGCGGGCAATGGCTTCGTCGGCAATGAAGAAATCCTCGCCGGGGCGGCGCCCGAATTCGACGATCAGCGTGGTGCTGGCGCGCATGTAGACCGACGTGTCGGGCCATGGCGGCCCGTAGAAGTCCGGCCCGTAGTAGGGGCGGCCGGGCGGTCCGTAATGGCGACGCGAATGATAGGGATAGGAATCGTAGGTGCTGCGCTGCACGTCGACGTCGTTGTCGCGGCGCGTCACGCGAAATTCCGTCTGGCCGTTGGCGAGGGCGAGGGCGGCGGCGCGCCAGATCGCCATGTCGTTGCTGAGGGTCAGCAGGGCTTGGCGGCGCTCTTCGACCGCGTTGCGCGAGTCGATCGAGGAGCGCTGCGGCGTCACGTAGCTCACCTTGAAGGAGGTCGCTGAAACCTTCTGCTCGCTATAGCCGAAGGTGCCCGTCACCGCTTGCGGCGAATAGAGCGGATAGCTCGGGCCGCTGGCGCAGGCCGCGAGCAGAAGCCCGGCCATGGCGACAAGGCCGATCGTGAAGGGGAAGCGCAGGCGTTGATGCATGATGGGGTCCTCCGGCAGACCTTAGTCCATCACCAAAAGATGGCGCAAGAAAGGCACTTTTTGCCGCGCCGGTTCAACTGCGGGGGGCGAGGCCGGTACCGGCCAGGCTGCCGTCCCGCGCGAAGATGAATTCGCGGTTGCCGAGCGGGAGATCGCCGCAGACCGTGAGGATCAATTCGCCGCTGGGTGAAATCGCAAATTGCAACGTCAGGCCGGTTGCCGGGTCTTCGATGACCTGCGGCAGAACAGCCCAAGCCTGCGTGGCATGCGTTGCGTCCATATCATTGCAACGCCGAAAGGCGGGAATGGTTCCTTACGAGCCGGGGACCGGCGCCGCGATCACCGCCGTGCTGTTGTAGCCGGCCGGGTCGCTGAAGGAGATGCGGACCTTCCATTGCTCGGCACTGGCGCGATAGGCCGCCGGGTTGGCGAGCGGGATGCGCGCGGTGCTGCGCGATTCGGTTCCGATGGGATCGGCCCGTCCGCCGCGCCCGAGCGGGATGTCGAACAGCACGCCGACATTGCCCATGCCGCTGCTGCCGCCCGAGCCGCCGACGCCGATGCCGACCCCGCTATCGTTATGGCGCCCGCCCGGCGTGATGCGCTCGCGGGTGACGTCGCTGGCCAGGATGCTGCGCCCGTCCGGCGCGATCAGTTCGACCTTTTCGACGCGATAGGCGTTGTTGCGATCCTGCACTTCGACGACCACGACATCGCCGGCGAGCGAGGCGCGCCAATGGACCGAAGGACCGGCGTCCTGCGTCGGGCCGCCGACGCGCGCGGCTTCTTGCGGCGTGATGCGGCCGCTCTGACGGTCGGCGCAGGCGGCGAGGGCGAGAAAGGCGACGGTGGCGATGAGGACGGGACTGCGGCGGACCATGGCGAAACCATCAGCAGAAGGGGGACCAGCAGACTATGGGGAGCAACCCGGCGGCGCGCCAGTTTTTTCCGTGCGGAACTCACGCCACGAGCGGCGCGGCGACGGCTTTCAGCGCGCGCTGCGCTTCGCGCGGGGCGAGCCGCACCTGCAGGCCGCGCTGTCCGCCGTTGATGTAAACCAGATCCTCGGCGAGCGCGGCTTCTTCGATGGCGGTCGGCACCTGGCGCTTCTGGCCGAACGGGCTGATGCCGCCGACGTGATAGCCGGTGACGCGCTCGGCGTCGCCGGGCGGCATCATCTCGGCTTTCTTGCCCTTGAAGGCCGCCGCCAGTTTCTTCATCGAGACTTCCTGGTCGGACGGCACGACGACGCAGACCGGTTTGCCGTCGACCAGCGCCATCAGCGTTTTCAGCACGCGCTGCGGCGGCTCGCCCAGGGCTTCGGCGGCTTGCATCCCGATGCGTTCGGCGGTCGGGTCGTATTCATAGTGATGGACCGTGAAAGCGACCTTGGCCGCCGTCAGGGCTTGCGTCGCGCGCGTCGTGCTCGCCATGGCGCGTCAATCCACGATGAACAGCTTGGCGCCGCTGCGCGTCGAGGAGCGGTGCGCCGCATCGCCGAAGTCCGACACCTGATAGCTCATGCCCGCCGACAGCTTGAAGGTCCGGCCGTCGCGCAATTCGGTGTCCAACTCGCCCTCCAGCACATAGAGCACATGGCCGCGGTCGCACCAATGGTCGGCGAGATAGCCGGGGCTGTATTCGACCAGGCGCACGCGCAGATCGCCGATCGCGAAGGTGCGCCACAGCGCTTGGCCGGTCTCGCCGGGATATGCGACGGCGGGAACGGCGCTCCAGTCGGTCGTGGTGAAGGCCAGCGCGGGGATTTTCATGGCGGTCCTAAGGTATGGCGGTCCTAAAGTTTTCCCATCGCGCGCAGGCTGGCGTGGCCGTGGCGGCCGATGATGAGATGGTCGTGCAGCGTCAGGCCGAGCGCTTCGGCGGCGGCGCGCACCTCGCGCGTCATGGCGATGTCGTCGGCCGATGGCGACGGATCGCCGCTCGGATGGTTATGCACCAGGATCAAGGCGACGGCGCCCAGCTCGAGGGCGCGCTTGACGACTTCGCGCGGATAGACCGGCGCGTGATTGACGGTGCCGCGCCCGAGCTGCTCGTCGGCGATCAGGCCGTTCTTCGCATCGAGGAACAGCACGCGGAATTCTTCCGTCGCGCTATGCGCGAGGCGGGCGCGGCAATGGTCGAGCAACGCCTGATGCGAGCTGATGACGTCGCGTTTCTTGGCCTCGGCGACGGTGAGCCGTAAGGCGATCGCTCGGGCCAGCTTGAGAGTGTGCAGCGAAGTCGGTCCGACGCCATCGACTTTGAGCAATTCGGCCGGCTCGGCGGCGAACACACCAGCGAAACTCTTGAAGCGGGCGATCAGCTCTTTCGCCAGAGGCTTGACGTCGCCGCGAGGTTTTGCGAGGCACAGCAGCAGTTCGAGCAATTCGTAATCGGGCATCGCCGCGCCCTCGTCGCGCAGGAAGCGCTCGCGCAGCCGCTCTCGATGCTCGAAATAATGGGGTTTCGCTTTGGCCGGTTTGCCGGCTGTCTCGCCACCGTCGCTCATGTCGCGCCCCCCGACGCTTAGGCTCAGAGCGCGTAAGGCGGCCGGTCGAGGCCCTTGGGCGAGAGCGTGAAAATCTCGTAGCCCGTGGCGGTGACGCCGATCGAATGTTCGAACTGCGCCGACAGCGACTTGTCCTTGGTCACGGCGGTCCAGCCGTCTTGCAGGATCTTCACCTGCCAACCGCCGGCATTGACCATCGGCTCGACGGTGAAGAACATGCCTTCGCGCAGCGCCGTGCCTTCGCCGGCATTGCCGTAATGCAGGATGTTGGGCGCGGCATGGAAGGTGCGGCCCAGGCCATGGCCGCAGAAATCGCGCACCACCGAGAAGCGGTGCGATTCGACATATTCCTGAATCGCCGCGCCGATGTCGCCGAGCCGCGCGCCGGGCTTCACCACCTCGATGCCGCGCATCATCGACTCGTATGTCACGTCGCACAGCTTGCGGGCTTTGACGCCGACGTCGCCGGCGAAATACATGCGCGAGCAGTCGCCGTACCAGCCGTCGAGGATGACGGTGACGTCGATATTGACGATATCGCCCTTCTCCAGCTTCTTCTTCGCGTCGGGAATGCCATGGCAGACGACATGGTTGACCGAGGTGCAGATTGATTTGGGGAAGCCGCGATAATTGAGCGGTGCGGGGACCGCCTCATGGCCGACGATGAAATCGTGGCAGAGCTGGTTCAGCGCTTCGGTGGTGACGCCGGGCTTGACATGCTCGGTGATGAAATCGAGCGTCTCGGCAGCTAGGCGGCCGGCCTTGCGCATGCCGACGAAGGAGGCCTCGTCATGCAGGACGATATTGCCCGCTTTGCGCGGCGCAGCCTGGTCGGCGTTCGAGATTTCCATGTTCATCGTGAGCGTATCCTGAAGGCCCGTTTCGGCCTGTGTGAAACTATAACTGAACCGGCAGGGGGCGGCCCCAGTCTATGGACTCGGTCGTCACCCGGCAATCGTAGCAGATCGCCTCGACGCCCTGGGCCATCGCTTGGCGTAGGGCTTGGCCATAGACCGGATCGAGGTCGTCGGCGGTGGTAAAAGCCTCGCAATCGCCGCGCTGGACGACATAGAGCATCACGGCGCGGTGGCCGGCGGCGACCATCGCGGTCAATTCCCGCAAATGCTTGGCCCCGCGCTCGGTCCGGCAATCGGGAAACTCGGCCACCCCAGAATTTGACGGGGGCCCCCGCTTGAGGTGCACATTCTTCACCTCGACATAGCATGTGGGTTTTTCGTCGTCAGTGAGCAAGAGGTCGATGCGCGAATTGACGCCGTACTTCACCTCGCGCCGGATCGACTTATACCCCTGCAATTCTTCGATTTTTCCCGCCGCCAGGGCCTCAAAGGCGAGCGGATTGGGCCAGGCGGTGTTGAGCCCGACCAGAACCCCATCAGCTTTGATCAGTTCCCAGCTATAGGCGAGCTTGCGCTTGGGGTTGTCCGATTTGGACAGCCAGACCTCGGCGCCGGGGGCGTTCAGGCCGAGCATGGCGCCGGGGTTGGCGACATGGGCGGTGATCTCGCGGCCGTCGGGAAATTGGATATCGGCCAGAAAGCGCTTATACCGCTTGAGTAGCGTGCCGCGCACGAGGGGTGAGGGGAATTTCATGCCATATCCTTACGAGGGGGCGGGACCATAACCGCCGGCTTGCAGGTTGGCAAATGAGCGTCAAATCAGCGCGAATCAGGCCTTGCGCAGGCCGGCGTTCGCGGCGAGGCCGAGCGAGATGGCAGCGGGGGCTTGGCCCGGCGGCGGCAGGAAGATCCGGGTGATGTCTTCCGCCGGCTGCGGCTTGCTGAGCAGGAAGCCCTGCACCGCGTCGCAGTCATGCGCTTCGAGGAAGCGCAGTTGTTCGACCGTTTCGACGCCCTCGGCGACGACCTTGAGGCGTAGGCTATAGGCCATGGCGAGAATCGCTTTGACGATGGCGGCATCGTCGGGATTGACGGTGATGTCGTTGACGAAGCTGCGGTCGATCTTGAGATTGTCGATCGGGAAGCGCTTGAGGTGATTGAGCGACGAATACCCGGTGCCGAAGTCGTCGATCGAGATGCGCACGCCCATGTTGGCGAGCAGGCACAGCGTCACCGTCGCTTCGTCCGGGTTCTCCATGACGGCGCTTTCGGTCAGTTCGAGCTCCAGGTTGCCCGGCGGCAGGCGGCTCGCTTCGAGCGCGCGCGTCACCACCTCAAGCACGTTCTCCTGGAAGAACTGGCGGCTCGACAGGTTGACCGCCATGCGCAGATCGGGATAGCCGGCGCTCAGCCATTCGCGCGCCTGGTTGCAGGCGGCGCGCAGCACCCATTCGCCGATCGGCACGATCAGGCCGCTTTCTTCGGCGAAGGGGATGAATTCGCCGGGCGGGATCAGGCCGTATTCCGGGTGGCGCCAGCGCAACAGGGCTTCGACTGCCGTGATCTTGTGCGTTTTCAGATCGAGCTGCGGCTGGAAGTAGAGCACCAGCTCGTTGCGCTCGACGGCGCGGCGCAGGTCGTTCTCCAGCGTCAGGCGGCGGGCCGTCTTGACGTTCATGTCCAGCGTGTAGAACTGGAAATGGTTGCGGCCTTGGCTCTTGGCGCGGGTCAGCGCCGAATCGGCGCTGCGGACCAGGATTTCGACCTCGTCGCCGTCGATCGGGAACAGGCTGACGCCGATGCAGCAGGTGACGAAAACTTCGTGACCTTCGATGACGAGCGGTTGGGCGAGGGAATCGATCATCGATTGGACGATGGCGGCGGCCGCGCGGGTGTCGCGCACGCTCTCGATCAAGGCCATGAATTCGTCCGGGCCGTGACGGCCGATCCGGTCATTCGGGCCGAGGCAGGCGCCGAGGCGCTGCGCGACTTTTTGCAACAGCAGATCGCCGCGCTGCTGGCCAAGCGTCTCGTTGATCAAACGGAAACGATCGAGATTGATCATCACCACGGCCATCAGGTCGCGCTCGCCCGGCGTCTCTGCTGGCGCGCGGGCGGCTTCTCGCGTGGCGCGAGCGGCGACGCTCTCGGCCAAATAGCGGCGCATGACATCGCGGTTGGGCAAGCCGGTGAGGTGATCGCTGTGCGTGAGGCGGTGGATTTCGCGGGCCAGCGTCATGCGTTCGATCGCGTGGCGGAGGGCCTGGCTGAGCAAACGTCCGTCGCTGCTGCCGAGGACGAGGCAATCTTGCGCGCCCCAGTCGCGCGCCTCGGCGGCGAGCGCCGGATCGTCGGTCGCGGCGCAGAGCAAAATGGGTAGATGCGGATGCGCGGCGCGCAGGGATTTCACCAACGCGGCGTCATGCGGGTCGGAGTCCGTACCGGTCAGGGCGATCAGGACGGCATCGGCGCCGTCGTCAGCGACGATGGCGCGCAGATGGTTGGCCGTGGATGCTCGCATGATCGTGCCTGGGACGGTCATGGCCGCAAGCAGGCCGTGCAGGCGGGCGTGGACGGCCGGCAAGGTCGCGAGGACGGCAAGACGCGGGCAAGCGCCCGCGGCGACCGTTTGGTCGCTGGCGGCGCGGGGCGCTGTCTGATGGCCCTCATCCCGAATCGGACTCGGGGCCGTGGGGTTTTGTTCGTCCTGAACCATTTTCCGTCTCGCGGCATCCTGCCGGGAAGAAACGCGGTCAACTTCTCCTGCAATTTCAGATACTTGATCTGATATTACGGAATCGGCGGAGTCGCGCTTGGGGGGCAGTTTGCCCGCCGCTCCTTACCATTTGATTAAAACGCCCGCGATATCCTGTGGACAGATCGCGCTAGGCGGCTTGTTCTTGGGCCCGTCCTTTGACCCGTCGTTCCGGATTGCCGCATGTCATCGCCCGCCACCGTTACCGCCGCCGTCATCCTGATCGGCAACGAGATTCTGTCCGGCCGCACGCAAGATGCCAACCTCGGCTATCTCGCCGAGCATTTGAACGCCGTCGGCGTGCGCGTCATGGAAGCGCGGGTGGTCGCCGACATCGAGGCGGACATCGTCGCCGCGGTGAATGCCTGCCGGGCGCGTTACGATTATGTCTTCACCACCGGCGGCATCGGCCCGACCCATGACGACATTTCCTCGGCGGCGGTCGCCAAGGCCTTCGATGTGCCGCTGTCGCTCAACGCGGAGGCGGTGGGCCGTCTGGAGCGGCATTATCCGGCGGGCAAGCTCAACGAGGCCCGTCTGCGCATGGCGATGGTGCCCGAGGGCGCCAGTCTGATCGACAATCCGATCAGCGCCGCGCCCGGCTTTCGCATGGGCAACGTCTTCGTGCTGGCCGGCGTCCCGGTGATCATGCGCGCCATGTTCGACGGCCTGGCGCATACGCTGAACGGCGGCGCGCCGATGCGTTCGCGCACCTTCCGCACCAATTTGCCGGAAGGCACCATGGCGGCCGATCTCGGGGCGTTGCAGGACAGATACGCCGACGTGGAAATCGGCAGCTATCCGTCGTTCGGCCGGCCCGGCGAGCAGGGCGTGCGCATCGTGCTGCGCGCCACCGACGCGGCGCGGCTCGCCGCTGCCGGCGATGGCTTCGTGGCATTGGCGGAGAAGCTCGGCGGCACGGCCGTCGAGATCGACATCGCCGGAAG
>CAMAVH010000088.1 GCA_945861615.1 Rhizobium sp. Q54 | reverse complement strand
GCTATGGCGAAAGCGAAGAGCGCATCCGCGACATCTTCATGCATGCCAAGTCCGGCTTCACGGCGGCCGGTCAACGCTCCGTGTTGCTGTTCGACGACGTCGAATCGATTTTCATGTCGCGCGGCAGCCAGCACGCCAAGGAATGGCATTTCTCGCAGGACAGCGTGTTCTTTCATTCCATCGACGAACTCGACACCACCAAGTCCATCATCGTGCTCACGAGCAACCGGCCGGACCTCATCGATGAGGCGATCCGCGATCGTTTCCTCAGCTACACGGTCGACTATCCGGATCTCGACACGCTCATTCAAATGATCGCGCAAATTCCCGTGCTGCAGGAGCTCTCCGGCAAAGAGCATGCGACGATGAAGGACGAGTTGGTCAAAGCCGTCAAGAAAGGCGATGTGCGCAGCATGCGCGACGCCCAGCGTTTCGCGCTGCGCCGCTACGTCGCCAAATTGCTGAACCGCAAATCCATGGCGCTGGAGCACACCGACTGAACGACGATCGCCGAACGACCGAGTTACCGAACTAACGCGAATTGAACGCAAATCACTGGGCTAAAAGGAATAAGAGAATGGCTAAGAATTTTTACGATGACTGGCTGCAAGCGCCGAACCAGATCCAAGATCAGCTCGAAGCGACCTTGCTCGTCGCGCGCGACCAGGACATCCCTTGGGTCTCGACGCCCCAGGACGTCAAGACCAAGCTGATGGTCGCCAATCACCTCGGCTTCTCGACGATGGGCAGCAACGTGCTCAAGTCGGAAATCCCGGTCGGCTGGCACAGCGGCAAGCACCGCCACGGCGAAGAATGCATGCACATCCTCGAAGGCGAAGGCTTCAGCATCATCGAGGGACAGCGCTTCGACTGGCACAAGAGCAGCACCATCCACATTCCCTTCTGGAAGACGCACCAGCATTTCAACACCGGCAATGTCCCGGTGCTGATCGTTCACGGCATGGTCTTCGATCTCGAGCGCTATCTCCGCATCGCGCGCATCGAGCAGATCGAAACCTGCGGCCCGAACGATCCGGCGATGATCGCCGCGATGCCCAAGGAAACGTCGCAATATTATCCGGACGGCGCGCGCGCCGTGATCCATCTCGAGCAGGCGCCGACCAACAAGGAAAAGCTTCCCGAAGGCGAAAGCTACAATCCGCAAGGCGCCATCGCCGCGACCAAGAACCAGCACGATTTCTCAAACTACCTGATCGTTCCGAAGAATGGTTTCCGCGCCACCAGCGTCGCGATGACCAACCGCTGGATCGAGCCGGCTGGCCATGCGAGCGGCAAGCACAAGCATCTCGAAGCGGTGGTCTATGCGGTCGAGGGCCACGGCCATACCGAACTGAACGGCAAGCGCGTGCCGTGGGATGCCGGCGACGTGCTCTATGTCCCGCCTGCCATGTGGGAGCATCAGCACATCAATGAAAGCACCGAGTCGATCACGCAACTCCGCATCGGCTTCAACATCCGCATGTGGGTGACCTCGATCTGGCCAGAAGGTTTCACCAGCACGCGCATCTACGACGAGGACGGCAATCCGATCGAAGCCGGCCGCATCGTGCGCAAACGCGAGCGCGAACGCTGAGCATCCGTTGGGCGCTGGCGAATAGCGCTTGACGATAATTACGACACAGCCGAAGCTTTCGTTCGGTTCATACGCCGCCGGCTCTGCGAGGCCGGCGGCGGTTTCTTCCGCCAAAAGCGCCTGCGCCTCGGACGTCCGCCGCATCGCGACGTCTCACAGAGATCCCGGCAGCAATCATTGCCGAGGACAGTAAAAGCGCACAGGCAATCGCTCGCCCTGCGAGCCATTGTCACTGCGAAATGTTCGCCTGGCCTTTTTACGCCGACGCCGCCTCCCCCGCAGTGCCTGACCGAGTTCCCCCCGACTCGCCTCCCCCGCTCAATGTTCACCCGCATGAGAGGAGAAGCGTATGCGCAAGACCGTTCTCGGCCGGCACAGTTCGTTGCTGGCGACTTTTTGCTTGTCTCAGGTCCTTTTATTGAGCTTATCCGGCCTCACCACCGCCGTAGCGCAAAGCGCGGAGGAGAAGAAGGTCGCCGACTTCTATCGCGGCAATACCGTCTATGTGATGATCGGCTCGGCCGTCGGCGGCGGCTTCGACTTCTACGGCCGCACCGTCGGCCGTTACTTGGCGAAATATATTCCCGGCAACCCGACCGTCGTGCCGCAAAACCTGCCGGGCGCCGGCAGCTTCACGGCGGCGACCCGCGTCGCGGTCACGGCGCCGCAGGACGGCACCTACATCGGCGCGATCCAACCGACGGCGATTCTCGATCCCGTGCTCGGCGATCCGAGCAAGGGCGCCAAGCGGCTCGACCTCGCCTTTCTCGGCAACGCCGCCGAGAACATCGAGGCCTGCTTCCTGCGCACCGACGCGCCGGCCAAGTCCTTCGCCGACGGATTCACTACCGAGATTGTCCTTGGCTCCTCCAACGGCGCGTCGTCGTCGCGCGAATATGCCTCGCTGCTCAAAAACGTGCTCGGCATGAAGATCAAGATCGTCACCGGCTACACCGGCAACGCCGACATCCTTCTCGCCGTCGACCGCAGCGAAGTGCAAGGCTTCTGCGGTTCGAGCTTCCTCAACGTCCTGGCCTCGCGGCCGCAATGGTTCGCCAATAACATCGTGCGCGCCATCTCGCATCAGGGCACCAAGCCGCTGCCCGAGATGAAGGAGACCAAGGGCGTGATGCCGGCGATCACTTACGCCAAGACCGAAGAGCAGAAGCAGATTCTCAATCTCTACGATCTGCAGGGCCGCTTCGGCCGGCCTTGGGTGACCGGAGGGAAGGTCCCGCCCGAGCGCATCCAGGCGCTGCGCACGGCCTTCATCAAGTCGCTCAACGATCCCGAGTTGCGCAAGGAAGTCATCGCCCGCGGCCTCGAAATCTCGCCGATGCCCGGCGAGGAAATCCAACGGCTCGTCACCGAGGTCTATGCCATGCCGCCCGAACTGCTGAAGAAGACAAGAAGCGCGCTCGGATACCAATAGGTCGCAGGTTCAATCGGCCAAACAAAACCGCCGGCGAGACGCAAGCTCGCCGGCGGTTTTTATTTAACTTTAACGTCACCCTCGGGCTTGACCCGAGGATCCATCCATCAACCGAACAAACTGAGAAATGGATTGCCCGGTCAAGCCGGGCAATGACGATTGAGATTAACCCGGCGCGTGCTTGGCGATTTTGGCGAACACGGTCGGCAGGCCGGCCTCATTGATCTTCGCGCGCGGCCACCAGAGGCAGTCCTTCGGCGGCTTGGCATTCTTCGGCGCGTGGCCGGCGAGCACGGTGAACTCCAGCTCGAAATGGGTGAAGCCGTGGCGCACCACGCCGGGCAGCGCGAACCATTTGAGATCGAGCGGCGCTTCGGCCTTCGCCGCCGCCTTGTCGATCTCGCCTTCCGCCCACGAGCTTGACGGCACTTCGAGCATGCCGCCGAGCAGGCCCTTGGGCGCGCGGCGGCGCAGCAGCACCTCATCCCCCTTTACGATCCAGAAAGCGGCGGCGCGCTTGAAGGGCCGCGCTTTCTTGGCGGCCTTCTTCGGCAGCTCGCCCTGGATGCCTTGCGCGCGGGCGGCGCAATCGACGCTGACCGGACAAATCGCGCAGGCGGGCCCTCGCGGTGTGCAGATCGTCGCGCCGAGATCCATCATCGCTTGCGCGAAATCCCCGGCGCGCTTCTGCGGCACCATGGCTTCGGCCAGGCGCTTGATCTCGGGCTTGCTCGCCGGCAGCGGCGCCGTGATGGCATAGAGCCGCGAGACGACGCGCTCGACATTGCCGTCGACCGCCGCGGCGGGCAGATCGAAGGCGATGGCGGCGATCGCCCCCGCCGTATAGGGCCCGACGCCGGGCAGCGCGCGCAGGCCGCCCAGCGTGTTGGGAAAAACCCCGCCGAGCTCGCCTGCCACATGACGCGCGCAGGCGTGCAAATTGCGCGCCCGCGCGTAATAGCCGAGGCCGGCCCAGGCGGCGAGCAGGTCGTCGAGCGGCGTCGCCGCCAGAGCGCCGACGGTCGGCCAGCGTTCGGTGAAGGCGCGGAAATAGGGCCCGACGGCGGCCACCGTGGTCTGCTGCAGCATGATCTCCGACAGCCAGACTTTATAAGGATCAGCAGCAACCCCCGGCAGGGCGCGCCAAGGCAGCACGCGGCGATGGCGGTCGTACCAGCGCAATATCCTGTCGGACAGCGGTGCTGCTACCGTCACGTTCTTGCGAGACGGCTTGGCGGGCTTCGGGACGCGCTTGGTCAAGGAGGGCATGGCCAGCTACGATAGCGGACATGACCACCCCCAAGCCATCCCCCGCGAAGACCGCCGGAAAAACCCCGGGCCCGAGCCTCACCCGCAAGGGATTACGCAGCCTGGCCGCGACCCTGCCGCCGATCACGGCGCCGATCTTCAAGACGCGCGGCTTCGCCGAGGCCGGCATCCTGACCGACTGGCCGGCCATCGTCGGCGAGATGCTGGGCCGGCGCACCGCCCCCGAGCGCATCGCCTTTCCCCGCAATGACCGGCGCGGCGGCACCCTGCATGTCACCTGCGAGAGCGCCTTCGCGCCCGAGCTGCAGCATCTCGCGCCCCAGGTGATCGAGCGCATCAACGGCTATTTCGGCTATCCGGCGGTCGCCCAAATCAAGATTCTACATGGCCGGGTCGCCCAACGGTCGAAACCGGTCAAAAAACCGCCCCTGCCGGTCAAGGGCACCGCCGAGGCCGCCGCGCCTTATCAGGACGACGACGCCGACCCCTTGGCCTCCGCCCTGGCCCGCCTCGGCGCCGCGATCAAGGCCAAGGGGAAATGACTCTGACATTGTCCATCACCGTTTGAGGGGAAAATGTTCCGCAGAATCCTGTGTTTTACCGTCTTGCTCGCGTTGTCCGGCTGCGCCCTCCCCCGCAGCATCAGTTCGCCCGAAAAAATCGCGCAGATCAAAACCGTCATCGTCATGCCGGCCATGGAGGAGAAACTGACGTTGAGCTACGTCGGTTTCACGGTGTTCAACAACGAGAAGGCCAGCCTGCCAGTGGACTGGCGGTTCAACGACCTGCTGCGCGAGGAAATGACGAAAGCCTTATCGCCGCGCTACGAAATCCGACCGTTCACTTATGACCCGGCGGCGCTCGCCGGGGCCTACAACAGTGACGACGCGACCCTGGGAACCGCCGATAAAACCACCAAGCTGCTCGGTGCCGTCGCCAAGCCAGGACTCGCCGATGCTATTATCGTCCTCGTCTCCGACCGCAGCGCATCGATAGGCGCGAGCCGGCCGCAGGGCACTTTCATCGGCACCAGTTACACGATGAACGTCTATGACGGCCAAACCCTGATGCCGATCGCCCAGTCCTATGGCGGCATCGCCTGCCGGCGCGGCCTCTGCGCCAACGGCTATCAAAGCATGGTGGAAGCAGCATCGTTTCGCTGGCTTGGCGAGCCCCCTGAAACCGCCATAAAGCCTCATTTTGAGGAAATCCGCTCCACCGCAGCCAAAATGCTGGTCGAAAGCGTGCCTCACACCCTAGGTCGCCTCGGATTGACGCCCCGCCTGCCGTCCCGTCAGTAATTTCCGGTTTTCCACAGCTTGCCGGCGGCCCAAATGCTTATCCACAAGAGTCTGCCCGCTCCCCGCCGCCGGACCGACTCGTTTGCTGGACGACCCGGGCGGACCCGCTATATCTTGTGGCTCGGAGATTCAAATGCGTAACATGTTGGTGATTTTGGGCGTCGTCGCGGCCGTGGCCGTGGTCGGTTTCGCCGTTTACGAGAAGTTCGGCCAGCCGGCCGCGGTCCCCACCGCGTCGGCCCCGGCGCCTGCCGGCGCGCCCGCCTCATCGACAACTGGCCGCCCCCAATCGACGCCGGTCCCGGCCGCCGCCGGCGAGCGCCTGAGCTTCGTCGTCAAGCCCGACGACATGGTCCTCGGCAGCCCGGACGCCAAAGTCACGATGGTCGAATATGCCTCGCTGACCTGCCCGCACTGCGCCAATTTCCACATCAACACCCTGCCCGCCCTGAAGACCGAATATATCGACAAGGGCTTGGTGAAATTGGTCTATCGCGACTTCCCGCTCGACGGGCTGGCGCTGCGCGCCTCGATGATGGCGCAGTGCGCCGGCCCCGACCGCTATTTCGGCTACCTCGAACTGCTGTTCGGCCGTCAGGTCCAATGGGCGACCGCCAAGGACCCGCTCGAGGGCCTCGCCGCCATCGGCAAGATCGGCGGCATGAGCGACGAGGAGTTCAAGTCCTGCCTGACCGACAAGACAGTCGAGCAGACCGTGCTGTCCGAAGCGCTCGAAGGCGAAAAGACCTATGCCGTGCGCGCGACGCCGACCCTCTTCATCGACGGCCTGCGCTACAGCGCCATGAGCTTCGAGCAATTGCGCGCCGTTTTGGATCCCCTCCTCGCGTCCAAGTAGGACGCGAGGAGCCGCAGCGCTGCCGTCATCGCGTAAGCGTTTTGTTTCACCCGTAAAGACGTAAGGGGGCATCTTGGTCCAGTTCACCAAGCTCCGGCTGACCGGCTTCAAGTCCTTCGTGGACCCGACCGAACTCCTGATCGAGCCCGGCCTCACCGGCGTCGTCGGCCCCAACGGCTGCGGCAAGTCGAACATCGTCGATGCCCTGCGTTGGGCGATGGGCGAGCATTCGGCGCGCCAGCTGCGCGGCGGCGAAATGGACGACGTGATCTTCGGCGGCACCTCCAACCGCCCGCCGCGCAACAATTGCGAAGTGACGATCACGCTCGACAATTCCGACCGCACCGCGCCCGCCGCCTTCAACGAAAACGCGGAGTTGGAAGTGACCCGCCGTATCGATCGCGGCGAGGGCTCGGGCTACAAAATCAACGGCACCGACGTGCGCGCGCGCGACGTGCAGCTGTTGTTCGCCGACGCCGCCTCGGGCTCGCGCTCGACCGCCATCGTCAGCCAAGGCCAGGTCGGCGCCGTCATCGCCGCCAAGCCGACCGAGCGCCGCGCCATCCTCGAAGAAGCCGCCGGAATCACCGGCTTGTACTCGCGCCGCCATGAGGCCGAGCTGCGCCTGCGCGCCGCCGAAGCCAATCTCGCCCGCCTCGACGACGTCATCGCCGCGCTCGACGCGCAGCATCAATCCTTGAAGAAGCAGGCCCGCCAGGCGACGCGCTATCGCAATCTGTCGGACCATATCCGCAAGGCCGAAGCGCAGATGCTCCATCTGCGCTGGACCGTCGCGACCAAGGCGCTGGAAGAAGCCAACGCGCGCTACGCCGCCGCCGAAACACTGGTCGAAGAGCTGACGCGCGAAGCGGGCCTTGCCGCCACCGCCCAGGCCGAAGCCGCCGCCGCCCTGCCGCCGCTCCGCGAAATGGAAGCCGAGGCCGCCGCGAAATTGCAGCGCCTGCTGGTCGCCCGCGAGCAGCTGCAGGCCGAGGAAGCCCGCATCAACGCCGCGCGCCAGGCCTGCGAGCATCGCCTGGCGCAGATCGCCGCCGACATCTCGCGCGAACAGGCACGCGCCGCCGACGCCGACGAAGCCATCTCCCGCCTGGTCGCCGAATCGACGGCGCTCACCGAGGCGCAGGCCCAGGAAGCCATCGAGATCGAGGAGGCTGTCGCTGCGCTCGAAGAGGCCAAGACCAAGACCGCCGAGGCCGAAACGACGTTGACGCGCACCACCGAAGATGTCGCCGCCATCGAGGCGCAGCGCCGCGAAATCGCCCGCCGCCTGGCCGAGACCGAAGGCCGCCACGCCCGCCTGACCGAGCGCATCGCCCAGGCGACACGCGAGCGCGAGATCGCCGCCGCCGACGCCATCGACAAGGACGCGCTGGCCGCCGCCGCGGCTGGCGCCGAAGAGGCCCAGGCCGCGCTGGAGAACATGCGCGCCGAAGCCGCCGGCGCCGAAGGCGCCCGCATGGATGCCGACCGCGCCGCCGCCGCCAAGCGCGACGAACTGCAAATGGCCGAATCTGCCGCCGCGCGCCTGCGCGCCGAGGAAAAGGCGCTCGGCGACGTGCTCGCCATGTCGGACAACGACCTCTGGCCGCCGCTGATCGACGCGTTGACCGTGCAGCCGGGCTTCGAGACCGCGCTCGGCGTCGCCCTCGGCGACGATCTCACCGCGCCGGCCGACGAGGCCGCGCCGATCCATTGGCGCACCCTGCCGCCGCTGCAGGATTCCCGTCCGCTGCCGGGCGGCCTGCGCCCGCTCGCCGATTATGTCGAAGCGCCCTCGGCGCTGGCCCGCCGCCTCGGCCAGATCGGCCTGGTGGAAGACGATAGCCAGGGCACGGCGCTGTCCGCCGAATTGCTGCTCGGCCAGCGCCTGGTCAGCCGCTCGGGCGCCCTGTGGCGTTGGGACGGCTACACCGTCGCCGCCGGCACCACGACCGCCGCCGCCGCCCGCCTGACCCAGCGCAACCGCCTCAAAGCGCTGCGCGGCGAGGTCGATGCCATCGAACAGGCGCTCGACGCCGCGCGCGAGACCTACAAGGAAGCGCGCGACGCCGCCGAGGCCGCGGGCGAGCTGGAACGCAGCTTGCGCGACGCCAGCCGCGCCGCCGAGCGCACGCTCGACGACAAGCGCATCCAGCATGCCAAGCTGAGCCAAGCCGATGCCGCCGTCTCCTCCAAGCTCGCCGCGTTGGAAGACGCCCTCGCTCGCCTCAACGCCGACTTCGCCGAGACCAGCACGGCCCTCGAAGCCGATCGCGCCGCCCAGGCCGGCCTGCCCGACGAGCAAGGCGGCCGCGAGAAGGTTGCCGAATTGCGCGCCCAACTCGCCGAACTGCGCGGCCAGCAGGGCGAGCGCCAGCGCGCCTACGACCTGCTCGCGCGCGAGGCCGAGAATCGCCGCCAGCGTTTGCAGTCGATCGCCCACGAGCGCGCCTCCTGGCAGGGCCGCGCCGACAACGCTCTGCAGCAGCTCGCCGAATTCGCAGCGCGCCGCGAGACGAACGAGATCGAGCTGGCCGAGCTGGCTGCCCGTCCCGAGCAAATCGCCGAGGAGCGCCACGCCCTCGAAGACCAAATCGGCCATGCCGAGGCCCTGCGCAAGCAAGCCGCCGACGCGCTCGCCGCCGCCGAGACGGCGCAGACCACCTCCGACCGCGCCCTGAAAAGCACCGAAGGCAAGCTCGCCACCGCGCGCGAAGAGCGCGTGCGCAGCGAAGGCGTCGTCGGCACCTCGCAGCAGGTGCTGTCGGATCTCGCCGAGCGCATCACCGAGAAGCTGCAATGCGCGCCGGACGGCCTGCTCGCCATCGCCGAGATCGGCGAGGACGAGCTGCCCGACCAGGCCGCCGCCGAGCAGCGCTTCGAGCGCCTGGTGCGCGAGCGCGACAATATGGGCCCGGTCAATCTGCGCGCCGAAGTCGAAGCGACCGAGCTGGAAGAGAAGGTCACCGGCATGCAGAGCGAGCGCGAGGACCTGATCCAGGCCATCGCCCGCTTGCGCCAGGGCATCAACGAGCTGAACCGCGAGGGCCGCGAGCGCTTCCTCGCCGCCTTCGAGGCGGTCAACAAGCACTTCACGGAGCTGTTCACCCGCCTGTTCGGCGGCGGCACCGCCCATCTGCAATTGACCGAGGCGGAAGACCCGCTCGAGGCCGGCCTCGAGATCATGGCCTCGCCGCCGGGCAAGAAGCTTCAGGTGCTCTCGCTGCTCTCGGGCGGCGAAAAGGCCCTGACGACGACCGCCCTCTTGTTCGCCGTCTTCATGACCAATCCGGCGCCGATCTGCGTGCTGGACGAAGTGGACGCGCCGTTGGACGATTCGAACATCACCCGGTTCTGCAACCTGGTGGAAGAGATCGGCCGGCGCGCCAACACCCGCTTCCTGGTCATCACCCACCACCGCCACACCATGGCCCGCATGGACCGCCTGTTCGGCGTCACCATGCCCGAGCGCGGCGTCTCCCAACTGGTCTCGGTCGACCTCAAGGGCGTCAGCCATCTCCGCGCGATCGCCTGATCGGCCTGACCTGAGACCGAAAAGCCCCGCTCCGGCGGGGCTTTTCGTTTGCGTAGCGAGCCGACCGCAGTTGATGTAAAGACATCTCACATGAGTGAAAAGCGGCCTTACCATCACGGCAATCTGCGCGAGGCGCTGGTCCGCGCCGCGCTGGACCTGATCGCCACGAAGGGCCCGGCCGGCTTCACCTTCGCCGACGCGGCGCGCTCGGCAGGCGTCAGCTCCGCCGCGCCCTACCGCCATTTCCGCGACCGCGACGCGCTGATCGCCGACGTCGCCCACCGCGGCTTCTTGCTGTTCGCCGACCGGCTGGAACGCGCCTGGGCCGACGGCAAGCCCGACCCGATGGGCGCCTTCGAGAATATGGGCCGCGCCTATCTGTCCTTCGCGCGCGAGGAACCGGCCTATTACTCGGCGATGTTCGAGGCCGGGGTCGCGCTCGATGACCCCGAGCATCGCGCGGCGGCCGACCGCGCCATCGCGCTGCTGCGCCAAGCCTCCGAGGCGCTCGCCAGCCAATTGCCGCCGGGCAAGCGCCCGCCGGCGCTGATGATGAGCATGCACCTATGGGCCCTGTCGCACGGCATCGCCTCGCTCTTCGCGCGGGACGACGCCGGGCGGCGCAGGCTGCCGATGGCGGCCGAAGAATTGCTCGAGGCCGGCGTGCTGATTTACCTGCAGGGCCTCGGTCTCGGCGGAAAATCCTAATCCGAACAGCCCGTTAAGATTTTTTCACGGGCTTTCTTGACAGCGCCCTAGCCGCATCCTATGTGAATGTTACTAACATTAACATCATGAGGCAGCCAATGAACGCCATCGCCATGCGGATCGACGAATTGGGCAAGATCGGTTGGATCGGCTTGATCGTCGTCAGCTTCATCCTGTGGTGGCCCCTGGGCCTGGCGGCCCTCATTTACACATTATGGAGCGGACGCATGAGTTACTGGTGTGGCAAGGATCGGTCGGAACGCCGTTGGTCGCGCATGGAGCGTAAATGGGACAAATGGCAGGAGCGCGCCAAGCGTTGGTCCGGCGGGTCCGCCTATGCCTCGAGCGGCAACGCCGCCTTCGATGACTATCGCGACGAAACGCTGCGCCGCCTGGAAGACGAACAGAAGGAATTCCGCGACTTCCTCGACCGCCTGCGCAAAGCCAAGGACAAGGCCGAATTCGACGAATTCATGAGCGAACGGCGCGCGCCGCGCGCCCCGGATCCCGGCGCCGGGCAGCCCACGGCCCCATAAATCGATCGAGAAAGGCCCCGCTTCGGCGGGGCCTTTTCTTTGTCGCCTCGGGGGCCCGCCAAATAACGCGCCTGGCATGGCTTTTTACCTGTAATATCAAACATCTGAATGGGGCAAAGCGGGGCCATTTCCGCGTTGACAGAAAAGCCCCGCAAACCTTATGGTGCGCGCGCTTTGCTGCGGTAGTGGCAGCGAGGACGTTAGCGCGTATGGCATGACCGACAGTCATCCTCCGCCTCCTCCCGAAGATCCCGATCGGCGAGGTCCGACGCTCGAAGACCTGGGTGCGCGCATTCGACGCGCGCGACGCACCAGGGATCCGGGTCCGGGCTCCGGTCAGGGCGGGGCCGATCTTTCCGGCATGGGGCTTATGCTTCGGATCGGCATCGAGATGGTTTCGGCCGTCGCGGTGGGAACCGGCATCGGATGGCTGCTCGACCATTGGCTTGGCACCAAGCCGTGGTTCTTGATCCCGTTCTTCTTGCTGGGATCGGCGGCCGGCCTGCTCAACGTCTATCGCGCCACCGGGCGGCTTGCGGGCGGGAGCTTGAACCCGAACCCCAAGCCGAAACCGAAAGACACCGACAGCGACAAGACATAAACGGCGCGCTGAATTGCGCCGATAAGGGCGCAGG
>CAMAVH010000087.1 GCA_945861615.1 Rhizobium sp. Q54 | reverse complement strand
GTTCCAGGGCGCGCAGCCCGCGAACCTGAAAGGCCTCATCTGGCTGAAACCGCAACTGGTGGCGGAGGTCGAGTATGCCGGCTGGACGGCGGACGGCATCCTCCGCCAAGCCTCGTTCAAGGGACTGCGTGACGACAAGAGCGCATCCGAAGTGGCGCAGGACCGCGCCAGCGAGGTGGAGGGCGGCAAGAAAAAGACGGCGCGCGGCAAGCCTGTTCCCGGCGCGTCGGAATTGGTCAAGCTGACCAATCCGGACAAGAGGCTGTGGCCCGAAGACGGCGTCAGCAAGGCCGATCTGGCCGCTTATTTTCGTGAGATCGGCGACGAGATGCTGCGCTTCATCGCCAGGCGGCCGATCTCGATTCTACGCGTGCCTGACGGCATACATGAGCAGCAGATATTCCAGCGTCATCGTATGAAAGGCATGTCGGCCTTGATCGAGGACGTCAACCTGTCGAACGACAAGAAGGAGCGGCGCCCCTATCTGATGGTCAACAGCGTCGATGGGCTGCAAGCGCTGGCGCAACTGGGGACCGCTGAAATCCATACCTGGGGCGCGACGGCCGACGACATCGAGCATCCCGACCATATCACCATCGATCTTGATCCGGATTCCGGTGTCAGCTTCGCTGATCTCAAGCGCGCGACGTTGGAAGTGCGCGAGCATCTCGAAAGCCTGGGGTTCGCGGCTTATCTCAAGATCACCGGCGGCAAGGGCTTACATGTCGTGGTGCCGCTCGAACCGTCCGCTGGTTGGAACGAGGTAAAGGGATTTTCCAAGGATTTCGTCGACGCCATCGCCGCAGCCGATCCGGAGCGCTTTGTCACCGTGGCCACGAAAGCGAAGCGCACGGGTAAGATATTTCTCGATTATCTGCGCAATGGACGGGGCGCGACCGCTATCGCCCCCTGGTCGCCGCGCGCGCGATCTGGTGCGCCGATCAGCGTGCCGGCCGGTTGGCCGCTGTTGGAAAAGACACGGACCATGCCGGTCTTCAGCCTTAAAAAACTGGCGGCGGCGCGCAAGGCAAGCGATCCTTGGGGCAACTTCGATAAGGACCGCAAGCCGCTCATATTCAAGACTTAACTAAGCGCTTTTGCGCTTCGCGGCTGCCTTGCGCTTCGGCGCGTTCTTTTTGGCCTTTTTGGCCGGCGTTTTCTTTTCTTGCGCGTCCAAGAATCGCGCCGCGCGCTTTTGAGGCTCGCCCTTGCCGGACAGGCTCTTGCGCAAGGCTTCCATCAGATCGACGACCTTTTCTTCGCCGTCGTCTTCCGGCGCGCTCGCCACGATCTTCTGTCCCTTGCTCTTGCGCTTGATCAGGTCGCGCAAGGCGTCCTCATAACGGTCCTTGAACTTGTCCGGGTCAAACTCGCCAGCTTGCTGTTCGATGATTTTCTCAGCAATGCTGAGCATTTTGGCATCGACCCGCTTGGGCTTGATATCGTCGAAGAACTGACTCTCTTCGACGATTTCGTCATGGCTGCGAAGCGTGGTGAGCAACAAGCCGCCGCTGCGCGGCTCCATGGCGACGATTCGTTCGCGTTGATGCATGACGAGACGGCCGAGGGCGATCTTCTTGCTCTTCTCCATCGCTTCGCGGATGACGGCATATGCATCAAGGCCCGTCTTGCCGCTCGGCACCATGAAGTATGGGCGATCCCAATAGATGCGATCGATTTCATCGACCTCGACGAATTCTTCGATGTCGATGATCTTGGTCGCCGGCAGGCGCGCATCCTCGATTTCCTTTGGCGAGATCACCACGTAACGATTCTTCGACAATTCGAAGCCGCGCACCAGGTCCTTGCGCTCCACTTCGCCCAATTCTGGGTCGTGCGGCAGCATCCGGATGCGGTTATTCGTCTTTTTATGCAGCCAATGAAAGGAGATGTCGTTGCTCGCCGTCGTCGCGCTGAACAGCGCGACAGGGCATGACACGAGCGACAGTTGCAGATGGCCTTCCCAGATCGGGCGCGGCATGGGCATCTCCTGAAGGATGGTGGGCTACCCTGCATAACGCCCGAGGGGGCTGACAATTCCCACGCCGGACTCTCCATGCTATTCTAGGGTCATAAGAATGGGAGACATTAGCGTGGCCGAACTGGGAACCTTGGAAAGCCTGCCTGCCGATTACCGGGAGGCGATGACGCAAGCCAATGTCGCGCCGCTCTGGCCGATGATGCGCAACGTGCTGCCGCATGACGCGCCGCGGCCCGTCACCAAGCCTTGCTTATGGGCGATCGACCGTATCAGGCCGCTGCTGCTGCGCGCCGGCGAGTTGACGCCGATCGAGAAAGCCGAGCGCCGCGTGCTGGTGCTGTCCGATCCGGGGCGCGGCGTTGGCGCCATGCAGGCCACTTCGGTGATCTATTGCGGCCTGCAACTCCTCTTGCCCGGCGAAACCGCGCCGTCGCACAAGCATACGCCGAGCGCGGCGCGCATCATCGTCGAAGGCGAGGGCGCCTATACCATCGTCGAAGGCGAAAAATGCCCTATGACGCGCGGCGATGTCATCCTGACACCGGGCGGCCAGCGTCACGATCACGGTCATGACGGCAAAGAGCCGGTGATCTGGCTCGATGCGCTGGATCTGCCGCTCTTCGTCTATCTCGAAGGATCCTATGCCGTCGAAGGCAAGCTGCAGGCAGCGGCCAACCGGCCCGACGCATCGCAGGTCGAATATAGCGAGGCCGGCCTTTTGCCCGTGCGGCCGCATGGCGCGGCGCGTCCGTCCTATCCGCTGATGCGTTATCCCTGGGCGCGCACGCGGGCCGCGCTCGATCGCATGGCGTCCGTCGCCGCGCCGGGCGAGGTTGTCGAATTGGCCTTCGTCAATCCTGAGACGGGCGAGAGTTGCCTGCCCACCCTGGGATTCACCGCCATGCTGCTGCGCGCCGGCGAGTCGGCGGCGCCGCCATTGCGCTCGGCAAGCGCGGTGTTCCATTGCGTCGAGGGAGAGGGTATTTCGACAGTGAACGGCGAGAATTTCGTCTGGAAGGCGGGCGATACCTTCTCGACACCGGTTTTCGCACAGCTCACCCACAAAGCCGGCGGCAATCAGCCGGCGCGTCTGATCCGCATCGACGACGCGCCTCTACAGAAGAAGTTGGCCTTTTACGAAGAGCGGCCCCGCGCTTAACCGTTCATTTTCTTTATAGATTGTTGCGCAAGCCGGTTCTTGCGCTTTGCCCGCCGGCGGTTATCAATGGCGGCAAGTAACGCGCTGATAAAAACTTAACAGGAGGCTTCCATGTCCCGCGCTCTAAAGGCGACGCTCGGCGTCGCCGGCGCCCTGCTGCTCACCACCAGCGTCGCATCGGCCCAGTCGGTCGCGGATTTCTACAAGAATCAATCGATTAACATTCTGATCGGCGGCACGCCCGGCGGCGGGTTCGATACTGCCAGCCGCACTATGGCGGCCCATTTCGGCAAGTTCGTGCCGGGCAACCCGCGCGTCCAGGCCCAGAACATGCCGGGTGGCGGCGGTCTCGTGGTCGGCAACCATCTTTACAATGTCGCGCCGAAGGACGGAACTGTGATTGCTTACGTCGGTCCGATCGCCGTTAATCCGCTATTGGCACCGGGCGGCAATGCGAAATTCGAGGCCACCAAATTCAATTGGATCGGCAGCCTCGGCAACACGCACTCGGTGCTGGTTGTGTGGCATACCGCGCCGGCCAAGACGATCGAAGACCTGTTCAAAGTCGAAACGATCGTCGCGGGCACCGGCGCCGCATCGACCACGGACATCTTCCCGAAGGTGATGAACGCCACGATGGGCACAAAATTTAAACTCATCACCGGCTATCAGGGCAGCCAGGAGACCTATGTCGCCATCGAGCGCGGCGAAGCGCATGGCCGCTTTTCATCGGTCGATTCGATCATCACCGCGGTGCCGCATCTCATAAAGGAAAACAAGCTGAAGGTGCTTCTCCAGGCGTCGCTCAAGCGCCACCCCGATTATCCGAACGTGCCGACGGCGGCCGAAGTGGCTAAGACGAAAGAACAGAAGCAGGCGATGAACTTCCTGTTCGCGCCGTCCGAAGCCGGCCGTCCCATCGCCGCACCGCCGGGCATGCCCGCCGATCGGGTCAAGGCGTTGCGCGACGCCTTCGAGAAGATGATCGCCGACGCGGCCTTCAAGGCCGACATGGAGAAACGCGGCCTCGATCCGAGCGGCGCCATTTCCGGCCGGGAGGTTCAAGAACTCTATGCCGAAGTGTACGACACGCCGAAGGCCGTGATCGACGCTGTCGCCGCCGCGATGAAATGATCGCCGGATCAGTCTGACGAGAAAGCCCGTCTCGAATGAGACGGGCTTTTTTGTGTCCGGGTCAGGTCGGTTTGGTCGCCAGCATCGAAGGTCGCGCTGACGCCGAGGTGAACCAAGCGGCGATATCGGGGCGCACCGCTCGCCAATCGACGTCCTGCACGCGCAGGTCGAGATAGCCGAGGGCGGCGGCAAGGCTGATGTCGCCGAGGTCGAATCGCCCGTTCTTGACGGCGGCGCTGGTGAGAATCCGCAGAATCGCGCGCTTATGGCGCGCCACCGCGTCGGTCGAGCGCAGGGCCTCAGGGCGACGCGCCTCGATGGCGATGGCGAAGGAGGCGTCGATGATGCCTTGGGCGACGGCGACCCGCGCCATCACCGGCCAGCGCTCTTGTCCGATCAGCGATCCTCCGCCGGGCAGGCTGTCGAGATAATCGCAGATCGTCGTGCTTTCGCTGAGCGCGAGCCCGTCATCCGTGACGAGGGCAGGTACGCGGCCGACCGGCACGGCGGCATGCAACGCGGCGGGATCGGTCCAGGGATCGACGAGGATTTGTTCGGTGCTGTCGAACAGCCCTTTTTCGTGCAGGACGATACGCACCTTGCGGGTATAGGGCGAGGTGACGTTGTAATAAAGCCGCATGACCTTCTCCTTATGGGCCGGCCGAAGGAGTCTCGTCGCGCACCAGGGCGACATCGAGGACGAGGCTGAGCGCCAGCGCGCCGGCGCCGAGCGCGAACAGGATGGCATAGCCCTGCGTCTGCGCGAAGACATAGGACAAGAGGTAGGCGGCGAGGGCCTGGGCCAAGGCGAACATCAGCGTGCAGTTGCGCCAGGCGAGCCGGCGCGCATCCTCCGACGGCAGCAATTCCTGGGTGCGGCCGATGGTGAGCGCGACGACCCCCGGCGCGGAGGCGCCGGCGACGAGTGCCGACACGGCGAGGCCGAAGGGCCCGACGTCGAAAATCGGCAGCGCGACGACGATCATCTGCAAGGCGTAGCTGGCGCGCAAAGCTTTGCGAAATCCGATGCGGTCGGCCAGCAGGCCGCCGAGCATCGGGCCGACGCTGGCGCCGATACCGAAGATCACCCAATAGCCGGCGCCGACGGCAATGCCCTTGTCCAGGCCGCGGGCGATGAAATCGACGAAGAAGACGATATGCGGCACCAAGCCGAAGGCGTTTAGCGCATATTCGGCGTAGAGCGTGCGCAACAGACGCAAATTCTGGCGCGGCGGCCTGACCGGCAGGCCCGGCGCCAGCGGCGGATCTTGAAAACCCTGCCAGGACAGCGCGGTGAGCAGCAGAGTGAGCGCGCCGAATCCGAGCCAGACATTTCGCAGGCCATAATCCAGCAGCAGCGGCAAGAGCGTGCCGGACGCGGCGATGCCGAGTCCGATGCCGGTGAAGATCACACCGCTGGCGATGCCGCGCCGCGACGCTGGCAGGCGAGAGACGATGCCCGGCGCGGCGAGCACCATCAGCAGCGCCCCGGTGAAGCCGGCAATGAAGCGCCAGACGGAGAGCCATAGTTCGCTGAGCGGCCAGGCGCAGGCGATGAAGCTTATTGCGGTCAGCAGGAGGGCTCCGCGCAGGCCCCGGCGCACGCCGAGGACGGCCGCGACCCTCTGCGACAACCAGGCGCCCGCCAGATAGCCGGCGAAGTTGGTCGCGCCGAGATAAGCCGCACCGGCCGGCGTCAGCCAGGCGGCGCCGATCAAGGCCGGGATGAGCGGCGTATAGGCGAAGCGGGCTAGACCGACGCCGACGAAGCTGGCGCTAAGCCCGGCGAACAAGGCATAGCGGATGCCGGCTTCCGAGCGAATTGTGGTGGACATTGGGAAGATGCCCAATTGTGAAAGTCATCCTTGGCTCGCGGTGCGAGCGGGCCGAAGACTAGCGGCGAAGCGCTGGCGGGAGCCATGATTTTCCGCCATGGCTGTCCTCTGCGTCGCGGATGGCTTGCGATGGCGCCGGCAATGGCGCGATGGGCAAAGCTAGGGGGAGCGCGTCATCGGGGGGTTCTTGCGAGTGACTTTTGCCGTTCGCCGACTCGGGCATCAAGGTGATCAGGGCACCTTGACGGCAGACGATGCGCAGGGGCGATGCGAGACCGATCAACTCGCCATCGACAGATGCAAGCACATGCTTGCGCCGGCGCAAGACGATCTCGACCTCTTCAGTGATGTGGCTTTCCAGGAGCGGGTTATTGACCCAAGAGCCCATGGCGACAGAGCTGGACAGGCGCAGCAGATCTCGACGGTTGCGCGAGGTGGCGATATAGATCGCAAGAGTCCCGCCTTGCGGATTTGCCGCATAAGGCAGATGCCCGAGGCCTTCTATGAAGCTGTTGTTGCTGACGATCAGCGTGTTGGTGCGCCAACGGCTCACGACGCCGTCGATGGTCGTGGCGACCCGCAGGGTCGGCGGCCGTCGCAACGTGCGAAAAAAGGCGCGCAGGCTTGCCCAGATTTTCCCGAGCCGGCCACGATAGGTCATGGATTCACGGGCGCGCAGAATCGTCGGATGCAGCCCGAGCGCAACATGATGGGTAAAAATGCGGTCATTGACGCTGCAAAGATCGACGGCGGCAGGCTCGGCCGCGAGCAGGGCAGTGAGCGCCCGATCGATGTCGATCGGGATGCGCAGTGAGCGCGCGAACAAGTTCATGGTGCCGAGCGGCAGGATGCCGAGCGTCTTGCCGCTGTCGACGAAAAGGCCGGCGGCGGATGAAATCGTGCCGTCGCCGCCGCCGACGATCACCGCATCGAAATATTCGTCGTCGCGCGCGGCTTCGAGCGCGTCACTCATGCTGGCGGGATGCAGCAGGCGGATTTCCGCCGTTGCGCCTTCGGCGTCGATCTGGCGCCGCAGACTTTCGACCACGGCACGCGGCCCGCGCGAGGCGATTGTGCCGGCGTGGCGGTTAATTAGGATGGCGCAGTGCATGTCCAGAAAACGCCTTATAAGACAATGAGTTCCCCGGAGCAGTGAGCTGGCTCATGGAACCGCCGAACATCGCCTCGCGTTTGCTTGTCATCAACGAGCGATGATGAGGAGAGCGTGAATGAATGCCAATATGATCAAGATTGCCTTGGCCGCGATGCTGTTGGCCACAGCTGTGCCTCTGTCGGCTTGCGACGACAAGGATTCGGGCTCTCAGCTCGGCGAAAAAATCGACGAAGGCCTCAATGACACCAAGCGTGCGATTGAGGACGCGACTGATTAGATTTATCAGCATTCGAAAAAGTGCGTTCATTCAAGTGGATGAACGTCCTTTTGCGCAGGCATCAATAATCAATATTATATAAGACCTTTGAGGTATATTTAAGGGAATTTTTACCCACTCCCTCTAAATAAGTTGGACCGCCAGCGCAGGGGCGCCGTGCACAAACTTAGAGGGGCTCACTATGAGTACGGATCGTTCGGCACTTCTGGATCGCATCAGCTTTTTAAAAATCGATGCGCAGACCAGCGCAACCTTGGCCGAGTTCAAGCCGCAGATCGCCGGCGCTCTCGATGGCGTCCTCACGAAATTCTATAACCACATTCTGAACTTGCCGCATCTGGCTAAGCTCTTCACGACCGATGCGATCAAAACTCACGCGCGAAAGGCGCAAGAGAGTCATTGGCTCAGTCTCTTCGAGGGTAAATTCGATGACGCTTATGTCGAGCGCGTACAACTTATCGGCAAGACCCATGAGCGCATCGGCCTCGAGCCGCGCTGGTATATTGGTGGTTATGCCATGGCGCTTGGCGAGCTGATGGCTGTCGCCGTCAATACCTATCGCAAAAAGCCGGAAAAACTGATCGCCGCACAACAGGCGATCATCAAGGCCATCATGCTCGACATGGATTATGCCATCTCGGTCTATATCGATGAGGGCAAGAAGAACTTTAACGCCCGCATGAACACATTGGCCGATAATTTGGAAAGTTCGGTCAAGTCGGTTGCCGACAAAGTGTCAACCTCCGCCAACGACATGCGTGGTGCCGCCGAGCAGATGACGATCAAGGCCGAGCAGACAAGCCAGCAGGCGACCACCGTCGCCGCCGCTTCGGAAGAGGCTTCGGTCAATGTCCAGACGGTCGCTAGCGCCGCCGAGGAACTGAATGCCTCGGTCGCGGAAATCAGCCGTCAGGTCGCCGCTTCGACCAAGATCACCACGCAGGCCGTGGTCGAAGCCGAGACGACGAACCTGCAGGTCGAAGGGCTTGCCAAGGCGGCGCAACGGATCGGCGACGTGGTCAAGCTCATCAGCGACATCGCCGGTCAGACCAATCTCTTGGCGCTCAACGCCACCATTGAAGCGGCGCGTGCCGGCGAGGCCGGCAAGGGCTTCGCGGTCGTGGCGTCGGAGGTGAAGAACCTCGCCAACCAGACGGCCAAGGCGACCGAGGAGATCATCACCCAGATCACGGCCATCCAATCGGAAACCAAGGGCGCGGTCGAGGCGATCCAACGCATCGGCAGCACTATCGGCACGATCAACGAGATTTCCACCGCGATCGCCTCGGCGGTCGAGGAGCAGGGGGCGGCGACGCGCGAGATCGCGCGCAACGTGCAGGAGGCTTCGGCCGGCACCAGCGAGGTCTCCAGCAATATCATCCATGTGACGGAGACGGCGCGGGAGACGGGCGAAACGGCAAGGCTGATGCAGGCCAGTTCCGGAGCCTTGGTCGATCAATCGTCCATGCTGCGTGGTGAAGTCGATGAATTCCTCACCCGTATTCGCGCCGCTTGAGCCTGTGCCGCGCTGGCTCAGCGTTCTGCGCGGGCCAAGGCTGTGGCGAGAGCTGTTAGGTCTTCGCTTCGGTTGAAGCCGGCAAAACCGCCGGCCTCTTCCGCCGCGAATGGCGTCTCGACAGCGCCGAGCGCATTCTGTAGGCGCCATAGCGCCCGGGTTCCGGCGGCGTAAAGCCGCTGCGTTTCGTCCAGTACGGACGTGCGCCACAAGGCGAAGACGTTCTGCCGCCGGCCCGCGCTCGTGGCCACGGCGCAGCGCGCATTGTTTTCCTCCATCGTCCGATAGAGCCGCGCCGCCAGATCGCGCGGTAGGAGCGGCGCATCGCCCGGCACGGTGAGGCAGTGCGTATGGCCGCGCGCCTGCGCTTGCGCCAGGCCGGCGAGCAAGCCGGCGATGGGGCCCTGATCCGTCTCGCCGTCGGCGACGACCTCGACGCCATAAGGGGAAAACCGTGCAGCATCGCCATTGGCATTCAGCAGCACATGATCCACCTGCGGGGCAAGGCGCGCCAGAATATGGCCGAGCGCCGCCGTGCCGCCGATCGGCTGCAGACATTTATCGCCGCCGCCCATGCGTTTGGCTGCGCCGCCGGCGAGAATCACGCCCAAGATCGAGCGGCGAATCCCGTCTTCGGCCGGGGGAGGATTGTCAATCATTCCGTGGGGTGGATCGCATGTTCAGGACATTTGAAAGCCGGGGCGGCAGGCCGTAAAGTTTAGCCCAATTTGCCGGCCGCGGTGTCTCCCGGTTCGGCCTCAAAAGCAGAGGGGTTGCGTATGGGCGAGTTTGCCTTGGGCCAGGCCGTGCCGCGTTTCGAGGATCTGCGGCTGTTGCGTGGCGGCGGCCTCTATATCTCCGACATGGTCATGCCCCATATGGCGCATGGCTGGGTCGTGCGCTCGCCCTATGCCGCCGCGAAAATCCTCAAAATCGACACCGCCGCCGCTCTGGCCGCGCCGGGCGTGCTCGCGGTGCTGACCGGCGACGACTGGAAAGCCTCCGGCTTCGAGAACCTGCCGCGCGGCTCGGGCCGCAAATTGCGCGACGGCAAGCCGATGCAGCGCCCGCCCTATCCGGCGCTGGCCGACGGCCAAGTCCGCCATGTCGGTGACCCGGTCGCTTTCGTCGTCGCCGAAACCGTGTCCCAAGCCATGGATGCGGCTGAGCTGGTCGAGGTCGAGTACGAGCCACTGCCCTCGGTGACCAATGCCGTCCAGGCGATCGAGCCCGGCGCACCCAAGGTCTGGCCGGACGCTGCCGACAATATCTGCTTCGTCCATCTGCAGGGCGACAAGGCGGCGACCGACGCTGCCTTTGCCAAAGCCGACCGCGTGGTGAAGCACCGCCTGACGATCAACCGCGTCACGGCGGCGACCATGGTGCCGCGCGTCTCCATCGGCGTCTATAGCCCGGCGGATCAGCATTACACCGCCTACACGACGCTGCAGCGCGCCCATTCCTTCCGCGAGGAACTGGCCGAGGTGCTGAACGTGCCCGAGAGCAAGATACGCGTCGTCTGCGGCGATATCGGCGGCAGCTTCGGCATGAAGTCGCCGGTCTATAACGAAGTCGGCATGGTGCTGCTGGCGGCCAAGATCGTCGGCCGGCCGGTCAAATGGATCGCCACGCGCTCGGAATCCTTCCTGTCCGACGCCAACGCGCGCGACGTCATGTCCGAAGGCGAGTTGGCGCTCGACAAGGACGGCAAGTTCCTCGCGCTCCGGGTTCACAACATCGCCAATGTCGGAGCCTATGTGCAGAGCGGCGGCGAATCCTCGCCGGTCGCCAATCTCGGCTCGCTCGCTGGCGTCTATATCATTCCGGCGATCCATGTCGACGTCACCGCCGTGCTCACCAATACGCACCCCGTGCGGCCCTATCGCGGCAATGGTCGGCCCGAGGCCGCTTTCGTCATCGAGCGGCTGATCGACATCGCCGCCGACGAATTGCAGATCGATGCGGCCGAATTGCGCCGGCGCAACATCATCCCGGCCTCGGCCATGCCGTTCAAGACGGCGCTCGGCCCGGTCTATGACTGTGGCGAGTTCGAGCAGAACATGGACCTGGCGATGGAGATGGCCGACTATGCCGGTTTCGCCAAGCGCCGCGAGGAGTCGAAGAAGCGCGGCAAGCTGCGCGGTCTCGGCCTCTCCAACAGCATCGAGCGTGCCGCCTCGCCGGGCTATGAGGGCGCCGAAATCCGCTTCGATCGCTCGGGCGCCGTCACCATTCTGTCGGGCGCCATCGCCCAGGGGCAGGGGCATGAGACGACCTTCAAGCAGCTCGTTTGCGACCGGCTCGGCCTCGATCCGCTGAAGGTGCAGTATGTCCAGGGCGACACCGACAAGGTGTTTTTCGGCGAAGGCACCGGCGGCTCGCGCACGGCGACCATCGGCGGCGGCGCCATGAAGATGGCGGCCGACAAGATCGTCGCCAAGGCGACGCGCATCGCCGCTCATATGTTCGGTGTTGCGGTCGATCAGGTGCAGTTCGCGGACGGTATCTTCTCGTCCAAGGCGAGCAACCGCACCATGGACATCCAGGAACTGGCGCGCGAATCGCTCAGCCCGAAGAATCTGCCGGCCGGCGAGGAGATCGGCCTATTGGCCAGCGCCGTGTTCCATAGCAACGCCATCAACTACCCGAACGGCACGCATATCTGCGAGCTGGAGATCGACGAGGAGACCGGCAGCGTCCAGCTGCTGCGCTACAATGTCGTCGACGATGTCGGCAACGTGTTGAACCCCCTGGTGCTGCACGGCCAGATCATCGGCGGCGTGGCGCAAGGCCTCGGCCAGATTCTCATGGAGGACATCCGCTACGACGCCGACGGCCAACTCCTGACCGGCTCGTTCCAGGATTACGCCATGCCGCGCGCCGAGCATTTCAGCATGATCCGGGTGAAGAGCAACCCGGTGCCGACCCTGACCAACCCGCTCGGCGTCAATGGCGCCGGCGAAGCGGGCTGCGTCGGCGCCATGCCGGCGGTGTCCAACGCCCTAGTCGATGCCCTGTCGCAGTTCGGCGTGCGCAACGTCGAGATGCCGGCGACGCCGGAGCGCCTCTGGCGGATCATTCAGAAGGGCAAGGCGGCTTA
>CAMAVH010000086.1 GCA_945861615.1 Rhizobium sp. Q54 | reverse complement strand
TGTGCGGCCTATTTGAAATTGGCCTTCAGAATATCGATCACCTCGGCCGGCGTGTCGGCGACCACGCGCCGGTAGAACGCCTCCAGTTGTTCGCCCTTGACCGGAATGAACTTGAACTTGCGCCGCTCCAGCTCGGCGATGAATTCCTGATCGCCCAGCATGTCGTTCCATGCTTTGCGCAGTGTGACGACTTGCGCGCTGGGCGTTTTCGGCGGAAGCACGTAAGGCCGCGCCGCCGACAGGCCTTCATTGATCGTCTCGAACAATGCGCCGGGATTGGCCACCAGCTCGCGCACGGTCGGCGCATCGGGAATCAGTGGATCGCGTTCGCTGCCGCTGACGGCGAGCACTTTAGCGAAGCCGCTGCTCAGCCATTGCGGCCGGGAGCGCACGATGCTTTCGGTCGTGTTGGTGCGACCGTCGATTTCGCCGCGCTCGATGGCGAGGTCTTGCTGGGCGCTTTCATAACCGGGGATCATGTTAAGCTTAATGCCCAAGGCGTGTTGCCAAACCAGGCTGAAAAGATAGGTGCCGGTGCCGAGGCCCTGCGTGCCGATGGCTGGCGGCGTCGACGCCTTGCGGATGTCCTCGATGCTCTTGAACTTATCGGTCCGCATGACGAGGGCATAGGTGCTGCGGGTCCAGCTTCCGAGCACCGGCATCTTGGTGAGATCGAACTTGACCACGCTGGAGCCGGCGAGCTGTTGCAGGTAGTGGCCGCTGCCGAGTTGATAGATGGCGAGGCCGTCCGGCGCCGCGACATTATAGGCGGTGTTGATCGCCGCGAGCCCGCCGGCGCCCGGCTGGTTCTGGGCGATGATGGTCGGATGGCCAGGAATATGCTTGCCGAGAAACTGGGCGACCAGGCGGCCGTCGGTGTCGGCGGTGCCGCCGGCGGCGTAGCCGATCACGACGCTCAAGCGTTTGCCGGTATAGTAATTGTCGCTCTGTGCCCAGGCGGAGCCGACGGCAGCGACGGTTGCCGCCAGCGCGGCGGTGGTTCCCAAAGCGTAACCCGTGATGAACTTGGACATGTTTTCCTCCCTCTGCATTGATTTTTTTGCGCCGCATTTTTGCGGTCGCGTCGTGTCCTGAGCGGCGATTTAGCCGTACAGCCACCTCTCGCCGTCGAGGCCGGGACGGCCCGGATATTTTGCGGCCACCGCGCGTACCGCTGGATGGTCGAGCACGCCGAGCCGGCCGTTGTCGTGAAGGGTATGGTTGCCGACGACGAGCGTGGCGCCGCGCGCTTCTGCCGCCGTGTGCAGGTTGTAGGCGAAGTTCTTGCCGCCGCGCCCGAGATGCATGTGCACCGCGCCGGTGTGGAACGAGGCGATGAACTCGCGGTAATCCTCGTCGGGGCATTGCGCCGGCGTGACGCTGGCGCAGGGATGCACGCCGCCGTGCGGCCCGCGGATTTCGAAGGCGTAATCGTCGCCGACGGTCTTGGCCAATTCGCGCAGGAAGCGTTCGATGACGGCCGCTTCCGGACCGCCTTCGAACTTGGTCATATGATTGTTCTCGACGGTGATGCGTAGCGGCGCGCTGAAGCGGGGCGGAATGCCGATATGACGCGCCCACACCGGCATCATGCGGTCGCAGACGAAAACGCCTTGCGTGTCGAGCGGATTGACCGCCGGATAGATGCCTTCCGGGAAGGGACGGTAACGTCCGTCATGGCGCCAGTAGGCATAACTGTCGCCGCCGCGGATCGGTTCGCCGGCGCTGCCTTCGAGATGTGTGCCGTTGGGATGGGTCATTTGCCAGCGGTCGCCCGGCTTCATCATCTCGGCCATGCGATAGCGGATTTCCGAGATCAATTCGTGCGGCGTGCGCGCCCAGGCGCTGCACAGCAAAGGCGCCGTCGTCGCCATGTTGCGCACCATCGGCACCTTGTTCTCGGAGAGAATGTCGTTCCACTCTTTGGTCTCCTCTTCGGAGGAGAGATCGAGAACGTGGCTGATGACCAGATCGGCACCCTTCACGGCATGTTTGAGCACCGGCGGCACGCGCCAGATCGTGTCCTTGGTCGGGATGTCCGGCCAGATGACGTTGGGGCGGACCGGCATATCGACCCACATTACGGTGGGATGGGCGCCGCGCTGCTGCACGGCGGCCTGGACCCAGGCGATCGCCGTTTCGTCGACGATATTACGTCCGCCATGCAGTCCGTCCGGCGCGGCGACAATCAGCACGTTCTGGCCCGGCTGGATGCGTGCGCAATGCTCAAGCATGTCGTTGATGGCGATGGCCGCTTCGGGCGGCATGAGGGGATGGGGCATGCTCTCTCCTAGGGCGCGCGGCGCTTGCTGACGCGGGCACGTCCGGCCGTCGCGCCGCCGTCGAGGGTGATGACTGCGCCCGTCATGTAGCCGGCGGCGTCGGAGGCGAGAAACGACACGAGATAGGCGACATCGGCCGCCGTGCCGGCGCGGCCGAGCGGGATATGGGTCGGCTTGTCTTCGTCGCCTCGGGGCGAGCGGTGGCGAATCGTGCCTGGGCAAATGCAATTGACGCGAATCCCGTCGGGGCCGGCTTCGAGCGCCAGGGTCTTGGTGAACATGGCCACGGCGGCCTTCGAGGCGGCATAGGCCGCGCCGCCGGCGTAGGACAGCACGCCGCTGATCGAGCCGATGTTGACGATGCTGCCGCCGCCCTGATCGCGCATATGGGGCAAGGCGGCCTGGCTGCACAGCATGGTGCCATCGACGTTGACGCGGAAGGTCTCGCGCCAGCTGTCGAGGCTGTGGCCTTCCACCATCTCGAACGGGTGGGCCGCGGCGTTGTTGCAGAGCAGATCGAGGCGGCCGAACGCGGCCACGGCGCCGTCGACCGCGGCCCGCGCGCCGTCGGGCGTGCCGATATCGGCGACGATCACTCGCACGTGGTCCTTGTATGCGGCCAGGCTGTCGGTCGCGCGCGCGCATGCATCGCCGTCACGGTCGGCGGCGAGCACGGCCATGCCTTCGGCGGCGAGATGACGCACGATCTCGAGGCCTATTCCGGCGGCCCCACCCGTGACCACGGCTGTTTTGCGGACTTGTATCAACAAGACCTCACGGCTGCGCAACGACAGAAGCAAAAGGCGACCGCCCGCCGGCCCTGCGCCGGCGGACGGAAAGAGACGTCGCGCTTAGGCGGCAAGGCGCGGCTTCGGAACCGCTTGTTTGTTGTCGCGTGGCGGCTTCATGCCGGAGGCTTCGTAGGCCCATTCGCCGATTTGATTGAACCACACGCTATTGACCGCCTGGCGATCGCGGATCGCGGCGAGGCAGGCCTGTTGCTTCTCGGTCGTGTCGGCATATTTCGCCATGATATCGAGCGGCGCGTCGCCGTGGCCGCCGTCGGAGGAGTCGGCCTCGTCGGCGGCATCCCAATGGGCCAAAGCTTTCTGCGAAAGATTAAGCGCCTTCCACATGTTGCGCGAGGTGCGGGCGCGTTCGCCGACGCGGGCGATGACTTCCTTGCCGCGCGAGGCTTCGTTGCCGGCGATGGCCGCGAAGGCTTCCAGCCAGGGCTTGGTCCGGCTGACCCAATCGCAATAGGCGATGCGCATCATGGTGACCGGCGCGCCGCCGTAGTTGTAGATGAACTGGCGATCGACGCCGAGCGCCACGGCGAAATCCACCAGGCTTTCGTAATGGCCGGTGACGATCGTCGGGTCCTTGACCTCTTCGACGAACATGTTCTCGATCAGATAGCTGCGCACTTCCAGGTGCGGGCAATTGCCGGTGATGTTGGCCAGCCAGCGCGGGAAATTGGCGGCGAACACGCAATGCTCTAGCGCGTAAATACGAGCCCCTTCGCGCGTCAGATTATTGTCGCGGTATTCTTCCCACAACGTGGGAACCTTCCAGCGCAGCTCGACGAAGGTGTCGAGGATCTGTTCGCGAAATTGCTCCGGCGTGAACATGGGCGTTCCCTCCCTAAATGGGCCCGGCTCGTGAGCGGCGGGCCTCGTGGCGTTGCCATGAAAATAGCGGCCGGGGGCGTGGCGAATAGGCCCTTTCGGTTCATAACCGTGTCAAGTAAGATTTGACACGGAGGGCGAGAATGGACCGTCTGAAGCTCATGGAAACCTATGCGGCCGTGGTGAAAAGCGGCAGCTATACGCGCGCGGCCCGCGAACTGGGCGTCACCCGCGCCATGGTCAGCAAGCGCATCCAGGATCTCGAGGCGGCGCTCGGCGCCAAACTGCTGAATCGCAACACCCACGGTCTCAGCGTCACCGGCATCGGCGGCGATTATTACGAAAGCGCCATCGGGCTGCTGGCCGATCTGCGCGACATCGAGGAGCGCGTCCAATCGAAGAGCGCCGCACCGCGCGGCGAATTGAAAATTCTGTCGTCCAAGACCTTCGGCGAGACGATCCTGGGGCCGATCATCGCCGAATTCTGCCGGCTCTATCCGACGATCTCGGTGCAGGTGACCTTGGCCGACCGCGAGACGGCGTCGCACGGCATGGACCTGATCAGCGGCGGATTCGACATCGCCGTGCGCACCCTGCCGGTGCGCGATTCGACGTTGATCGCCCGGGCCATCACCGGTCTGCCGCGCGTGCTGGTGGCGGCGCCGAGCTATCTGGAACGGCACGCCGCGCCGCAACGGCCCGCCGATCTCATGCGCCACAACTGCCTCGATCCGAGCGGTGCCGCGCAATATAGCTGGGATTTTCGCGGCAAGAACGGCGTTCGACCGCAGACGGTGCGGGTCTCCGGCGCGCCGCGCGCCAACAGCAGCTTCGTCATCCGCGACGCAGCTCTGGCCGGCCTCGGCGTCGCCATTCTGCGCGAGTATCTGATCCTCGACGATATCGCCGCCGGGGCGCTGGTGCCGGTTCTCACCGATCACGTCATCGACGAGCGCACGCTTTACGTCATCTATCAGAAGGACCGCCGGCTGCCGCTGCGCATGCGGGTGTTCATCGACTATCTGGCCAAGCGCGTGAAGGATTACATGCAAGCGCGACCGCCGCTCCATTCGACGCTCAATCCGCTCCTGCCGCGCGCGATTGGCGTCCCGGAGGGGCGTTAGCCGGCGGATCAGTAGGTCGGCTGGGCCCGCATGTTCTTGTAGCGGTCGCCCGATTGCAGCCGCAAGTCGCGTACGCCGTCGGCTTGCATCACGCGCAGCGGCACTTCGACGCCGGGCTCGCCCATGCTCCAGAGGCGCTTGTAGAAGTCGGCGAGGCCTTTGATCGGTTTGCCGCCGAGGCCGATCACGACGTCGCCGCGCTTGAGGCCGGCTTTCGCCGCCGGGCCGTCGCGGCTGATATTGCCGACGACGAGCACGCCATCCTTTTGCAGTTCATCGCTGTTCAGGCCGAGCCAGGGCCGGTTGGCCTTGGGCCGGCCGCTCGCCACCATCTCGCCGATCACCGGGCGGAGCAGTTCCGCGGGCACGAACATATTGCCGGCCATCGCCTGGCCGGGCAGCACGTCGTTGAGCAGCAGCGAGCCAATACCGATCAACGTGCCGTCGGCGCCGAGCAACGGCGCGCCGCCGAAGCGCTCGATCGGCGGGGCGGCGAAGATGGCCCGCTCCAGCATATATTCCCAGGACGCGGCATAGGGCCGCAGCGATGCGATGATCGCCGGTTGCAGGCTGTGGACGCTGCCGCCGCCGGCGACGATCACCGGCTGGCGCACTTCTAGCCCGCGCGAGCTGCCGAGTTCGAGCGCCGGCAGATCGGCCTTGCCCGACAGGCGGATGAGGCCGAGGCCGCTCGCCTGGTCGAAGCCGACGACTTGGGCGGCGCGCTTGCGTCCCGCATGGTCGGTCACTTCGACGGCGGAAGCGTCGGTGATGAGATAGCCGATGGTGACGATATGGCCGTCGGGCACGCCGTCGGCGCGGATCACGGCGCCGGCCCCGTCGCGGCTGGTGCCGAGGCGACGGGCCGAGGGTGCGTCGGCCGGCACGTCGGCATGAATCTGCACCACGGACTGGACGATGCGGTCGGGCGTGAGCTTGCCGGCTTGTTGCGCGGCCAGCGGCGGTGGCGCGATCAGCAGCCCGCACAGCAGGGTTGCGGCAAAGGCGGCGGCGGAAAGGGCGGCAGGCACGGCGAGTGGGGGAAAGGCGAACGCCTGACGCATGACAGCCTCCCGCGATGATGGGGAAAAACTCTAGCGGCTTCGCGCCGCTTTGCAAAAGCCTGTTTTTCACGGCGGACCGCACGCGCCATTTCCCGTCAATTCCGCGCTTGGCGCGGGGGGCGGCGTGCTATAATCACGACAAATGTCATCCGATCCTTTCGATCTGGCCGCCTCGCCGCCGGCTCCATCCGGCCGTCCCGAGACGGTCTCCGTTCCGCCCTATCTCGCCAAGCTCAACGAGCAGCAGCGCGCCGCCGTCGAAGCGCTCGACGGCCCCGTTCTCGTGCTGGCCGGTGCCGGCACCGGCAAGACGCGCGTGCTGGTCACGCGGCTCGCCCATATCCTCACCTCGGGCCGCGCCTTTCCGTCGCAGATCCTCGCCGTCACCTTCACCAACAAAGCGGCGCGCGAAATGCTCGAGCGCGTCTCCGGCCTGATCGGCAATCGCGCCGAGGGATTGTGGCTCGGCACCTTCCACGCCATCGGCGCGCGCATTCTGCGGCGTCATGCCGAACTGATCGGCCTCAAGCCGAACTTCACCATTTTGGACGCCGACGATCAGGTGCGCTTGATCAAGCAGCTTCTCGAAGCGGCCGGCATCGACGACAAGAAATGGCCGGCGCGGGCGCTCAGCGCCGTGATCCAGCGCTGGAAGGACCGCGGCCTGACGCCGGACAAGATCGGCCATTCCGACGAGGGCACCGAAGCCGCCGGCGGCCGCCTGCGCGAGCTTTACGCGCAATATCAAGAGCGGCTGAAGACGCTGAACGCCTGCGACTTCGGCGATCTCATGCTCCATTGCGTGACATTGTTCACGCAGAATCCCGACGTGCTCGCCGATTATCAGCGCCGTTTCCGCTACCTGCTGGTCGACGAGTACCAGGACACCAACGTGGTGCAGTATCTCTGGCTGCGCCTGCTCGCCCAAGGGTCGCGCAACATTTGCTGCGTCGGCGACGACGATCAGTCGATCTACGGCTGGCGCGGCGCCGAGGTCGGCAACATCCTGCGCTTCGAGAAGGATTTTCCCGGCGCCACCGTGATTCGCCTCGAACGTAATTACCGCTCGACCGGTCATATCCTCGGCGCCGCCTCGGGGCTGATCACCCATAACGAGGGCCGCCTCGGCAAGACGCTGTGGACCGAGGATGCCGAGGGCGACAAGGTCGTCGTCGGCGGCGTGTGGGACGGCGAGCAGGAGGCGCGCGAGGTCGCCGAGGAGATCGAGGCGCAGCAGCGCGCCGGGGTCGGCCTCGACAATATCGCCGTGCTGGTGCGCACCGGCTCGCAGATGCGCGAATTCGAAGAGCGGTTTTTCACGCTCGGCATTCCCTATCGCGTCATCGGCGGGCCGCGCTTCTACGAGCGCCAGGAAATCCGCGACGCCATCGCCTACCTGCGTCTCGTCGTGCAGCCCGACGATGATCTCGCCTTCGAGCGCATCGTCAACACGCCGCGCCGCGGCCTCGGCGATGCCACCTTGCAGGTGCTGCATCGCATCGCGCGGGCCGAGAACCGCTCGCTGATGTATGCCGCCCAGATCGTCACCGGCACCGACGAGGTCGGCGCCCGCGCCCGCGCGTCGCTGCGCGACTTGCTCGAAAGTTTCAACCGCTGGCGCGCGGCGGCCAACGGCCTGCCGCCCGCCGAACTGACCGAATTGGTGCTCGACGAATCGGGCTATATCGCCATGTGGCAGAACGACAAGAGCGCCGAGGCGCCGGGCCGCATCGAAAACCTCAAGGAGCTGGTGACCGGCCTCGAGGAATTCGAGACTCTCGGCGCCTTCCTCGAGCATGTCAGCCTGGTGATGGACCGCGACACGACGGACAGCGGCGAGAAGGTCAGCATGATGTCGCTACATGGCGCCAAGGGCCTGGAGTTCGACATCGTCTTCCTGCCGGGCTGGGAAGAGGGCCTGTTTCCGCATCAGCGCGCGCTCGACGAATCGGGCGCCGCCGGCCTCGAAGAGGAGCGCCGGCTCGCCTATGTCGGCCTGACGCGGGCGCGCAAGCGCGCCTATGTCTCGTTCGCCGCCAATCGCCGCCTGTTCAATCAGTGGCAGTCGAACATCCCGTCGCGCTTTGTCGAAGAACTGCCGGCCGATCATGTCGAGGTCAAGCCGAATGCGATCTTCAACCAGCAGCAACAGCCGGCGCAGCGCGGCTGGTCGGACGTTGCCGATGACAGTCCGCGCTGGGCGAGCGGCAAAGAGGCCTGGAGCGCCGGGGGGCGCTCGGGTCGCGCCTTCGACGCGCGCAAGGTCGGACCGAACAGCTATTCCGTCGCGCCGGCCAAGACGACCGAGAGCGGCCTCAAGGCCGGCGACCGCGTGTTCCACCAGAAATTCGGTTACGGCCGCATCGTCTCGATCGACGCCAACAAACTGGAAATCAATTTCGAGAAAGCCGGCCTGAAGAAGGTGCTCGACAATTTCGTGGACCCGGCGTGAGCAGGCATGACCGACGCGCCGCAACTGTGGAAAATCCATCTCGTCGCGCCCGAAGCGGCCTATGAAGCGCTGGAAGCGGTACTGTCGGACTTCGGCTCGGTCAGCGCGCAGACCGGCGCGGCCGAGCCCCACAGCGATCCCGGCAACGATCGCCCCGCCGAAGACTGGCGCATCGAGACGATCTGCGAGACCGAACCGGACGTCTCCGCCGTCACCTTGGCGCTGGCCGGCGCGGCCCGGCATCTCGGCCTGCAGCTCGGCGAGGTGCATATCGAGAAGCTACCGCAGATCGACTGGCTGGCGGAAAACCGCAAGGGCTTTCCGCCGGTGCGCGCCGGGCGTTTTTTCGTCCGCGCCACCTTCGACGAGACCTCGCCGCCGCCCGGCAGCCTGGCCTTGACGTTGGATGCCGGACCGGCCTTCGGTTCGGGCCGCCACGACACCACGCGCGGCTGTCTGCTGGCGCTCGATCGTTTGCTCAATCGGATGGCGCGGCCGCGCACGCTCGATCTCGGTTGCGGCTCCGGGATTCTCGCGCTCGCCGTGGCGGCGCGGCGCAAATGCAATGTGCTGGCGGTCGACAACGATCCCTGGGCGGTGCGCAACACGCGGGCCAACGCCAAGGCCAATAAACTCGGACGTTTCGTGCGCGCCGGGCTGAGCCACGGCTTTTCCCGCGTGCCGCGCGCCGCGCGTTACGACCTGATCTGCGCCAACATTCTGGCAAAGCCGCTGAAGAGCCTGGCGCCGACCTTGGCGCGGCGTCTGGCGCCGGGCGGCATCGTGGTGCTGTCGGGCTTGCTCGACCGCCAGGAGGCCGCCGTGCGGGCCGCCTATCGTACGCAGGGCCTGCGGCTGGTGCGGCGCATTCGCGTGCCGTCGAAGGACTGGGGCGTCTGGCCGACGCTGGTCATGCGGCGCGGCCGCTAATCGGATTTTTTGATTTGGGCTAAGCCCGAAATTAGAACGCCCGGTCATTCATCCTGAATGGCCGCCGGGCCGAAGGCCCGACTTGAATTCGGGCAGGGCCCGAAATTAGAACGCCCGGTCATTCATCCTGAATGGCCGGGCGTGGGGTGAGACATCTGGGGGGAGAGATGTCTCGGGGATCTTCGGAGGTATCGGACGCTTACGCGGACGGGACGCTGATCTCGATTAGGCGACGGCGCTGACGGGCGCTTCGTTGCTGTTCGAGGCGACCGGGGCAACCTCGTTCGGCGTGAAGAGGCCGGCCTCGGCGGCGACGATCTGCGGGATGTCGTTGCGGTTCAGGCCGAAGGCCTTCAGGCTGGCATCGCTCAGGGCGTTCAGCTCGTAGTAGCGGTTGCGCATCGCGCGGGCTTCGCCAACGCTGCCGCTCAGCTTGCGGACGGCGGCAACGGCGCCGGCGATCAGGTTGTAAAAGGCGGTAATGAGGTCGGCGCCCTTCGCGTAGGGGAGGTCGGCCGGGTTCAAATTCTGCGTGGTCATGTCTAGTCTCCTTGGGGGGTAGGTCTGTGCGTGTCCTGTTTGATGACGAAGATGTAGTCCTATCCCCGGTGACTTAGGAGCGACCGTTTCGCAAAACAGCCACGCGCTCAACGCATGGCTGTAAGCCGCAGTTTTCCTAGGTTTTCTATGGTCTGGTCATAAATCTTTCATATTTATCGGTCGAGCGATGCGACGATGCGGAGCCGATGCTGGGCGTTCCCCCGTCTTGCGCCGGGCCTGCCGCCCGCTTACCTTCAAAACAGCCGCCTCATGGTCGGTTTCGGCCGGAAAAGGCCGCTTTATCAGGAGTTTGCCGTCAGTGAGCGTTGCCTCGAGCGCCCCCATCGTCTGCCGCGAGACCTATCATGGCGATGCCGCCTTGGCCGGCCTGCTCGCCAAGGCCTCCGGCGTGCGGCTCGCGCCGCCGACGGCGGACGCCGCGCGCGGTTTGATCGCCGGGCTCTTGGCGGCGCCTGAGGACGTCGATGGCGCGGCCTGGCTCGGCCTGGTGGCGGAGAATCCCAGCCCGGCCCTGGCGGCGCAGCTGCAGGCTCTACGGGCCCAATTGGCAGCCGGCCTGGGAGACGGCGTCGCCGATGAACCCCTGCCGGTCGCCGAGCGACTGGCGGCGCTCCGCCGGGAATTGGCCGCACTAGGCGTCGACGGCGTCATCGTGCCGCGCGCCGATGAGCATCAAGGCGAATATGTGCCGCTCTATGCCCGCCGCCTCGCCTGGCTGACCGGCTTCACCGGCTCGGCCGGTCTCGCCGCCGTGCTGCCCGACCTTGCCGCGCTCTTCGTCGACGGCCGCTACATCCTGCAGGCGAAAGCCGAGGTCGATCCGGCCGCTTTCGTCACCCATCACATCACCCAGCGCCCGCCGACCGATTGGCTCGCCGCCAATCTGAAAGCCGGCCAGACGCTTGGCTTCGATCCTTGGCTGCACACCGTCGAGGATGTCGCGCGGCTGCGGGCCGCTTGCGACAAGGCCGGGGCCAAGCTCACGGCGCTCGCCGCCAATCCGGTGGATCGCGCCTGGACGCGCCAGCCGCCGCTGCCGATCGCGCCGGTGGTGCCCTTCGCCCAGGCCTTCGCCGGGCGCAGCTCGGCCGACAAACGCGGCGAACTGGCGGGCCGTCTCGCCGCCGCCGGCGTCGATGCGCTGGTCCTGACGCTGCCCGACAGCATCGCTTGGCTCTTGAACATTCGCGGCGGCGACGTGGCATACGCGCCGCTGCCGCTCGCCTTCGCGATTCTGCATGTCGATCGCCGGCTCGATCTTTTCATGGATCCGCGCAAGGCCGCGCCGAGTTTGGCCGCGCATCTCGGCAACGAAGTGCGCCTGGCGCCGCGCGAGGATTTCGCGCCGGCGCTCGCGGCGCTCAAGGCCAAGCGCGTACAGGCCGATCCGGCCTCGGCCCCGGCCTGGGTCTTCGACCGGCTCGACGAGGCGGGCGCCAAGCTGGTGAAATCCGCCGATCCCTGCCAGGCGGCCAAGGCGAAGAAGAGCGAGTTGGAGCTGGCTGGCATCCGCGCCGCCCATCTGCGCGACGGTGCGGCGCTGACGCGCTTTCTCGCCTGGTTCGCGGCGACGGTGGTCAAGGGCGGTCTCACCGAGATCGCCGCAGCCGACAAGCTCGAAGAGTTTCGCTCAGGGGGCGAACATTTTCGCGGCCTGAGCTTTCCGACCATCGCCGGCGCCGGCGGCAACGGCGCGATCGTGCATTATCATGCGAGCGCAGCGACCGATAAGGGCATCGCGCCAGGGCAGATGTTCCTCCTCGATTCCGGCGCGCAATATCTCGACGGCACCACCGACGTGACGCGCACGCTGTTCGCCGGCGGCGGCCAAGGCCCAAGCGCCGAGCAGCGCGCCGCTTTCACCCGCGTGCTCAAGGGCCATATCGCCCTCGCGACCGCGCGCTTCCCGGCCGGCACCAGCGGCAGCCAGCTCGATGCGCTGGCCCGCATGCCCTTGTGGCAGGCCGGGATGGATTACGATCACGGCACCGGCCATGGCGTCGGCCATTATCTCAGCGTGCATGAAGGCCCGCAGCGCATCTCCAAGCTGCCCAACCGCGTGGCGCTTGAGCCCGGCATGGTCGTCTCCAACGAGCCCGGCTATTACAAGGCTGGCGCCTTCGGCATCCGCATCGAAAATCTGGTGGCGGTGAA
>CAMAVH010000085.1 GCA_945861615.1 Rhizobium sp. Q54 | reverse complement strand
GACCTGATGGCGCCACCAGACCCGCGCGCCAATCTCGGATTCTTGACCAGCTTTACCTTGATCGACGCCGATATCACCCTGGAAGACCGCAAGCTCGACGTGACATGGCGCGCGCCGTCGGCGACCTTCGTGGTCTTGCGCGGCGCGGCGACCGTCCGGCTGCGCGGCAGTTTCGGTCTCGACATGGGCGGCGAGACGGCCAATTTCGCCATCGACGGAACTTACGACATTGCGCGCGGCGACATCGCCGCAAATCTCGACCTCAAGGAGATCGCCCCCTCGCTCTTCGCCGCGCGCGTACCGTTGCTGGCGCCGCTCGCCAGCGTGAAGCTGCCGATCAGCGGCAGCCTGCGCGTGAAGGCGGATATCGACGGCAGCATCAGCCGCGCCGATATCGATCTGGTCGGCGGCGCCGGCAGCATCGACCTGCCATGGGAGCCGCAGGGCCCAGGCATGCCCGTGCGTTCGCTCCTGCTGCGCGGTGCCCTCACGGACAATCTCGCCGTCGCCGATCTCGATCAGTTCACTCTGGCGATCGGGCCGGAAGAGCAGGGCACGGTGATCGATGCGCGCCTCACCGCCGAAGGCGAACAGCCCGGCATCGTCGGCGGTCCGTTCAAGCTTACTGCCGATGTGGCGCTGAAAGCGCTGATGCTCGCCGATCTGAAGCGCTATTGGCCGCCCGACGCCGCCAAGAACGGCCGCGAATGGGTCATGGCCAATATGATCGAGGGACGTGTCGGCCAGGCGCGCGTCACGCTCGGCGGCGCCGCCGGCGAAGCCGGCATCGACAGTTTCAAGCCGGAAAGCCTCGTCGGCACGTTCAACTATACCGACGTCGCCTTGCGCTACTTTCAGCCGCTGCCCATTCTGACCAATGGGCGCGGCACCGCCGCTGTCAATCTCGGCGGCCTCAGTTTCACGGTCACCGGCGGTGAAACCAACGGCGTGCAGCTCGATTCGGGCAAAGTCGATATCACCGGCCTCGATGGCGACAACGAGCATCTGGCGGTCGAGGCGGTGGCGCGCGGCGGGATGCGGCAGATTCTCGAAATCCTCGACCGGCCGCGTCTCGGCTATGCGAAGGAACTGGGCGTCAATCCGCGCGATGCCGGCGGCGACGCGGCGGTGCGCCTCGCTATCCGCTTGCCCTTGCTGAACAACCTGACTTTCAAGCAGGTGGCCATCGCCGCCTCGGCAACGTCGCGCGGCCTGTCTTTGCCGCAAATCGCGCTCGGGCAGGATCTGACTGATGGCGCCTTCACTTTACAGCTAGACGGCAAGGGCATGGAAGTTAACGGCACGGCCAAGCTCGGCGGCACGCCGGCCGAGATCGCCTGGAACGAGACGTTCAATGCGCGCGACGTGCAGCGCAAGCTGGTGGTCAAAGCGGAGCTAGACGATGCGGCGCGTAAAAGCATCGGCCTCGATCTCGGCGACACGGTGAGCGGGATGATGGGAGTCAATGCGACGCTGACGGAAACGCCGCAAAAGGTGAAAAGCCTGGCGGTGACGAGCGATTTGACGAACACGGTCCTGGCGCTGTCGCCGATCGGCTGGCGCAAGGAGGCTGGCGTACCGGGCACGCTCAAAGCCGATATCGCGCTCGCCGGAGAGACGCTGACGGCGATTCGCTCCTTCGCCATCGACGCGGCGGATTTGCACGCGGCCGGTTCGGCGCGTTTTTCCGCCGACGGCAAGCCGAGCAATGTGCGGCTCGATCGCATGGTCTATGGCAACAGCGATTTGACGGCGGATATCGCGCTACGCGCCGCTGGCGGCTTCGACGTCGCGCTTAAAGGCAAGGCTCTCGATGTCGAGCCGTTTTTCAATTTGAACGGCGAGGAAGCGGCCGACCCCAACGCATTGCCGATCGAGGATCCGCCGCCCTTGTCGATCGAGTTAGCGGTCGATCAACTTCGCTTGGGCGAGGGCGGTGGCCTGAGCGATGTCAGCGGTACGCTCCGCCGCGAGGGCAAGCTATGGCGCAATATCGCGATCGACGGCTATCCCGCGCCCGGCAAGAGCTTCACCCTGCGGTTGCTGCCCGATGGCGCGAACCGCCGCGTCGTCGTGCAATCGGACGATGCCGGCAGCGTGCTGAAAGCGCTCGACGTGAGCGAGGACTTCGTCGGCGGCAAACTCAGCATCGAGGGCCGCTACGACGATTCGCAGGCGGCCATCGGCGATCCGCCGCTCACCGGCCATGCGCAGATCGAGAATTTCCATTTGATCAACGCGCCCGGCCTCGCCAAGCTGCTGTCGGTCGCCTCGCTCACCGGCATTCTAAATATCCTGCGCGGCGATGGCATCAGCTTCGACCGGTTCGATGCGCCCTTCACGCTGAAGGACGACGTGCTGATCACCAAGGCAACGAAAATGAATGGGCCGTCGCTCGGCTTCACCGCCGAGGGGTGGGTCAGCCTGCGCGACGATACCTTGGCGCTGCGCGGCACGGTGGTGCCGGCCTATACGCTCAATTCGGTGCTGGGCAACATTCCGTTGCTCGGTCGCTTGCTGACGGGCGGCGACGGCTCGGGCGTGTTCGCCGCGACCTATCGCATGACCGGCAAGCTCGACGACCCGGACGTGTCGGTCAATCCTCTGGCGACTTTGACGCCCGGCTTCCTGCGCGGCCTGTTCGGCATTTTCGAAAGCGAGATGCCGCCGCCCGGGGGCGATCCGGCCGAACGCGAAGCGCCGCCGCCGAAGGCGCCGGTCGAGGCGCAGAACTAGATCAGCTTCACCAGCGCGTGGCGCTTCTTGCCGGCCGACAGCTTGATGATGCCGTCGGCGGCGTCGGCCGACGTCACCTTATGCGCTTCGTCGGTCAACGGCGCGTCGTTCAGGCGGGCGCCGCCGCCCTTGATGAGCCGGCGGGCTTCGCCGTTGCTCGCCGCCAGGCCGGCGCGCGCGAACAGCGCGAAGGCGGCGATGCCATCGGCGAACTCGCCACTGGCGATTTCCACGGTTGGCAGGGCATCGCCCGTCACGCCTTCCTCGAAGGTCTTGCGTGCGGTCTCGGCGGCATCGATCGCCGCCTCGCGGCCATGGCAAAGCGCCGTGGCTTCCAGCGCCAGCAGTTTCTTCGCCTCGTTGATCTCGGCGCCTTGCAGGGCTTCGAGCTTGGCGATCTCGGCGAGCGGCAGATCGGTGAACAGCTTGAGGAAGCGGCCGACGTCGGCGTCTTCGGTGTTGCGCCAGAATTGGAAGTACTGATAGGGCGAGAAGCGGTCGGGATTGAGCCAGACCGCGCCGGCCACCGTCTTGCCCATCTTGGCGCCCGAGGCGGTCGTGATCAGCGGGCAGGTCAGACCGAACAGATCGACGTTGGCGACCCGGCGGCCGAGATCGACGCCGCTGACGATATTGCCCCATTGATCGGAGCCGCCCATCTGCAGGCAGCAGCCATGGCGGCGCGCCAGTTCGACGAAGTCGAAGGCCTGAAGGATCATGTAGTTGAATTCGAGGAAGGTCAGCGGCTGCTCGCGCTCAAGGCGCAGCTTCACGCTGTCGAAGGTCAGCATGCGGTTGATCGTGAAGTGGCGGCCGACGTCGCGCAGGAATGGGATGTAGCGCAGTTCGTCGAGCCAATCGGCGTTGTTCACCATGAAGGCGTCGGTCGGCCCCCCCTTGCCATCATCGGCACCGAAATTGACCAGCTTGGCGAAGGGCCGCTTGATGCTGGCGATATTGGCGGCGATGTCGGCGTCGCTCAGCATCTTTCGCGTCTCGTCCTTGCCGGACGGATCGCCCACCTTGGTGGTGCCGCCGCCCATGAGCGCGATCGGCCGGTGGCCGGTCTTCTGCAGCCAGCGCAGCATCATGATCGGCACGAGATGGCCGATATGGAGCGAATCGCCCGTCGCATCGAAGCCGTTGTAGGCGGTGACGACGCCGCTGGTCAGGCGCTTGTCGAGCGCCTCCAGGTCGGTGCACTGATGGAGATAGCCGCGCTCGATGATGACGCGCAGGAAATCGGAGCGGGGCTGGAAGCTGGTCATGGCGGCGCCGGTGGGTGGATCGTGAAAGGGGTGGGAATGAAAAGGGCCGTCGGCGCGCGGTTCCGTTTGCAGACGGCGGGTGGATTTAGCACAATCCGTCGGGAAACGACAACGGAACGGCTCTTGAGCCCTTTCCCGAAGGATTCGCCGCCATCGCCCTGAGCGCCCCCGAGATGCCGCCTGCCCAAACCGATCATGGCGCCGATCCGGCGGGAGCCTTGCTCCGCGCCCGCGCCAAGCGGCCGGTCTGGGCCCTGGGCCTGATGAGCGGCACCTCGCTCGATGGCATCGACGCGGCATTGATCCGCAGCGACGGCATCGCCGTCCAGGAGATCGGTCCGGCGCTGACGCTGCCCTACGGGACCGACTTGCGCGAGCGGTTGCGCGGCCTGCTCGGCGGCGAGGGCGAGGCCGCCGAGGAGGCCGCCGTGGCCCGCCTGTTGACCGAGGCCCATGCCGAGGTCGTGCGCCGGCTGCTGACGGAGGCGGCGCGCGCGTCGGCCACCATCGACGTCGTCGGTTTTCATGGTCATACGATCCTGCATCGGCCGAAGGACGGCATCACGCGCCAGATCGGCGACGGCGCCTTGCTCGCGGCGCTCACGGGCATTCCGGTGGTGAACGATTTTCGCAGCGCAGACGTGGCGGCGGGCGGCGAAGGCGCGCCCCTGGTGCCGGTCTTTCATCGCGCGTTGGTCGCCGAACTCGAACGGCCGCTCGCCGTGCTCAATCTTGGCGGCGTCGCCAACGTCACCTGGATCGGCCCGTCGCGAGCAGACGGGGAGGACGATCTGCTCGCCTTCGATACCGGCCCGGGCAACGCGCCGCTCGACGATTGGGTGCGCCATCATACCGGCGAGGCTTACGACGTGGGCGGCAAGTTGGCGGCCTCCGGCCGTGTCGATGCGCTGCGGCTCGCGGCGTTGCTCGACAATGCCTTCTTTGCCCGCCGGCCGCCCAAATCGCTCGACCGCAACCATTTCATGACGGCGGCGATCGCCGGGCTGCCGGTGGCTGACGGGGCGGCGACGCTGGCGGCCTTCACCGCCGCCGCCGTGGCTCGCGCCGAAGCGCATCTACCGGCTCCGCCGAAACGTTGGTTGGTCGCCGGCGGCGGGCGCCATAATGCCGCGCTGATGGCGGCCTTACGCGCGGCTCTCTCCGCGCCGGTGCAAACAGTCGATGAACTGGGCTGGGACGGCGACGCGCTGGAAGCGCAAGCCTTCGGCTTTCTCGCCGTGCGCAGCTTGCGCGGCCTGCCGCTCAGCTTGCCGCGCACCACGGGGGTTGCGGCTGCGACCGCAGGCGGCAGTCTCGCATTGCCCGTCAAAAGCTGACATCGAATTGCGCGGTTCGAGATCGCTCGTCATGGCGGTTCATAGTTAATTTATTATAAAGATCTGTGCATACGAAAGTCTGTACGACTTTTTTCTATAAACACTTTCGATATCTGTAAATTCCTGCTCAGACGGATAGGGTCTCCACATTCACTGATCCCCGAATGTATCGAGGCTATGTCATGTCACTCTCCGTCAAAGCGCGTTTGATTTCCGTCCTTGCGGGCTTATCCCTCGCAGTTCTCGTGATCGCCGCGTTCGGCTATTCCGAACTGTCCTACAGCAATGAGAACATCGTCGATATTCATGATGACGGCGTCGTGCCGATCGAGCATCTCAAGGTCATCTCGGATATGTACGCGGTCAACATCGTCGACACCGCACACAAGGTTCGCAACGGCGGTCTGGCGTGGGACGATGGTGTGACTTCTCTGGATAAAGCCGCGGCAACGATCAAAGATCGTTGGACCACCTATTTTGCCATCGATCACTCCCCGGAAGAGCGTCTGAGACTGCAGACGTCGGTCAAACTGTTTGCCGCAGCGGATGGCTTGACTGCGGAGTTGCGAAAGGCCTTCATTGCGCGTGATCGCGCGGCGCTCGACGACATTGTGATCAACCGTCTCTATGGCGCCATCGATCCGATCAGCGAAGAGATCGGCTATCTGATCGACTTCACCATCAAGGAGGTGAAAGGTCATTTCGAAGAGACGCAGGCCTCAGCAGCCACCTCGGCGATGATCTTTATCGCGTTGATCGTCATCGGCAGCGTCATTGTGCTTGTCGGTGTGTTTGTTGTCATGGCCGTAACGCGCAACTTGACCGGCATGACGGAAGCTATGAGCCGGCTTGCGGGTGGCGACACGTCGAGCCAGGTTCCGGCGCTGACCCGTCGTGACGAGATCGGCGCCATGGCCAAGGCTGTGCAGGTCTTCAAGGACAATATGATCGCCACCGAGCGCATGCGCGGCGAACAGGAAGAGATGAAGCGTCAGGCAGAAATCGACAAAAAGGCCGCCTTGAACAGTCTGGCTGATGAATTCGAATCGACCGTAAAGGAAATCGTCGAGACCGTGTCCTCGGCGGCCAACGAACTGCAGGCGACGGCGCAGTCGATGGCCGGCACCGCGGACGCGACGAGCGTACGGACGACTGCGGTGGCCGCCGCGTCTGAGGAAGCTTCGAGCAACGTGCAAACGGTAGCCGCAGCGACGGAAGAACTCTCTGCCTCGGTCAGCGAGATCGGCCGTCAGGTCGACGAATCTTCGAAAATCGCTCGCGGCGCTGTGCAGGAGGCCGAGCGCACCAACGCCCAGATGAATGAGTTGTCCGAGGCCGCTCAGCGCATCGGCGATGTCGTCAAACTGATCAATGACATCGCCAGCCAGACCAATTTGCTGGCGCTCAACGCCACCATCGAAGCGGCCCGCGCCGGCGAAGCGGGCAAGGGCTTCGCCGTGGTGGCGTCGGAAGTGAAGAACCTGGCGACGCAAACGGCACGCGCAACCGAAGAAATCTCGATCAAGATTGCCGAGATGCAGACTGTGACCAACGGCTCGGTGGAAGCGATCGGCGCCATCGGTCGGACTATCGCCAGCCTCAACGATATCGCGGCCAATATTTCCATGGCGGTCGGCGAGCAGTTGGCGGCGACCGGCGAGATTGCCAACAACGTCCAGCAGGCCGCCGCCGGCACGCAGGACGTGAACACCAACATCGCGGAGGTCACCCAGGCGGCAGGCGAAACGGGAGCTGCTGCGAGCCAGGTCCTGTCCGCCGCAGGTGAGCTGGCGCGTCAGTCCGGATCGTTGCAAAGCAACGTGGTCGAGTTCATTGCGCGGGTTCGCGCGGCGTGAGTTCGATCGAATAAACGCGCTCTGTCGCAAATCGACCGAGCGCGACATAAGACAGGCGGCGGATTTTTTCGCCGCCTGTTTTCTTTGCGGATGGAGAACGGTGCGCGCCGCTGCACGGCCCCCGGCGAAACGGGGGCATTTTCGCAGAGCGTGCTGACTATCGCGCAGTCCGTATCGCGCCAGGCGGAAGACCTTGTAAGTTGCGTCGGCGACTTTGATAAGCGTGCGCGCCATGCGATGCGCATGCGTCCGCCGAACGCGTTCTGACAGCAAACAGGCGGCGAAATCACTTTCGCCGCCTGTTTGATTCTGCGCTGGCGGGAAGGTCAGCTCGCCTTGGCGACCTTGGCCGGCTTTTCGGCGGCGGGCGCGAGAGCCTTGTCGAGATATTTGTCGACCAGGCCTTCCAGCTCGGGGAGCTTGTCGGTGAAGAAGTGGTTGGCGCCCTTGATGAGCTTGTAGTCGACCGTGATGTCGCGCTGGTTGGCGAGCTTGTGCGCCAGCTTGGCGACGTCGGCTTCCGGCACCGTCTCGTCCTTGTCGCCCTGGACGATCAGGCCGGAGGACGGGCAGGGGGCGAGGAAGGTGAAGTCGTAGCGGTCGGCCGGCGGCGAGATCGAAATGAATCCTTCGATCTCCGGTCGCCGCATCAGCAACTGCATGCCGATCCAAGCGCCGAACGAGAAGCCGGCGACCCAGCAGCGCGATGCATCCGGGTTATGCGATTGCACCCAGTCGAGCGCGGCGGCGGCATCACTCAGCTCGCCGACGCCATGGTCGAAGCCGCCCTGCGAGCGGCCGACGCCGCGGAAGTTGAAGCGCAAAGCCGAGAAGCCGCGCTTCGCGAACGCATGGAACATCGTATAGACGACTTTGTTGTTCATCGTGCCGCCGTGCATCGGATGGGGATGCAGCAGCAACACGACGGGCGCGTTCGGCTCTTTGCTATGTTGATAGCGGCCTTCGATGCGGCCGTCCGGGCCGTTGAAAATCACGTCGGGCATGGCGGCCTCAGATCAGCGGGGCGCGAGAGGCGCCGATAGCTGAGTTCTGGACTCGGGTAATGCGCATAGACTGTTCCTTTTCAAGGCGGCTAAACTTGACCCCGCTGAGGGGGAATTCTATATGGTCGTCACCGGGTCCGGAGAGAAGGGCTGAACATCGGAGACGCGGCGTTCCGGCGCTGCGACCCGTGGCATGCGCCGCTCAATGACGCGGCCCGGATCACGGCGCGGCTCAACGCGCTGGAATAGTTGTCATAATCGGATATTACCACGGCAGGACCCATGTTTTTCAAGCATCTTCGCAGTGACATCGACTCCATGATGGCGCGCGATCCGGCCGCCCGCTCGCGGCTGGAGGTGATTCTGTGCTATCCGGGGTTTCATGCTTTGTTCTTTTATCGCCTCGGCCATGCCGCCTGGACACGGGGTTTTCTGCTGCTCGCGCGCTGGTTGACCCAGCTCGGGCGCTTTCTGACAGGCATCGAAATCCACCCGGGAGCCCAGATCGGCAGCCGTTTTTTCATCGATCACGGCATGGGCGTGGTGATCGGGGAGACAGCCGTGATCGGCGACGACGTGACCCTCTACCAGGGTGTCACCCTCGGCGGCACCTCCCTCAAGGGCGGCAAGCGCCATCCGACCCTGATGAATAAGGTCATCGTCGGGGCCGGCGCTCAGGTCCTCGGTCCCATCACGGTCGGCGAGGGCGCCCGCGTCGGCGCTAATGCTGTGGTGCTGAAGGACGTACCGGCGGCCGCCACCATGGTCGGCATCCCCGCCCGCGCCGTAGTCGACCGCGACGCTGCCGTGATCGAGCTGGCTCAGCGCGCCACCTACGACAGCGGCGCGGCGCGGACGCCGGTTCCGGACGCGGCTGATGACTGCTTTTATGCCTACGGGACTCCGTCCGCGGATTTGCCCGATCCGGTGGCGCGCGCCATCGATGCCTTGGCCGATCAGGTGGCGACGTTGCGCCGCCGTCTGGAAGAGATCGAGCGCCAACCTGCGGCTCGTGACGCCGACGAGCGCAACAAGGTTCTGCACCGTTAGGGCGCATCATGAAGCTCAGCACAAAAGGCCGCTACGCGGTGATGGCGATGGCGGATCTGGCGAAGAACAGCGCCGGCAAGCCGGTGCCGCTCGCCGACATCGCGGCGCGGCAGGAAATCTCGCTGTCCTATCTCGAACAGCTCTTCGCGCGGTTGCGCCGGCGCGGCTTGGTGCGCAGCGTGCGCGGTCCCGGTGGCGGTTATCTGCTCGGCCAGCCGATGGAAGACACGCGGATCGCCGATATCATCCAGGCCGTCGACGAGCCGATCCGCGCCACGCGCTGTCTGCCGGGCGCGCCCAAGGGCTGCACCGGCCTCAATGGCCGCTGCATCACCCACGACCTGTGGGAAGAGCTCGGCAACCACATTCATTTGTTCCTGAGTGCGGTGTCCTTGGCCGACGTCTGCGAGCGGCGCGTGCTCGGCAGCTCTTGCACGATCACGCGCAAGTCGATGCCGGCCAACGCGACCGCCGCCGAATAGCGTCTGAAGGCCCTCAGTCATGCCATCCGCCGTCTATCTCGACGACAATGCCGCTTCTCCACTGCGCCCTGTGGCGCGCGAGGCCGTGCTGACGGCACTCGACCTGATCGGCAATCCATCCTCGGTGCATCGCTTCGGCCGTCTGGCGCGGCGCATCATCGAGGATGCCCGCGCGCAGATCGCCGTGTCGACCGGCGCGACAACGGCCGGCGTCGTTTTTACATCGAGCGGCAGCGAGGCCAACGCCTTGGCGCTGCATGGCGCGCGCCGTCGTCGCATCCTGCTGTCGGCGGTCGAGCATGATTCGGTCCTGGCGCCGGCGCAGCGCGCGGCGGTTTGCGCCGAGATTCCCGTCAATAAGTCTGGCGTGATCGATGTGGCGGCGCTCGACAAGGCGCTTGGCGCCGATGCGTCCGATGCGCTCGTTTCCGTCATGCTGGCCAACAATGAGACGGGCGCCATCCAGCCGATCGCCGAAATCGCCGAAATCGCGCGCGCGCGCGGCGCCCTGGTCCATTGCGACGCCATCGCAGCCGCCGGGCGGTTGCCTTGCGACATGGGCACGCTCGGCATCGACATGATGAGTCTGTCCTCGGCCAAGCTGGGCGGACCTCTCGGCGTCGGCGCGTTGGTATTGCGTCCCGGCGTCGATATCGCGCCTTTGATCATCGGCGGCGGACAGGAGCGCCGCCGGCGCGGCGGCACGGAGAATGTCGCGGGAATCGCCGGCTTCGGCGCGGCGACAGCGGAGGCCATGGCGCGAATGAGCGAACAAACGCGCTTGGCCGCTCTGCGCGACAAGCTTGAAGCGGGGGTCGCTAAATTAGCGCCTGCTTCACGCGTCTTTTCGAAGGATGTCGCACGCCTGGCGAACACCTCTTGTTTGACGATGCCGGGCTTCGCCAACGAGACACAAATCATGGCACTCGACCTTGCCGGCGTCGCTGTGAGCGCAGGGGCGGCTTGCTCGTCGGGCAAGGTCTCGCCATCGCGTGTGCTGCAGGCCATGGGCGTGTCGGACGACGAAGCAAAGACAGCGATCCGCGTCAGCTTCGGCTGGCGCAGTGTCGAAAGTGATGTCGACGCCTTCCTTGCGGCCTGGGGTGGCGTCTATGCGCGTGCTGCGCATAAGAATCCCGTTACAGCAGCCTAATTCAGAGCGAAAGATACCGATATGAGCAAGAGACACCCGATCTATCTCGACAATCACGCGACCACGCCGCTCGATCCGCGCGCGCTGGAGGCGATGATGCCCTACCTCACCGAGATGTTCGGCAATCCGCATTCAACCAACCATTTGTATGGCTACGAGGCGGAAGCGGCGGTGGAATATGCCCGCGAGCGTATCGCGAACGTGATCGGCGCCGAGCCGCGCGAGATCATCTTCACCTCGGGCGCGACCGAATCGAACAATCTCGCCATCAAGGGCGCGGGCTATTTTCAAGAACGTCTGGAGACGGGCGCTCGGCGACACATCGTTACCGCGGTCACCGAGCATAAATGCGTGCTCGAAAGCGTCCGCCGCTTGGAGCGCCAAGGCTTTCGCGTGACCTGGCTCGGCGTCGATGGCGACGGACGCATCGATCTCGAAGAACTGCAGGCCGCGCTCACGGACGAGACGCTGCTCGTCTCGCTCATGGCGGCGAACAATGAGATCGGCACGTTGGCGCCGCTTGCCGAGATTGGCGCGCTCTGCCGTGCGCGGGGCGTGATGTTCCACACCGACGCGGCGCAGGCTTTCGGCAAGATCCCGCTCGACGTCAATGCTATGAACATCGACCTGATGAGCATCTCGGGGCACAAGGTTTACGGCCCCAAGGGGATCGGCGCGCTCTACGTGCGCCGTCGTCCGCGCGTCCGTCTGGAGCCGCTGATCGACGGCGGCGGTCAGGAGCGGGCGCTGCGCTCGGGCACCCTGGCGACTTCGCTATGCGTTGGTTTCGGCGAAGCGGCGGCCATCGCCGCTGATAAAATGGCCGCCGAAGGGCCGCGTCTGAAAGGCTTGCGCGACCGGTTGCGCGACGGCCTGCTGGCAGGTTTGAGCGGCATTCATGTGAACGGCCCAGGTCCGAACGGGCCGCGTTTGCCGAATAATCTCAATATCAGCTTCGGCGGCGTCGATGCCGGGATTTTGATGGCTAGCCTCAAGGGGTTGGCTGTTTCCTCGGGTTCCGCCTGTAGCACGGCGTCGGTCGAACCGTCTTATGTTCTGCGCGCCGTCGGCCAGTCGGACGAGCTGTCGCGCGCCTCCTTGCGTTTCGGCATCGGGCGCTTTAACACGGAGGCCGATATTGAGACCGCCGTCACCCAAATCGTCACTGCCGTCACCCATTTGCGTCTGGCGGCCGGCGCGGCATCTGCCGCGCAATAGCAATCGTTTTCATTTCGCAGCGAGAGAGTACCGATGCCCAAGATGACCTTCGTCGAGCCCAATGGCACCCGCCATGAGGTGGATGCCCCCGTCGGGCTCTCGGTGCTGGAGATCGCCCACGCCAACGACATATCCCTCGAAGGGGCCTGCGAAGGTTCTCTGGCCTGCTCGACCTGTCATGTCGTGGTCGAGCCGGAGGATTACGAGCGCCTGAGCGAGGCGACGGAAGACGAGGAGGACATGCTCGATCTCGCCTTCGGCCTGACGCGTACATCGCGCCTCGGTTGTCAGATCATCATGAGCGACGAAT
>CAMAVH010000084.1 GCA_945861615.1 Rhizobium sp. Q54 | reverse complement strand
CGCTTGCCGGTCTTGCTGCCGTTCGTATCGGTCATGGCCAAAAAATTACAATTGAAACAAGGCTGGATTAGGGCGGCGCAGCATAGCCCAACGCGCCTGCCATGCAAGAAAAGGGGCCGCTCCCGGCGCAGTTTTCCATCACGTCGCTGTGACGCGCTACGAGCGGTTCGGCCTTCCGGATCAGGGCTTTAACAGCGTCCCGAGGCGGTCGCGGGGGTGGTCAGGCCGGGCCGCGCATGATAAGCAAATCGAACCGAAACGGTCGTCTCTCGCGTCGCGGCCCTACCGGTCCCCCTGTCCTGGCCCCATATTCTCGATCTCATGTCCCTTCGGACCCCCTCTTCCGCGCGCAGCGCCGCGACGACCGCCTCCGACGGCAAGCGGGCCGACGCCACGTCCGGCGCGCCGCTGCTCGCCGTCGATCGCGCGCTGGCCGATCTGCGCCGCGGCGGCCTCGTCGTCGTCACCGATCAGGCACGCGCCCTCCTGGTTCAAGCCGCCGAAGCGGTGACGCCGCAAAGCCTCGCGCGTCTCGCCAGCCTCGGCCGGGCGCCGGCATTGCTCGCCCTGACCGAACGGCGCGCCCATGCCATCGGCCTCGCGGGCCCCGCCGGCAAGACCGTCGTCACGCTGGAAATCGCCGACGGCACGCCGGCCCAATCGGTGCGCGACATCGCCGATCCGACCTCCGAGATCAGTTTTCGTCTGCCGCCGCTTTACGATCTCGCCGGCGAGTTCGCCCCTTGCGCCGAAGCCGCCGTGCATCTGACCAAGCTCGCCCGCCTCTTGCCGACGGCGCTGATCGCGCCGCTCGCCGCCCCCGATGCCGCCGCCTTCGCCGACGCCAACGATCTGCTCTGCGTCTCGGCCGCCGACGTCGCCGATTACGACATGCGCGCCGCGCGCAGCCTGAAGCCGGTGAGCCAGGCGCGCGTGCCGCTGTTCGACGCGGAAAACGCCCGCATCGTCGCCTATCGCCCGAGCGACGGCGGCATCGAGCATCTCGCCATCGTCATCGGCGAGCCGAAGGCCGATCAGCCGGTGCTGATCCGCCTGCATTCGGAATGTTTCACCGGCGATCTGCTCGGGTCTTTGCGCTGCGATTGCGGCGACCAGTTGCGCGGCGCCATCGCCGCGATCTCGGAAGTCGGCAGCGGCGTGCTGTTGTATCTCGCGCAGGAAGGCCGCGGCATCGGCCTGGTCAACAAGCTGCGCGCCTATCAATTGCAGGACGGCGGCGCCGACACCATCGACGCCAACGAGCAGCTCGGCTTCGACGCCGATGAGCGGCTCTATATGCCGGCGGCGCAGATGCTGCGCGACATGGGCTTCACCCATGTCCGCCTGCTGACCAACAATCCCGACAAGGTCGCCGCCCTGCGGGCCTGCGGCATCGACGTCGTCGAGCGCGTGCCGCACGCCTTCCCGGCGACCGCCCATAACAAGGCCTATCTCGAGACCAAGGCCAAGCGCAGCGGGCATTTGTTCTAGGTCTGGCCGGTAAACAGCCCGCGGGGCTGAACTCCATTTCTCACTAGGTCATGGCCGGACTTGGTCCGGCCATCCACGCCTTTTCTTAACCGGCGCCGTAAGGCGTGGATGCCCGCACCAAGTGCGGGCATGACGAACCGGGCAACCGAAATCCGGCAAAAACTGCCGGGCCGGCGCTGCCGGGTGGCGCTTTCGGTCCCCCCTCCGGCCCTGCACCTCATTGATTACTCAGGATCTTTTTCTGGCCCCGGGCTTGCTACGTAGCCGGGACAGAGGAGACCCATGTCCACCGACATCGCCAGCCTGCCCCCCGGGGCAACCACGCCATCTTTCGGCACGCCGCCCACCCGGGGCGACGGCGCCAAGCCGCGCGACATCCCGGCCGCGCCCGACGCGGCGCTGGATCAAGCGGCGGCCAAGGACGAGCGCGGCTTCTTCGACCGGCTGTGGGGCAAGGAGGGCTTCAGCTTCGGGGCGCTGCTCGACATCGTCAATCCGCTGCAGCACATCCCCATCGTCGGCACCGTCTATCGCGCCATGACCGGCGACAGCATCGGCCCGGCGGCGCGTATCGCCGGCGGTACCCTGTTCGGTGGCGTCATCGGCCTCGTCGCCTCGAGCCTCGATTCGCTGGTCGAAGGGGAAACCGGCCGCGACGTCGGCCAGCATATCCTCGCCATGAAGAGCGAGGCCGACAAGCCGGCGGACCCCGCGACGCCGACCGGTCGGCCCGAGCGCGAACCCGTGCTTTATGCCGGCGATTTCTCGCCGCCCCCCGATCCCACGCGCGCGCCGACGACGCTGATGGCCGATGCCGCGGCAGAAACGCCAAGCAACAGCGTGCAAGCTGCGCAAATCTCCGCCGCGCCGATTCAATCCGCGCCGGCTCAAGCCGCGCCGGTGCAAGCGGCGGCGCCCAGCACCATCGCCGCGCCCGCCGTGCAGCAAGCGGCCAACGGCGCCGGCGGCACGGCCGTGCCGCTCGCCAGCACGGTCATTCGCGGCCGCACGGCGAGCGCCCTGCCGACGCCGCAGACCCTCGCCGCCGATCCGGCCCTGTTGCGCCAGATGCAGACGACGCGTCCGCCCGCCAATCAGCCGCAAAGCCAGCCGCGCAATGTCGGCTCGATCGACACCACGATTCGCGCCAAAAGCGCCATCGACACGCCGGCCGGTGTCAGCCCGACCTTCCTCGACTACACGCCGAAGAATGCCGCCCTGCGCCGCGTCGACAACGAATCCCCGGCCGAGCGGGCTCAGCCCGCCGCCGGCGCGGCGCCGCCGCAGACGATCGAGGCCGGCAGCTTCCCGCAGGTGCCGGCCGACCTGATCAGCCGCATGAACATGGCGCTGGAAAAATATCAGACCATGCAGCGCGTCACCGACCGGCCGGCGGTCAACGTCACGCAGTAAACGAATACATTTTATCGTCATGGCCGGACTTGTTCCGGCCATCCACGACTTAACTCTATATCCGCATCGCAAGGCGTGGATGCCCGCAACAAGTGCGGGCATGACGAACTGAAACTTCCTGCGTCTCACTCCAGCCGCTATAACCGGCCCATGGATATCGCCGTCTGGTCCGACACCGAAAAGATGCCGCGCCATCGCGGCGAGCTGATCTGGCCGCGCCATCGCCTGCCCTGCGCCATCGGGCGCAGCGGCCTCAGCGCCGACAAGCGCGAAGGCGACGGCGCGACGCCGGTCGGCCGCTTTCCCCTGCGCCGCGTGCTCTATCGCGCCGACCGCCTGACGCTGCCCGAGATCGCCCTCCCGGTTTCCGTCATCGAGCCGTCGAGCGGCTGGTGCGACGATCCCAAGGATGCCGCCTACAACACGCAAGTCGTTCTGCCGCACAAGGGCGGCCACGAGCATCTCTGGCGGCTCGATCATCTCTATGACGTGATCGTCGTGCTCGGCCATAACGACGCGCCGGTGCGGCGCGGGCTCGGCAGCGCGATCTTCCTGCATGTCGCCGCGCCCGACTACGGCGCCACCGAAGGCTGCGTCGCCGTGAAGATCGACGATCTCGTCGAATTGCTGGTGGCGGCGAAAATCGGCGACGAACTCATCGTCGCCGGTTGATTCCTTGCGCCCTTCGCGCGCGGGCGACGAGTTGATCGTCATAGGAAAATCGGCATGCCCATTTCCGTCATGCCCGCACTTGGCCCGGGCATGACAGATTTTTGCGGTGCCGAACCATCCCCTGCCGGAAGGAATGATTAACGCCGGCCTCTAGTCCTTCGGCGGATAATGCCGTTCGCCGAAGATGGCGGTGCCGACGCGCACATGGGTCGCGCCGAGGCGCACGGCGAGCGGGTAATCGGCGCTCATGCCCATGCTGAGCTGCGTCACCCCCGCCTCCTGCGCCAATTCGCGCAGCAGGGCGAAGTGCAGCGCCGGTTCTTCATCGACCGGCGGAATGCACATCAAGCCGACGACCGGCAGATTCTTGTCGCCCCTGCACCAGCGCACGAAGGCCACCGCTTCCGCCGGCAGCACGCCGGCCTTCTGCACTTCCTCGCCGCTGTTGACCTGCACGAACAAGTTTGGCCGTTTGTTCTGCTTGGCCATCTCGCCAGCGAGCGCCTCGGCAAGGCGGGCGCGATCGAGCGATTGGATGACGTCGAACAGCGCCACCGCCTCGCGCGCTTTGTTGGTCTGCAGCGGACCGATGAGATGCAGTTCGAGATCGCCGTGCGTTTCGCGCAGCGACGGCCATTTCGCCTGAGCTTCCTGCACGCGGTTCTCGCCGAAGACGCGCTGGCCGGCGGCGATGGCTTGCGCCGCCTCGGCCGCGTCATGGCCTTTGCTGACGGCGACCAGCGTGACGGCGGAGGCGTCGCGCCCGCCGGCGCGCGCCGCGGCCGCGATCTCGTCCCGCACATGCTGCAAATTTTCAGGCAGCGATGCGGCCGAAGAGGGTTGTGCGGAGGTCGGTGCCATGTAGGATGTGCCGCGCGGACGGGGAATAGGATGGCTTTGACTTTAACAGACGTCGCGCGGCAGCTCAATTTAACCGGGACGCAGGGGCGCCCCGGCGAAAAGACCTGCGCGTCTTCGCCGGAGCTGCCCTCGCTCATCATGATGACCGACGTGCGCCGCACGCATGATCCGGTCGCCGACGTCCTGCGCCTGCCGAGCGGCGCCGCGATGATCTTTCGCCATTCCGAGCTGGTGCCGCAATCGCGCCTCGCGCTCGCGCGCATCCTGCGCGCCGCGACCCGCGCCCGCCGCATCAAGCTGCTGATCGCCGACGACATGCGCATGGCGCTCGAAGTGCGCGCCGACGGCGTGCATTTCTCCGAGCGCGCGCTGCCGCGCGCCGGCACGCGCCTGCGCCGCCTGCCCGATTGGCTCGTCACCGCCGCCGCCCATTCCCTGCCGGCGCTGCGCCGCGCCGCGCAGGCGGGCGTGACCGCCGCGCTGCTGTCGCCGGTCTTCACGACCATGAGCCATCCCGGCGCCGCGCCGCTCGGCATATTGCGCTTCGCCGCCTTGGCGCAGCACAGCCCGCTGCCGGTCTATGCCCTGGGCGGCATCACCGACCGTACCGCCCGACGCCTGCGCGGCGGCGGCGCGGTCGGCATCGCCGCCATCGGCGGCTTGACCCTGCGCCGGCCGCCCGCCGCCGGCGCCGGCCGGGACGACGATTTTCACAGTTTGGCTTGAGCGCCGGCGGCGCTAGATTGAGATCATGATTTCCTTCGCCGACATTCTCGCGCCGATCGCTCCGGCGCAGTTCTTCGAGCGCTATCACGGCCGCGCGCCGCTGCATGTGCCAGGCGGCGGCGAGACGGTTTCCTCCCATAAATTTTCCGGCGTCATGTCGCGCGCGAAGCTCGACGAATTGATCGCCGTCCCCGGCTTATGGACGGGACAATCGCTGCAGATGGCGCGCGACAGCGCCATGCTGCCGTCCGCCGATTACCTATCGCCGAGCGGCGCGCCGGACGCGGCGACCGTGCGGGCGCAGCTCGACCACGGCGCCAGCTTGGTGCTCAACGACATCGACATGGCCGCGCCCGGCCTGGCCGGCGTCGCGACGGTCGCGCAAGCGCTGGAAGAGGCGCTCGAATCGAAGGTCCAGGCCAACCTCTATAGTTCGCCGCGCGAGCGCCAGGCCTTCGCCAGCCATTATGACACCCATGACGTCTTCGCCGTGCATGTCGAAGGCGAGAAGCTGTGGCGCATTTATGAGGGACGCATCGACAACCCCGTCGAGCACCCGACCTTTAAGAGCCAGACACGCGCTTTTCACGAACAGGCCAAGGGCAAGGTCGCGCTCGAAGTCGTGATGAAGCCGGGGGATTTGTTGTATTTGCCGCGCGGCCAATATCACGACGCGGTCGCGCTGTCCGAGCGCACCATCCACATCGCCTTCGGCGCCGTTGGAGTCATAGGCCTCGATGTGGTGAGCGCCCTGTTCGCCCGCGCCGTGGACGATCCGCTGTTTCGCGCCGATCTGCCGCGCCGCCACGGCGTCGGTCCCGAAAGCGGCGAGGCCGCCTTCGCCGCGCGACTGCGGGCCTTGGGCCAGCGCCTCGCTGATCTGGCGACCGATCCCGCCAGTCTCGCCGCCATCCGCCGATTCCAGGACGAATATCGCTACCGGGCGGCGCCTCTACGCTACCGCCTGACCGCGCGCGATTTCGCCGTCGTACGGCAAAGCGGCGGCTGGGCGCTCGCCCGCGCCGGCATCGGCACGCCGATCCCGCCCGGTCTCGATGGCGCCGTCGGTTGGATCGTCGGTCAGAACGAGTTCGCCGAGCCAGATCTCGCCGCTGCCTGTCCGCAGATCGGCAATGAGACGCGCGGCGAATTGCTGCGCTCGCTCCTGGCGATGAAAGTGATCGCGGCGGTTTAAGGAAATGCCGCCTTCAGATCGCGTGCGAGATCGGCCAGTGCCGCCGCCCAATCGCGCGCGACGGTTTGCCGATAGACGCGCGAGCCCGGGAACCACGGCGATTCGTCGCCGGCGGCCAGCCAGCGGAATTCCGGCGGCGCCGGCACGAGCACGCGGCATGTGCGGCCGGTCATGGCGCGCAGATGCACGTTGGTGTTGCTGACGCAGATATAATCGTCGAGCTGCGCCAATAACGCCAACATGCCCTCAAGATCGTCGTTGAGCGCGGTCAGATCATGGACCGGCTTTCCTGCCGCGGCCGCGAGCGCGGCGATCTCGCCGGCCTCTGGCAGCCGTTGCAAGGCGATCAACGTGCCGGGCAGCCCGGATAAGGCCGCGCCGATGTCCGCGAGCGGCGCCAGCTTGAACAGGGACCCCAGCCGATCCGCGATGCCGGCACGCCAGGTAACTCCGATATAGGGCGGCGGCCCGAGAGCGGCGAGCCGGGCCCCCATGTCCCGGCTGCGCTGCGGCAAGGGCAGGCACCGCAACGAAGGCGGGATATCTTGGGCGCCGCTCATGCGAAGCGCCAAAGGCAGATCGCCGACGGCGATGACGATGTCGGCCGAAGGCCGCGCCGTCTTGTCGCTGACGACCGCATCGATGCCGGCGACGCGGCCGATCAGGCCGTTTATTTTTGCACCGACTTCTACCGTGATCCGCGCCGCCCCGCGCCGCCGCAGCTCGGGAAGAAAGCGCAAAAAGAAAATCTCGTCGCCCAGCCCTTGTTCACCGAGCAAAAGCGCATGGGCCCCCTTGATCGCATCCGGGTTCGGCGGCGGATGCGAGGCATGGGGCGCGAGATCGCTTTTGAAATCTCGCGCAACGTAATCGCGCCAGCCGTCTTCGAAACGGCCCGCCGTCAGGAGCGCCATGCTTCGATTGTGACGGGCGCGTCGATAATCCGGCTTCAGGCGAAGCGCTTCGTCGTAGGCGGCGATGGCGGCGTCATAGCGCATCATCGCTTCGTGGCAGGTGCCGATGTGGGACTGGATTTCCGCCGCCTCGGGGCGCAGTTCGAGGGCGCGCGCGAACTCGGCGAGCGCCGCGTCGTACTCGCCGCTCTTCTTCAGCGCGTTGCCGTAGGAGACGCGGACGATCGCCGCATCCGGTGCGAGTTCGACGGCCCGGCGCAACAGCAAAACCGATTCGTCCAGCTGCAACGAATCCTGCAGCGCGATTCCCAGGCTGTTGAGCGTCATGGCGTTGGCCGGATCGGCCGCGAGCGCCCGGCGCAGCGGCGCGACGGCGTCGGCCGGACGCTCCTCGAGGAGGAGCGCCTGACCCTCGTTGGCGAGCGCGAAAGGATTGTCCTTGTCGAGCGCCAGCGCGCGGGCGATGGCGGGGCGCGCCTCGGCGACCTGGCCCTGTTCGAGAAGAACCGCCGCCAGATTGTTGAGCGGGGCGACCTCGGCCGGCGCCGCTTGCGCGGCGCGGCGAAAAGCGTCGGCGGCGCCGGCGAAATCGGCCTGGCGGCGCAGGACGAGTCCGAGCTGTTGCCAAATGACGCTCTGGGCCGGGGCAAGTTTCGCCGCCCGGCGCAAGCTGGCGGTCGCGCCGGCGAGGTCGCCGGCCGCCTGCAGCACCTTGGCGAGATTGGCATGATAAAGCGCTTCGCGCGGCCGCGCCGCGATCGCCCGCGAGATGCGTTTCTGCGCGCCCGCCGCGTCGCCGCGCTGTAGCCGCAGCATGCCCGACAAATTCAGCGCGTCGACGTTTTCGGGGTCGTCCGCGATGATCCGCTCGTAGAGCGCGCCGGCCTCGTCGAGACGGCCCGCCTTATGCGCGGCGAGCGCCGCTTGCAGCAGGGCGCCCGCTGCTTTCAAGGCCGCGCGGCGGGCGGCTCCGCCAGGCGCGCCGCCTCGGCCAGCCAGAGATCGCCGTAATCGACGTTCTGCCAATCGGCGAACCACGGGCCGCCGCGCGTATAATGCACGACGTGCGGCGCGCCGGACGCCGGCTTGGCGCTCCAGCCCTCGAGCCAATTCCAGGTTTCCGGCACGGCGCCGATCGCCGCGTCGTCGAGCCACTGGAAGCGATGGAGATAGGCGCCGCTCTCGCGGTTGACGACGTCGGGCGTCAGCCGCCGCGTCTGCGGATGGCCACAATTGAACAGGATCAGGCTCGACCAGTTCTTGCGCGGATAGCTCGTCTGGACCTTGCCGTCCATCTTGGTGGTCTCGGTCGGCCGATAGTCGTGCTGCACGCAGAGCGCGCCGTAGCGTTCGGCGTTGGCGGCGCTGGCGAAAGCGGCGAGACCGGCGATGTCGCCGGTCCACAGAAAGTCGCAGTCGCAATAGAGCGCCCAGCCGTCGTAGCCGGCGAGATGCGGCACGAGAAAGCGCGTGTAGGTGAATTCGGTGGAGGCCAGCGGGTCGGCATCGCGCGTGTAAAGCCCGCGCGCGCGCAGGTCGGCCTGCTGGAGCGGGATCACATCGACGGGAATCGACGCATGCCGCAGTAGCGAATGACGGCAAACATCGTAGGCGATCTCTTCGCGGCTATCCCAGCCGACATAAACGCGGAAAGGCGGTACGGACAAGGCGATGATCCTCTATTCGACGTGGATTCGATTATCTCATGGCCGGCGTCGATTGAACACAGCTTCGAGGTCGCCGGTCAGATCTCGAAAAGCGCCCTGCCAATCGCCGTCCGCCGTCTGGCGGTAAATTCGCGTGCCGGGAAACCAAGGCGACTCGTCGCCGGCGGCCATCCAGCGCCACTCCGCCGGCAGCGGCACCAACACGCGCGACGGCTTGCCCGCAAGCGCCCGCAGATGGACGTTCGTATTGCTGACGCAGATATAATCGTCCAACAGCGCGAGCAGCGCCAACATGCCCTCGAGATTGTCGTTGAGCTGCGAGAAATCGGCGGCGGGCCGGCCGAGCGCCTGCTGGAAAGCCGCCGTTTCGTCGGCTTGCGGCAATCGCTGAAGCGACAAAAATGTCCCCGGCACGGGCGAGAGCGCCTTGGCCAAGCCGCGATGCGGCAGGTCCTTGTGAAGTCCGCCATGTTCGGCGGTGCCGGCGCGCCATGTGACGCCGATATAGGGTGCGGGCCCGAGCGCTTCGAGGCGCGCGGCCATCTCCGCAAGACGCGCGGGCAGCGGCGCCAAGGCGAGAGAGCCGGCGACCGCGCCGTCGTCGCGGTGGCCGAGCGCATAGGGAAGATCGCCGATCGACAACACCGTCGCCGCATCCGGGATCGGCGCGTCTTCGTCGATGACTTCGTCGGCAACCTGCAGACGGCGGACCAGCGCGGCGATTTTCGCGCCGGACTGATAGACGAGGCGGGCGCCGCGCCGCTTCAGGTCCGGGGCGAAGCGCAAGAAAAACAGCTCGTCGCCGATTCCCTGATCCTTGCGCAGCCACAAGCGTTCGCCGGCCAGGCTGTCCGGCAAGCGGCCCTGAAACAGCAAGCTTCGCTGATCGCGCACCGAATGACGCGCGCGATAGTCGTCCCAACCCATCGAGAAGCGTCCATGGGCGAGATGGATTTGCGCCCGGCCGAAATGGGCCGGATCTTCGGGAGCGGCGCGCGAGAGAATCCGGTCGTAGAGTTGCAACGCTTCGTCGTCGCGCCCCAGGCGCTGCAGCGCGATCGCGAGATTGTTCGCCGCCGCCGCATGGCCGGGCTCTGCCGCCAAGGTCCGCCGAAAGCTCTCGACGGCGTCGGCGGGTCGGCGAAGCGCTAAAAGCGCGTTGCCCTGCGCGAAGAGCGCGCGGGCCTGACCGGGGTCGAGGGCCAATAGCCTGTTGTAGGCGGCAAGGGCCTGCGCCGGCTCGTCCAGCGCCATCAGAACATGGCCGCGCTGCAGCAGCGCTTCGCGATGCGGCGGGCCGGACGCCAAGGCTTTGTCGTAGGCCCGCAGCGCGTCGGCGAAGCGCCCGATGGCCTGCAAAGCGCTGGCGCGGCTGTTGTGCAGGGCCGCGTCCCGCGGCGCGCGCGCGCTGGCGCGCTCGAGAACGGCCAGCGCCGCTTCGGCCTCGCCCCTCTGCAGCCGCAGCGCGCCGAGGGCCGCCAACCCGGCCGGATTGTCCGGCGCCACGGCAACCGCCCGTTCGGCCCAGCTCAGCGCCTCATCGAGCCGGCCCGCGGTCTGCGCGATCGCGCCCAGCATCTGCAGCGCGCCGAGATCGCTCGGCGCGGTTTGCAAAATCGCTCGGCAATGGGCGGCGGCCTCGGCAGGACGGCCGTTGCGATAGGCCTGCAGGGCAAGAGCCGCGAGGGGGGAGGGCATCGCTAGGCGCCCGCTCCGGCCATGAGATCGGCGGCGAGTTGCGCGAAGGCCTGTTGCCAATCGCCCGCGGCGGCCTGGCGATAGACCCGCGTGCCGGGAAACCACGGCGATTCGTCGCCATCCGTCATCCAGCGCCAATCGGCCGGCAGCGGCACCAAGACGCGCGACGGCAAGCCGAGGCTGTGGCGCAAATGAACGTTCGTGTTGCTGACAGCGACATAGTCGTCGAGCAGCGACAACAGCGCCAACATCTCGCCGAGGTCGTCGTTCAATTGCGTGAAGTCATGCGCCGCGCGGCCGGCCTCGGCGACGAACGCGTCCAATTCGCCGGCAGCGGGCTGGCGCTGCAGCATCACGACGGTGCCGGGCCATTGCGCGAGGGCACGGGCGACGGCCGCGCGCGGCGCCTGTTTGAAAAGCGAGCCGGAGCTGTCGATGCCGCCGCGCCAAGTCACGCCGAGATAGGGCGGCGGACCGAGCGCGGCGAGGCGCGCGCGCAGCGCGTCCCGCGATCGCCCGTCGGGCGTGAGGCGGAGCGACGGCGGCGTATCGGCGGCGCCCAGGGCATAGGGCAGGTCGTCGACCAAAAGCGTGACGTCGGCGGGCGGCAGAGCGCGCTCATCCTCGATCACCGCATCCAAGTCGGGCAATTGCCGCACCAAGCCGGCGATCTTGCCTGCCGTGCGGTAAGCGATCGTCGCGCCGCGCCGCTTCAGAGCCGGGGCGAAACGCAGGAAAAACAGTTCGTCGCCGAAGCCCTGGTTGGTCGACAGCAGCACGCGCTGGCCGGTCATGTCGGCAGGCAGCCGCGGCGTATCGGCGATGCCCTGGCGCGCGCGAAAGGCCCGCGCGGACGCGCGCGCGCGATAGTCCGACCAGCCGGCGGCGAAGTGGCCTTGGGCGAGCAACAGCAAGGCGCGGTTGAAACGCGCTTCGGCCAGATCGGGTTTGGCGGCCAGCGCCCGGTCGTGGGCTTCGAGCGCTTCGGCTTCGCGCCCGAGGCCGCGCAAGGCGCTCCCGAGATGAGTCCAGCTTTCGGCGAGGGCGCCATGGGTGATGGCGGCACGAAAGGCATCGACGGCGGCGGCGTAGCGGCCGCCGCGCCGATGAGCGTTGCCGAGATTGTTCCACGCCGACGCATTGGCCGGCTCGAGCGCCAGGGCGCGCTCGAGCGCGGCGGGCGCTTCGTCGTATCGCTCGGCCCCGATATAAGCGGCGCCCAGATTGTTCCAGGCCATGACGTCTTGGGGCAGCGCGGCGACGGCGCGGCGCAGCACGGCGATCGCCTCTTCCGCCCGTCCTTGCGCCAGATGGACCTGGCCGAGATTGATCAGACTGGCGCCATGGGCGGGATCTTCTTCGAGTGCGAGGTTGAGCTGCCGTTCGGCTTCGTCGAATTGGCCGAGCGCCGACAGCGCCGCGCCGAGATTGCTGAGCGCTTTGACGAAGCGGGGCGCCAGGCCGAGCGCCGCGCGATCGCGCCCCACGGCGCCGGCGAGATCGCCGCGCTGCGCGGCCAAGGCGCCGGCCAAGTTCAGCGCGGCGGCATCCTGCGGATTGCCGGCAAGAATCTGCTGGCATGCCGCCTCCGCCTCGGCGAAACGCCCGGCCTCCGCCGCAGCCGTCGCGCGGCGCAACTCATCGCTGATGGAGGGGGGCGGCATCATGTCGGAAGAGGCCATGGCAGGACGAAGCGAAAATTTCTCGCGCAGCATGTATCACAGCCGCCAGCCGATGCCAGCCAAAGCGCCGGCGGCGGCCCTGGCTGGCGGAAATCGACATCCCTGCCGATCCGGAGCCACCGTATCTAGTGATGATGTTGCCGTTTCGCCTAG
>CAMAVH010000083.1 GCA_945861615.1 Rhizobium sp. Q54 | reverse complement strand
TATATCTGCGGCCCGAACGGTTTCTTGAACGCCGTGCGCGCCGCCGCCGCCCATTGGCCGGAAGGCTGCGTCCATTTCGAGCTGTTCGCCCCGCCGGCCCCCGTCGCCAAGGCCGATCAGGTCAACGAGCCGTTCGACGTGCTGCTGTCGCGCCAGGGCAAGACGATCACCGTGCCCGCCGACAAAACGATCCTCGAGGTCGTGCGCGCCGCCGGCGTCGATGTCGATTCGTCCTGCGAGGAAGGCGTCTGCTCGACCTGCGAAGTGCGTTTGCTCTCGGGCCAGGCCGATCACCGCGACGCGGTGCTGTCGGCCGAGGACAAGGCCGCCGGCAAGAAGATCATGGTATGCGTCTCGCGTGCCGCGCCGGGCGTGAAGAAGCTGATCCTCGATCTGTAGAGCCGCTCACTCTGCAAAGCAAAACGGCCCGGATAACCCGGGCCGTTTTCGTTTCGGCAATTCATTGGTCGCCTGTTTATGCGTCATGGCCGGACTTGTTGCGGCCATGACGAAACGGACGGCTGCGATGCTGCCTTACGTCAGCAGGCTGGCGTAATGATGATGGTGCGTGTCCACCGCAACGCGGCGGCTTTCGATCGGCGTGTTGTCGATGCCGAACGAGACCCGATCGATCGTTAGCAGGGGCGTGCCGGCGGGAACGTTGAGCAGCGCCTGATCTTCCTCGGTGGCGACGATGGCGCGCAGCTTTTCCTGCGCACGCACGACCAGAACGCCGAATTCGCGCTCAAGCAGCACGTAGATGTTGGTCGGCTCATTGCGCCGGTAGATCGTGTCGAGATCGGCGAAGCGGTGCTGCGGCAGCGCCATCTTGTCGAGCAGCATGGGGGCGCCGCCGAAGCTGCGCGTGCGGCAGATGCGATAAACGCCTTCGTCGGGCGCGAGCCCCAAGACCTCGGCCTCCTCGGGCGTCGCGGCGGCGAGCTTGACGGAAATGAGTTTGGTCGCCGGATCCCATACGCCGCCCATGTCGGGGCGGATACGGAAGAAATGGAAGGGCGTGCTGCGCCCGTCGCGCGCGGCGACGAAGGTGCCCTTGCCTTGCTGGCGGATCACCAGCTTTTCAGCCGACATTTCGTCGAGCGCCTTGCGCACCGTGCCTTGGCTAACCTTGAACTCCGCCGCGAGCTTGAACTCGCTCGGCAGCAGTTCGCCCGGCTTCCAATCGCCGCGCATGACGCGCTGGATCAGCAACTCTTTGATTTGCGCATAAAGCGGATGAAAATCGGGCGTATCCCCGACTCGCTCGCGCGACTCGATTCGTTTGTTCACGCCTGCCCTGCTGATTTTATGAAGCCGATTTTCCAGGGATTATAAACGAAACCCGCGCCCTGTCTAACGCGCCCTGTCTCTTCCGAGACAGCTTATGAACCGGTTCCGTCAGCGCGCGCCGCCGCCCGCCTCCGGCGGATCGACTTCGAGAGCGGCCGCAAGGGCATTGCGCCGCGGCCATGCCCAAATCCACAGCAGAATACAGAGCGCCGCGCCAAAGATGACGGGCGCGCGCAAGCCGAAATGCTCCGCCGCGATGCCCATCAGCAGGGCGCCGAGCGCCGGGCCGCCGCGCGCCACCAGGCCGTAGAGCCCAAGCACCCGGCCGCGCATGTCCGGGCTGACGGCCGATTGGATCAGCGTCTGATTGCTCGTGTTTTGCACGGTCAGGGCGTAGCCGACGCCGCCGATCAAGATGCAGGCAAGCCAGAACAGATCGGCCCCGGTCAAGGTGAAGGCGATGGTCGTCAAGCTCATGACGAGGATGTTGCTCAGCGTCAGGCGGGTCAGGCCCTTCAGGCGGCTGTAGCTCAGCATCACGGCGCCGCCGGCCATGGCGCCGATGCCTTGCGCGCTCTGCAAGAGAGCCAGGCCGTGCGCGCCGTTGCCGAACACTTCGTCGGCGAAGCCGGGAAACATATCGGTCAGCGGCCGCGCGAACATGCTGGTAGTCGTCAACAGCGCCATTTGCATGCGGATGCCGGGATGAGCCAAAAGATAACGTAGCCCTTCCAGCGAATCGGCCATGATGGATTTGTGCGACGGCTCCGGCTCCGGCATGACGGGCGCGTTCATCAGGCGCAAGCAAATGGTGAAGACGAGGAACATCATGGCGCCGACAGCGAAGGCCCAGCCGGTCCCGGCGAAAACGATGATCGCGCCGCCGATCGCCGGACCGATGAAGCGCGACGAGTTGAAGATGAGCGCGTTGAACGACACGGCCGAGGGCAGCAGATCGCGCCCGACCAGGTGGTAGATCACGGTCATCCGCGACGGGCGGTTGAAAGCGACGATGGTGCCGCGAAACAGGGTGAGCGCCAGCAGGCTCCAGATGTCGATCCAGCCGGTGAAGGCGAGCACAGCCATGATGCAGGAATAGACCAGGCTGAGCGCCTGGGTGATGCGCAGCAGCTTGAAATAGTCCATGCGGTCGGTGAGCGCGCCGGCGAACAGGCCGAGCAGGATGGTCGGGAACTGGTCGGCGAAAGCGATCACGCCGAGCCAGGCCGGCGAGTCCGTCAGCTGCCAGGCGAGCCAGCCGATGGCGACGCGCTGCACCCACAAGCCGGTGTAGGAGGTGAAATTGCCGATGACGTAGAGCCGATAGTCGCGGATGCTGAGCGTACGCCACAGCATGCTAAATCCGCCGGGCATCTTCAGGCCGGCCAAAAGCTTCATGACGCCCTCCCACATGCCCCGCTGCCGAATGGCTGGCGCGGGGTCTCGTTCATTGCGCCGTCTTGTCGACGACGGCGATTTGCTTGCCGCCTTGCAGGCCCGTCGGATCGACTTCCAAAGCCTCGGCGAGGAACTTGCGCCGGCTCATCGCCCATACCCACGCCAGCAGACAGAGCGCCGCGCCGATCGCGACCGGCCAGCGCAGGCCGAAATGATCGGCGGCAACGCCGAGGATCAAAGCCCCAAGGGCCGGCCCGCCGCGCGCGACAAGCGCATAGGCGCTGATGACGCGGCCGCGCAATTCGGTATCGACCGCCGACTGGATCAAGGTCTGGTTGCTGGTGCCCTGCACGATGAAGGCGTAGCCCGCCGCAGCCGAAAACAGGCAGGCGAGCCAGAAGTTGGTGGTGATGGAAAAGGCGAACAGCGACGCGGCCATGATCAGGATATTGAAAATGGTGATGCGCGTCAGGCCTTTGACCTGGCTGCGGGCGGCCAGCATCGAGCCGCCGAGAATGGCGCCGACACCGTGAAAGGCCAGCAGCCAGGCGAGGCCGTCGGGGCCGCGCTCGAAAATGTCGGCGGCGAAGCCTGGCAAGAGGTCGGTCAGCGGCCGGGCGAACAGCGAGGTGATGATGAGGATGGCGAGCTGCAGGCGGATGCCCTCGTGACGGGTGACATATTGCACCCCTTCCCAGGCTTCGCGCAGCAGCGACCGGCCGGACCGCACCTTCGCTTCCATGGCGGGAATGTCCATCAGGCGCAGCACGACGGTGAAGACGAAGAACATCAGGAAGCCGACGGCGAAGGTCCAGCCGGTGCCGACGGCGACGATGAGAAAGCCGCCGAGCGCCGGACCGGTGAAGCGCGAGCTGTTGAAGATCGTCGAATTCAGGGCGATGGCCGGCGCGATCAGATCGCGGCCGACCAGCGTATAGATCACGGTCATGCGCGATGGGCGGTTGAAGGCGACGATAATGCCGCGCAGCAGCGTGAGCACGAGCAGCAGCCAGATATCCATGACGCCGAGCAGCGTGCAGGCGGCGAGCAGGAAGGCGTGCAACAGCTGGAGCGACTGGGTGAGGCGCAGCAGCTTGAAATAGTCCATGCGATCGACGACCGCGCCGGCGATGAGCCCGAGAAGGATGGTCGGCACCTGGTCGGCGAACGCGATCAGGCCGAGCCAGCCGGCCGATTCGGTGAGATCCCAGGTGAGCCAGCCGATGGCGATGCGCTGCACCCAGAGGCCGGTGTTCGACGTGAGATGGCCGATCACATAGAGACGATAATTGCGGATGGCAAACGTCTGCCGAATCGCCGCAAAACCACCCGGCACTTTCATGCGACCCGCCTCATCCCGCTCGTCTCCCCATCTCCAGTATCGGCCAACCAAGCGGCGGCTTTTATCTCATCGCGGGCCACCCTCCCTGGCGGCGTGCGCGGGCCGTCCTGCCGCGGCGCCGCAAAACTGCGGCGAGTGCGGGACGGCGGCGGCCGGAGGATTGCCCTATGGCGGCATTATATAGGCGCAGGATGAGGGAGCGAGTTTTTTACGCGCGAAATCAGCGCGAGCTTGGCTCTTCTATAGGTAAAAACTATTTCTCGCCCGCGGGCCGCGCGGGGCGTTCGACGCTCTTCTTGGGCACGCCTTCATCGGTCTCCAGCGCGTCGGCCAATTGGCGGCGCAGGAACCAGCCGCGCACGCCGACGCCGAGGCAGATCAGCGCGCCGACGGCGACCGGAATGCGCAGGCCGAAATGCTCGGCGGCGATGCCGATCATGAAGGCGCCGAGCGACGGCACGCCCTGGGCGACCATGCCATAGATGCTGATGACGCGGCCGCGCAGCGCCGGATCGACCGCCGATTGGATCAGCGTCTGGTTGCTGACGCTCTGGGTGATGAAGGCGAAGCCGAGAAGTCCGCTCAAGGCGCAGGCGAGCCAGAAGATGTCGGTGGCGACGAAGCCCAACAGCCCGAACGCCATGAGGATGATGGTGCTTAGGGTGATGGCGGTGAGACCCTTGAGGCCGCCACGGCTGGCCAGCCAGAGACTGCCCATCATCGCGCCGACGCCGTGAAAGCTCAGCAGCATGGCAAGGCCATGCGGGCCGTTGTCAAACACCTGGGCGGCGAAGCCCGGCAACAGGTCGGTCAGCGGCTTGGCGAAGATCGACGTGACGACCAGCAGCATGAGCTGCGGCCGGATGCCGGGGTGCTGCGCGATATACTGCAAGCCCTCCCAGGTCTCGGTCAGCATCGAGCGGCGCTGCCGCGGCTCGCTGCCTGTCGCGCCAGAGGTCTTGTCGGCCGGCGGGAAATGAATGAGGCGCAGGCAGATGCTGAAAACGCCGAACAGCGCCGCGCCGAGCGTGAAGGTCCAGGCCGAGCCGACGGCCACCAGCAGGGCGCCGCCGATCGCCGGGCCGATGAAGCGCGACGTGTTGAAGATCATCGAGTTCATGCCGAGCGCTGACGGCAGCAATTCGCGCCCGACCAGATTATAGACCATCGTCATGCGCGACGGCCGGCTGAAGGAGACGATGATGCCGCGGATGATGGTGAGGCCGAACATGACCCAGACCGACATCAGGTCGGTGAAGGTGCAGAGCGCCAGCGAGATCGAGTAGAGCATCGTGCAGAACTGCGTGATGCGCAGCAGCCGCAGGTAATCGATGCGGTCGACCAACGTGCCGGCGAACAGGGCGAACAGAATCGTCGGGCCCGATTCGGCCAAGGCCATGGCGCCGAGCCAAGCGGTCGAATGGGTCAGTTCCCACGTCACCCAGCCGATGGCGACGCGCTGCACCCACAGGCCAAGGGTCGAAGCCCAGTTGCCGATGACGTAATAGCGGTAGTTGGGAATAGCGAAGGTGCGGCGCATGGCCGCGAGCCCGCCTGGGAGTTTCATCCAAGCTCTCTCAAAGGCGAAAAATGTCGATATCGCGGGGGCGGGCGGGCCCGATCGGGCGCGCCGCGTCAACGGCGCGCCCTTATAGCATAATTCTGCGAAAAACAGCCTTTTCGGCGGTGTTTCCGACGATCAGGGCGAGGGGCGGAACCCGGCCGCGAACAAGGCCGACAGATCGGTGCCGAGCCATTCGCGCGGGATGGATTTTTCGACGCCTTCGGCCAGGGCTTTCTTGTAGATAAGCCCGCCCGCGGCGGCGAACTGGATGGCCAGGCCGGAGTTGTTTTTGAAATAGAGAATGCCCTTTTCGCCGGCGCCGCGCGGCGGCTGGCGCAACTTGGCCTCGCCGGTCGCCACATCGCCGAGCTCGACCACCCGGCTTTGCGGGATCACTCCGCCTTCGACCAGATCCAGGAGCTCGCTCTGCTTATTGTCGACCACCGTTTCCCAATCGTTGACGACGACCGCGGTGGCCCGCTCGAAGGTGCGCTGATCCACTTCCGAGCGCTTGTTGGTGACGTCGGAATTGGCGGTGGTGACGACCATCTGACCGTCCTCCAGCCAATCGCCGTCGAACAAGGCCGACATGGAATTGGTGGCGCAGACGACGACATCGGCGCCGGCGACCACGCTGCGCGCATCCTTCGCCGCCACGACTTCCATGCCGCTGCGGAAATTATTGCGGTTCATGCGCGCGACGAAATCGCGCAAATGCTCCTGGTTCGGGCTGTACACGTTGACGCGCGAGATGGGACGGATGCAGGCGATGGCCTCGAGCGCGGCGGACGCCTGCTTGCCGGTGCCGAACAGGCCGAGCGTCGCGGCGTCATCCCGCGCCATCTGATCGACCGCCATCGCCGTGGTCGCGCCGACGCGCATGCCCGACAGATGGAACTCGTGCAGCAGCGCCAGCGGCTCGGCCGTCTCGATGCTGAACAGGATGGCGAAGCCCCAGTTGAATTGCGTCGGGCTCTCGTAGGTCCGATAGGGATTCTCCGGCGTCGCCGGCCGCAAGATGGTCGAGCCGGCGCGTACGCAGGCGATGCCGTAGGACGGCACGGCGCCGATATGAACATTGGCGAAATAGCGCAGCGCCGGATCGGGATGCTTGGCGACATAGCGCATGCGCGGCCGGTTGACCGCCTCGCCCTTGGCGAAATCGGCGAAGGCGACCCGCATCGCCTCGATGCAGTCTTCCATGGTGAACAGACGACGCACGTCGTCGTCGGTGATGATGAGGGTCACGGTCCTACTCTCCCTGATTTTTCTGAGCGCGATTTTTGGCCGGCCATATTACGCCGCCGGAGATTGCGGGCAACCGCGCGTTAGCCCGGCCACATTCCGTGGCGCGCGAGAAAATCGAGCACCAGGGCGTCGAAACCCGCCGGGTCTTCCAGGAAGCAGCAATGTCCCGTGCCGGGCAGGACGCGCGGTTCGGCCTGTGTGATCCGCGAAGCCGTCAGCCTGCCGGCCGCGAGCGCGCTGTCATGTTCGCCATTGATGATCAGGGTCGGGGTTTTGTAGGCGGGCAGCTTCGGCGTGAGATCGGAGACGGTCAGGGCGCCGAAGATCTGCGCGATGGACTCGGCGTCGAACGCGTCGCGGCCGCGCTCGGCGAAGCCCGCCAGCAGATGGCGGCCGATCGGGCTGTCGGCCCACCCCGGCGTGACGCCATAGCGCAGATGGCCGAGATGATAGTCGTACAGCGTGCCGTCAGCCGCCGCCGCGCGATAGGCTTTGATGCGATGATCGAACTGGTTCTGCGGCCCGCTGTTGCCGCCGACCAGGATCGTCGCCTTGAAGACCTCCGGATGATCGCAGGCGAGCATGAGGGCGATCTTCGAGCCGACGCTGCAGCCGAGCACTACGGCATCGCCAGCGCCATTTTTATCCAGCATCCCCTCTTCGCGCAGGATACCCAGGATGTCGTCGCCCATGTCGCGCAAGCTGAAGGGCTCGTGCGGCTTGGCCGAACGGCCCATGCCGCGCAAATCCATGGCGATGGTGCGGAATCCCGCCGCGTAGCGCGCCACCTGATAAAGCCAGGCATTATGGTCGTACGGCAGCGGGTGGATCAGCAGCAGCGGCCGGCCCTCGCCCGCCGTCTCGTAATAGATGTCGAGTCCATTGGCGCGGCTGATCGTCATGTCTCACTCCTCGCGATGCCTTGGCGGGCCCCGCCGAGAGTGTCCTCCGGCGCGCCGCACAGAACAAGCCGGACGCGAAGCGGCTGGTCTTTTCGTTCCAGGCGGTGAAAAAATATTCGGCGAGTGATTGAAGTGCCGCCGACAAAGGCCACTTGTGCGACATGACGCATATCCTCGCCCCCGAACGCACCCGCTCTATCGCCCTCATCGGCGCCGCCATCGGCATCGGCGCGCCCGACGAGCGTTGCGCCGACGCGCCACTCGCCCTGCGCGACGGCGGCCTCGCGACCGGGCTTTCGGCCGGCGGCCTGAGCGCCGCCTGGCACAGCATCCATCTCACGCCGCGCCGCAGCGACGGCGCCGATCCGCTCGCAACGGTCAGCGACCTCGCGCAGCGGATCGCCACCGATACGGCGAGCCTGGCCCAGGCGCGCCAGCGTTTCGTCGCGTTCGGCGGCGACCATACGGCCGCGATCGGCATCTGGAGCGGCGCCGCGCGCGGCCTGCGCGGGGTCGGTGCGAACGGCGAGACGCCCGGCCGGTTCGGCTTGATCTGGATCGACGCCCATATGGACGCGCATACCTTCGCGACGACGGAGAGCCGCATGATTCACGGCATGCCGCTCGCCTGCCTGCTCGGCCATGGCGATCCGAGCCTCACCCGCATCGCCGGCCCGCAAGCGGCGCTCGCGCCGGAGAATCTTTGCCTGATCGGCACGCGCAGTTTCGAGGCCGGCGAGGCCGCGCTGCTCGCGCGTCTCGGCGTGCGGGTCATTTCTATCGAAGAGGTACAGCGCATCGGCTTCGCCGCCGCGCTCGCCGAGGCGCGAACCATCGCCGCGCGCGGCACCGCCGGCTACGGCATCTCGCTCGATGTCGATGCTTTCGATCCGGCGGAAGCGCCCGGCACCGGCTATTGGGAACCGAACGGCCTGCATGCCGACGAGGTCGCGCCGGCCTTGCGGGCGCTCGGCGGCGACGCGCGTTTCGTCGGGCTGGAGGTCGCCGAATATAATCCGCACAAGGACGCCGATGGCCGCACCGCGCGCATGATCGAACGCCTCGTCATGGCGGCGGCCGGCGGGGCCTGACGGAACGAGCCGCGTCAAAAGCCGTTGTCTCCTTATCCTCGAAAATAAGGAGATACCCCATGCCGATCATTCTCTGGATTCTGGGCGTTCCGCTAAGCATCGTCATTCTGCTGATGCTGTTCGGCGTGGTTTCTTTCTAACCTGCGCCACACTGCCGCCGGGTCGTCTCGCACGGCGAACCGGCGGCAGATTATCGTCATATCAATGCCTTAATCCCGCGCTATAGAATTCCGACCTTATCCGGGACAAAGTTCCGGCTGGACGATTCGCGCAGGGAGACCGCCATGAAAAAATTCCTCGTTGTTATGGGCGGCCTGCTCGTATTGGTGATCGGCGCCGCGCTGATCGTCCCCTTCCTGGTGCCGGTCGAAACCTACAAAGCCGAGATCGAGCAGCGCACCCTTGAAGCGACCGGGCGCAAGCTGACCATCGCCGGCCCGGTCTCTTTCTCCTTGCTGCCATCGCTCGCCATTTCCGCGCGTGACGTGAGCTTCGCCAACGCGCCGGGCGCCGCCAATCCCAATATGGCCTTGCTCGATCGCCTGGACGTGCGCCTGAAGCTATTGCCGTTGCTGTCGGGCGAAGTGGCGATCGACAGTTTCGTGCTCGAAAAAGCCAGCCTCAATCTCGAGACCGATCGCCAGGGCCGCGGCAATTGGCAATTCGACAAAGCCTCGACGACGCCGGCGCAGGCGCAACCGGGAGCGCGGCAGCCGCAATCCCCCGCCGCGGATGCCGGCGCGCGCAGCCCTCTCTCCGAATTGCGTCTCGGCGACGTCCGCCTGACCAATGGCCGCATCAACTATCGCGACGGCCAGAGCGGCAAAAGCTATGCGGCCGATGCCGTCAACCTTCGCCTGTCGCTGGCCGATCTCGACCATCCGCTGCAGATCGACGGCGGCCTGACCTGGAACGGCAAGCCCGTCACGCTGGGCGGACAATTGGCCGCGCCGCGCGCGCTGCTCGACGGCAAGTCCTCGGCTTTGGTGCTCGGCGTCGGCAGCGATCTCGTCAAACTCAATTTCAAAGGCAATGCGGCCAACTCGCAGCCTCCGAATGGTCAAGGGACGAAGATGGACGGCGACGTCGATTTCGCCGTGACCAACTTGCGCGCTCTCGCCGCATGGCTCGGCCAGCCGCTCACGGTTTCCGGCACCGGCCTTGGACCGCTCGCCATCAAGGGCAAGCTCGCCGCCGTGATGAATCAAGCCAACACGGCTTCAGGGGGCCCGCGCGTCAGCTTCGACGACGCCGAACTATCGCTCGACGCGATTCGCGCCAAAGGCAGCCTGATGGCCGATCTGGGTGGCCGCGTGCCCTATGTGAAGGCGACGCTGGCGACGAACATGCTCGATCTCAATCCCTACTTGCCGTCGCCGAGCGCGACCAGCACGGCTTCGGCGCCGCGCGTGCCGGGCAATGCGCCCTCGACGAGCGCGGCGGACGCCGCCGAACAGGGCTGGAGCAGCGAGCCGCTCGATTTCAGCGGCCTGCGCGCCGCCAATGCCGACCTCGCTCTCAAGGTGGAAGGCGTGCGTATCCGCGACATCAAGATCGGCGAAGGCGCTCTCGCCGTCGCCCTCAAGGACGGCAAGCTCGCCGCCGATCTCAGCGAGCTCGCGCTCTATCAGGGTCAAGGCCAAGGGCGCGTCACGCTCGACGGCGCGGGCAATGTCCCCGCTGTCGGCCTGACCCTTAAGCTCGCCGGCGTGCAGGCCGAGCCGCTTTTGAAAGATACCATCGGCCTCGACCGCCTGCGCGGCCAAGCCGGCGCCGACATGCAGATCAATGGCGCCGGGCGCTCGCAGCGCGAGCTGATCGGCGCCCTCGCCGGCAAGGGCGCCTTCAAGTTCGAGAATGGCGCGATCAAGGGCGTCAATCTCGCCGCGCTGGTGCGCAACGTCTCGACCGCCTTCCTCGACGCCCAAGCGGGCCGCGACCAGGAGACCGACTTCTCCGAATTGTCCGGCAGCTTCACCATGGACAAGGGCGTGATGCGCAACAACGATCTGTCGCTGCTCGCGCCGCTGCTCCGCGTCGGCGGCGCCGGCACCGTCGACCTGCCGCGCCGCCACGTGAACTACAAGGTGACGCCGCAGATCGCCGGCACGCTGGAAGGCCAGGGCGGTCAAGCCAATGCCGGCGGCGTCATGGTCCCGGTGCTGATCGAAGGCCCATGGGACGCGCTGAGCTACAAGCCGGACCTCACCGCCTTGCTGAAAGACCCGAAAGGCGCGCTGAACAATCTGCGCGGCATTCTCGGCGGCCAACAACAGCAGCCGGCGCCGGGCGGCACGACGCCGCCGCAGCCCGCCAACCCCGTCGATCAATTGCGCGGCCTGTTCAACCGCTGAGCCGCGACCAGACTGTCCGACATTGTCAGGGAGCCCGGCGGCGACCGCCCGGTCGCTCCGAGCGCTGCTATTCAGACGAGTTGACCTGGACGAAGCCGCGCGCCAGACTCCGCCGACAAGGTTCTTGAAACCCTGTTTCAAAATTTTATTCCGGGATGTTCGCGATGGCCTTTACCGTCAACCCTCTGTCGCCGTCCGGCGCCGCCGAAATCGTCGGCCTGGATTGTTCGCGCCCCTTGGCGGCCGACGATCTGGCCAAACTCAAGCAGGCCTTTCTCGATCATCCGATCCTGGCGATCCGCGATCAGGCCCTGACGCCGCAGCAGCAGGCCGCCTTCGGCCGCCAGTTCGGCCCGTTGGAAGCGCAGGACCGCTCGCCCTACACGCATCCCGACGATCGCGACATCCTCATCCTGTCGAACGAGATTCGCCCCGACGGCACGGCGGTCGGCATCGTCGATGCGGGCGATTTCTGGCACTCGGATTCGTCGCATATTCCCGAGCCCTGCCGCATCACCATGCTCTATGCGATCCGCAATCCGAGCCGCGGCGGCGATACCGAATTCTGCAACATGTATCAGGTCTACGAGGCGCTGCCCGAAGCGACCAAGACGCGCATCGCCGGCCTGCATGGCGTGCATCACGTCAGCAAGACGAAGAATCCGCGCGTCGTCGTCTCGCCCGACCGCCCCGGCGCCAAGGATTATTACGAGACGCGCGCCAAGGAAGTGCCGGAGATCGCTCAGCCGATGGTGCGCACACATCCCGAGACCGGCCGTCAGGCGCTCTATATCTCGCCGCGCTTCACCATTCGCATCGCCGAACTGCCCGACGACGAGGGCCAGCCGCTGCTCGACGAGCTGTTCAAGCTGATGAAGGACAAGCGCTTCCACTACCGCCACAAATGGCACGACAAGGATTTGGTGATGTGGGACAACCGCTGCCTGACGCACCGCGCGACCGGCGGCTACGGCCTGCCCGACATCCGCCGGATGCATCGCACCACCATCTGCGGCGACAAGCCGTTCTATCGCCCGCCCCGCGCGAGCGGGCAAATCAATCAGTCCGCCTGATTGCGGGCCAGGAGTTCATCATGCGTCATCTGACCCGCCTCGCCGCCATGATTTGGGGGGCCGCAGCGCTTAGCGCCGTCGCCTTTGCCGCCGCCGCGCACGACTACAGCGTCGGCGAGCTGAAGATCGATCATCCCTGGGCGCGCGCGACGCCGGGCGCCATCACCACCGGCGCGGCCTATCTCACCGTCACCGCGCAGGGCCAAACGCCGGA
>CAMAVH010000082.1 GCA_945861615.1 Rhizobium sp. Q54 | reverse complement strand
TTCTTCGGCCGCCCGGCCATGACTGCCCCCGCCATCGCCCAACTCGCGCTCAAGTACGGCTGCTACATCCTGCCGGGCTATGTCGAGCGGGTGAAGGGCGCGCACTTTCGCCTTCACATCCTTCCGCCGATCCCGCTGCCCGACAGCGGAGATCGCAAGGCCGACATCGTCGCGCTCACCGCCGACATCAACCGTCGCATGGAAGAATGGATTCGCCGCCACCCCGGCCAATGGCTCTGGGTGCACCGGCGCTGGCCGGATTAAATAAAAGCCAAGCTAAGGCAGCGTTCGAAGCAGGCCTTCGCTGAAATATTTTACTTTAGCTTCGCCGTTTAGAGCGACAACAATCTGCTCAGCGATAGAAACTCCTTCAGAATCGAGCCGCTGTATATCTGTACTGCGCGAGATGCGCTGACTCTCATCGAGGGCCGTAATTTCTCGATAGCAAACGACCCAGTCTCGTAAACGCTCAGCCAAGGGCGAAGCACCCAATAGCTTCTCTGGCTCTATCCAGCCTCCAAACTCATTTTTCAAACCGGTAGAGCCGTAATCCGCCCAAACGATTAAGTAGTGCATCACCGCTGCACCATCGGGCCGACCAGCAGCTGCGGGTCGATCGCCTGGCCGGCGACATTGGCGCCCCAATGGAGATGCGGCCCGGTAACGCGGCCCGTGGCGCCGACCTTGCCGATCGGCTCGCCGATATTGACCCGCTGGCCTTTGCGCACCGTGATCTCGTCGAGATGGACATAGACGGTGCTGAGGCTCAAGCCATGATCGACGATCACCACGTTGCCGTTGAAAAACAGATTCTTCTCGGCCAGCGTGACGATGCCCCGGCTGGCGGCGACCACGGTCGAGCCGCGCCCTGCGGCGATGTCGACGCCGTTGTGCGGCGCGCGCGGCTGGCCGTTGAAGATGCGCTGGCTGCCGAAGACGCCGCTGATCGGCCCTTCGACCGGCCAGATGAACCCGGCTTCGAAATCGCTGGCGTCGGCGGCGCGCGCCCGCGCCTCGGCGATCACGCGGCGTTCTTCGGCGATGCGCTTGAGGTCTTCCTGCGGCGGCTCGACATATTTCTGCGCCACGCCGGTGATGCTCTGCACGTCGAAGACGCGCGGCAATACGGGAATGCTGCGCGTTTCCGTCGCCGACTGATCCGGCGCCGTGACGACGACCTCGACGACGCTGCTGTCGTAGTCGCGCCCGAAGCCGATGAGAAAGACGCCGTTCGAGGCAAGCTGCAGATCGACGCCGTTGGCGCGCACGCGGCTATTCGGCTTGGTCTTGCCGATCAGCAGTCCGCCTTGCGTCGCCTTGCCGCTCAGACTGAAGCTCGACCCGCCGTATTCGTTGGCCTCGCGGATATCCTGCGCCGCGGCGGGAAGCGCGAGACAGAGCAGAGCTGCGAGCAGTAAGCGTTTCACAGCAAGCTGCCTTGATTGCCGCTACCGGCAGGCGGTTTGGGTTTGATCGGTTTCGGCGCAACCGCCTTTTTCTCCGCCCCGCTGGATGCAACGGGCGCGCCGTCGATCACCGCCGCGCGTTCCCCGTCATGGAACCGCAAAGTGACGCCGTCGCCCGCCTTGGCGTCCGCGGCGCTGGCGACGAGATAGCCATCGGCGCCGACGACCAGCGCGAAGCCCCGTTCGAGAATCGATTTGTGCGAATAGCTGTCGAGCAGCTTGCCGAGTTGCGCCACATGGCGCTCGGCATCCGACAGGGCCCGACCGCCCGCCGTGGCGAGGCGCTGACCAACGCCCTCCAGACGCTCGTCGCGCTGTTCGAGCAAGACGAACAAGCGTTGCGGTCGCAGCGCAGCCGCCGCCTCAGCGATCTTCGAGCCAATGCGTGCGAACATACCGTCGCCCGCCAAGCGCAGACGTTCCCAGCGGTCGTCCAGGCGCTGGGCGAAATCTTCCAGCATCCGCTGCGGATCGCCCATGACGCGCGCCAGCGCCGTCAGGCGTTCGGCGCGATCGCCGATCATGCGGCTATAGCTGCGGACCAAACGGGCGCCGTCGTCCATCACCTGGCCGAGCAGTTCGGCGCGCACCGGCACGGCCATTTCGGCGGCGGCGGTCGGCGTCGGCGCGCGGCGGTCGGAAGCAAAATCGATCAAGGTGGTGTCGGTTTCATGGCCGACCGCCGAGATCAGCGGAATTTGCGATTCGGCGGCGGCGCGGATGACGACCTCTTCGTTGAAGGCCATCAGATCTTCCAGACTGCCGCCGCCGCGCGCGACGATCAGCAGATCCGGACGCGGCACGGCGCCACCCGGCTCCAGGGCGTTAAAGCCTTTGATAGCGCGCGCCACCTGCTCGGCGGCGCCGTCGCCCTGCACCAGCACCGGCCAGACCAGCACATGGCGCGGTAAGCGGTCGGCGAGGCGATGCAGGATGTCGCGGATCACCGCCCCAGTCGGCGAGGTGACGACGCCGATCACCTCGGGCAGGAAGGGCAGGTCGCGTTTGCGGTCGGCGTCGAACAGGCCTTCGGCTTCGAGCCGCTTGCGGCGGTCCTCGATCAGTTTCAGCAGCGCGCCCTGGCCGGCAAGCTCCACCGTGTCGACGATGATCTGATATTGCGAGCGGCCGGGATAGGTGGTGACGCGCCCGGTGGCGATCACCTCCATGCCGTCCTCGGGTTTGATCGTCAGCTTGCCCGCCGAGCCGCGAAACAGCACCGCCTCGATGGCGGCGTCCATGTCTTTCAAGCGGAAGTAGCAATGGCCCGAGGTGTGGCGCTTGAAGCCGGAAATCTCGCCGCGCAGCCGCACCCGGCCGAAGGCATCCTCCACCGTGCGCTTGAGCGCGAAGGCAAGCTCGCCGACCGTCAGAATCGGCATATTTCCCGATGTGTCGGCAGGCGCGCCGTCATGGGGCGCGAAGTCGGGCGGTGGATAACTGGCCAAGGGAAAATCCGGCGTTTTCTTTGGTTGGAGAGGCCCCCTATGCTATCAAGACGCCGCCGCCGCAGCTAGGGCGGCGACGGATGTCTCGCATTCAGCCAGCCTACTTTTAAGGTCGATCCCATGAAGGTTCTCGTTGTCGGCGGCGGCGGCCGCGAACATGCGCTCTGCTGGGCGATTTCCGCCTCGGCGCTGTGCGACAAGCTCTATTGCGCTCCGGGCAATGCCGGCATCGCCGCGGTCGCGGAGTGCGTTCCCGTCGCCGCCGAGGATATCGACGGCCAGGTGAAACTGGCCAAGGAAAAAGACATCGACTTCGTCGTCGTCGGCCCCGAAGTGCCGCTGGTCCTCGGCCTGGTCGACAAGCTGGAGGCCGCCGGGATCCCCGCCTTCGGGCCAAGCGCCGCCGCCGCCGCGCTGGAAGGCTCCAAGGGCTTTACCAAGGACATGTGCGCCAAGTACGACATTCCGACGGCGGCCTATGGCCGCTTCACGGCCGTCGCCCCGGCGCTCGAATTTTTGCAGCAACAAAAACTGCCGATCGTGGTGAAGGCCGACGGCCTCGCCGCCGGCAAGGGCGTGGTGATCGCCGAGAGCATGGACCAGGCCGAAGCCGCCGTGCGCGAGATGCTGTCGGGCTCGTTCGGCGAGGCCGGCGCCTCGCTGGTGATCGAGGAATTCCTGAATGGCGAGGAGGCCAGCTTCTTCGCCCTGGTCGACGGCAAGACCGCCCTGCCGCTCGCTTCGGCGCAGGACCACAAGCGCGTCGGCGACGGCGACACGGGCCTCAATACCGGCGGCATGGGCGCCTATTCGCCCGCGCCCGTGGTGACCGAGGCGATGGCGGCGCGCGTGATGCGCGAGATCATCGAACCGACGGTCGCGGCGATGACCGACATGGGCCGCCCCTTCAAGGGCGTGCTGTTCGCCGGCCTGATGATCGACAACGGCGTGCCGAAATTGCTCGAATATAATACGCGCTTCGGCGATCCCGAATGCCAGGTGCTGATGACGCGCCTGAAATCCGACCTGCTGCCCGCCCTGATGGCGGCGCGCGACGGCACGCTGAGCCATGTCGATTTGCGCTGGCGCGACGAGACGGCGCTCACAGTGGTGATGGCCGCCAAGGGCTATCCCGGCGCTTATGACAAGGGCTCGGAAATCCGCGGGCTCGACGCGGCCAACGCCATGCCGGATGCCCATGTGTTTCACGCCGGCACCGCGTCGAAGGACGGCAAGATCCTCGCCACCGGCGGACGCGTGCTCGCCGTCACCGCCGCCGGCGCGACGGCGGCCGAGGCGCAGACAAAAGCCTATGCGGCGGTCGACAAGATCGACTGGCCGGGCGGCTTCTGCCGCCGCGACATCGGCTGGCGCGCGATCAAGCGCTAACCCGCGCCGGCGTCGTCCTCGGCGTCTTTCGGCGCGAGGAATTTGAGATTTTCCTCGCGGACCAGCGCCGCCGCATCGTCATAGAGGAACGGCAGGAAGGCGTAGCGCTTGCCCTGGGTCACCGGCAGCGCCTCATGCAGCAGCGAACAGGCGAAGACCACGGCGCCGCCGGTCGGCGCGCGGTAGGTTCGCGGCCCGAATTCGGGAAAGCGCAGGTCGCCGCCCTCATAATCTTCCGCGTTCAAATTGATCGTCACGGCGAAGCGACGATGGGCGGTCCCCCTGGTCGTGTTGTCGCGGTGCGGGCGGAAATGACCGCCACTCGCGCCGTCATAGCAGCAGACGATATAGCGCTCCATGCGCGTGACCTGGAACTGGAAGGCCTTGGCGATCTCGGGGATGAGCCGGCGTTGTGCCCGCAGACGCAAAGTCGCCTGCAGCCCCTCGTCGTCGATATGATAATCGGCGCGGCGCTTGTGGCTGTGGTCGAGCAGCAAGGTCGTCTTGCCGTCGACATCGCGCATGAAACCCGAATCATGGGTTTCGCCGGACTCGTAACGTGCGATCAACTCGCGGCAGAGCTCCGGCTCGAGCACGCGCGGCAGGACCAGCACCGGCGCGGTCTGACTATCTTCGGCGAGCGGCGGCAATGACGCGATCAGCGCCACCATCTCGGCGGTCGCCGTGATCGGCATCGCGCGCAGCACGCGCAGCATGGGATCGAGCAGCAACCAATAGGAGCGATAGGCCAGCTGCGGGCCGGGCATGGCATCGAGCCGCGCCGCGCCGTAAAGCTTGCTCACCGCCAGATCGAAATCCCAGAAATAGCGGATGCCGGGCAGGCTTTGCTGCAGGCGGCTCTCGGTTTCGTCGCTCGGATCGACGCTGACGCCGAAAAAGCTGATCTGGCGGTCATCGAACCGGTCGCGCTGCGCCGCCAGCAGCCGCAAGGCCTCGCCCACCTCGGGACGCCGCGACGTGCCGAAAAATCCGAGCAGCACATAGCGCCCGGCCGCGGTGTGGAACAAGTAGCGCGCATTGTTGGTGCTGCGCGCGAAGAACCAGGGCGCGGCATCGCCGGGACGCGGCGCGCCGGGCGGCAAGGCTTTGACGGCGGGCGGCGCCATGCTCACAGGCTCCCCTTGCCCTCATCCCGGCGAGCGCGGAAAAAATCGCGCAGCATGTCGCCGGCAGCGCGCTCGGCGATGCCGCCATAGACCTCGGGCCGGTGATGGCAGGTCGGCTGGGCGAAAAACTGCGGACCATTGTCCACCGCGCCGCCCTTGAGATCGGCCGCGCCGTAATAGAGCCGACGCAACCGCGCGAAGGAGATCGCCCCGGCGCACATCGCGCAGGGTTCGAGCGTGACATAGAGATCGCACAGCATGAGCCGCGCCGAACCGCGTTGGGCGGCGGCCTGGCGGATCGCCAACATCTCGGCGTGGGCCGTGGGATCGTTCAATTCTTCCGTGCGATTGCCGCAGGCGGCGAGAATCTCGCCGGTCGCCGGATCGACGATCACCGCGCCGACCGGCACCTCGCCGCGCAACGCGGCCGCCTCGGCTTCTTGCAGCGCACGCAGCATGAAGGGATTGGGGTCTTGCATGGCGGCACCTTGCCGCGCGGCTCTTCCTTGGTCAAGCAGGGCCAACCCAGCAAGAATGGAACGACCGGACAGCTCGCCGGACATATGACCTGGATCAAAGGCAGCCTTGAGGCCATCTGTTAGCATGCTTCCATTCATTGCAGGAGCGCCCCCATGCCGCACTACCATGCCATCGTTTGGCTCGATCATTCCGAAGCCAAGGTCTTCGCCTTCAACGCCGACGATGTCGATGTAAAAACGCTGCATCCGCACGACCACCGGGCGCATATCCACCACAAGGCCAATACCGTGGGCAGCGGCAAAGAGGCTGCCGATCCCAATTACCTGCACCAAATCGCCGAGGCCCTCGCCACGGCGGGAGAAGTGCTCATCGTCGGCCCTGGCGGCACGAAGCTGGAGCTGATTCGCCATCTGCACAAGCACGATCCGCAGGTGGAGAAGAAGGTCGTCGGCGTCGAAACCGTCGATCACCCGACGGACAAGCAGATCGTCGCCTATGCGCGCAAATATTTCCGCGCCGCCGACCGCATGCAGCCGTGAGCGTTTAGGGAGCACAAGCGTGACAAGCTGGCCGAAGGATTTCGTCTGGGGCGCCTCGACCTCCGCCTATCAGATCGAGGGCGCGGCGGGCGAAGACGGCCGCGGCCCGAGCATCTGGGACGTGCGCAGCCATCAGCCGGGCCACGTCGACAACGGCGACACGGGCGACATCGCCTGCGACCATTACCATCGCTACCGCGAGGACGTCGCGTTGATGCAGGGCATCGGCATCGATGCCTATCGCTTCTCGGTGGCTTGGCCGCGCGTATTGCCGCAAGGCCGAGGCGCCGCGAATGAGCCTGGCCTCGCCTTCTACGACCGGCTGATCGACGAACTGCTGCGCGCCGGCATCGAACCCTGGCTCTGTCTCTATCACTGGGATTTGCCGCAAGCGCTCCAGGAACATGGCGGCTGGCCGAACCGCGACAGCGTCGGCTGGTTCGCCGATTATGCCGAACTGATCGCGCGGCGCTATGGCGACCGGGTCAAGCGCTTCGCCACCTTCAACGAGTTTTCCGTCTTCACCCTGTTCGGCTATGTGATGGATTGGGGCGCCCCCGGCCAGACGGACAAGGCCGCGCACCTGCAAGCGATTCATCACGTCAACCTCGCGCATGGCGCGGCGGTCGATATTCTCCGTGCGCAGGTGCCCGGCGCGTCGATCGGCGCCATCCATAACCGCCAGCCGGTGCTGCCCGAGACCGACACTGCGGGCGACCACGCTGCCGCCGAGACGCTCGACGAGCTGTGGAACAACGTCTTTCCCGATCCGCAAATTCTCGGGCGATATGCGCCGCGCATCGCCGAGGAGATGGAACCCTATCTGCAGCCCGGCGACATGGCGCGCATCTGCCGGCCGACCGACTGGTTCGGCATCAACCATTACAACACGATCTACGCCCGCGCCGATGCGGCATCGCCCTGGGGCTTCGCCTGGGGCGAGGCGCCGCCGGACGTGCCGCGCACCGGCATCGACTGGCCGATCGCGCCGGCCGCCTTCCGCGATACCTTGATCGGCAGTTGGCAACGCTATCGCCTGCCGATCTACGTGACCGAGAACGGCTTCGGCAGCCATGAAGTGCCCTGCTGCTTCGACGAAGTAGACGATCAGCACCGCATCGCCTATCTGAAACGCTATGTCGCCGCCATGGCCGAAGCCATCGCTGCCGGCGCCGACGTGCGCGGCTATTTCGTCTGGTCGCTGCTCGACAATTTCGAATGGGGCGCCGGTTTCGCCAACCGCTTCGGCATCATCCATGTCGATTTCAAAAGCTTGAAGCGCACGCCGAAAGCCTCCTCGCGCTGGTACAAGGAACATATCGCCAAGGCCAAGCTCAAGCCGGCGACGTCTGTCCCACGACCAGGCCGTCCTGCTTGACGAAGGTGAGCCTCCGCCAGCCGACGTAGCCTTCTTCGCCATGCTCGGCGATCATGACGACCGCCGCCTGCGGGAATTCCTGATCGAGCAGGGCCAGCATCTCCGCCTCGCCCTGCGCGTCGAGCCCGTCGGTCGCCTGTTGGATGAAGATCCAGCGCGGACGATGCAGCAGCAGGCGGGCGAAGCCGAGCCGCTGCTGTTCGCTCGCCCCCAAGGTCTGCTCCCAGGCTTCGATCTGATCGAGGCGCTGCGCGAGATGCGCCAAGCCGACGCGCGTCAGCGCCGCGCGCAGAGCCGCCGGATCGTGGGTGGTGCTCGCCGTGGGATAGGCGATGGCTTCGCCGAGCGTGCCGGCCGGAAAATAGGGCCGCTGCGGCATGAAGAAGACATTGTCGTCGGCCGGCAAGTCGATCGCGCCGCTACCCCACGGCCAGAGCCCTGCAACCGCCTTGAACAGACGGATCGCCGCGCCCGGATTGCCGGAGACCAGCCAATTTTCCCCGGGGCGGACGACGAGGTCGATGCCCGACACCTTGGGCGTGCCGTCCGGATCGGCGAGCGACAAGGCGCGAAAGGCGAGGACCGGCTGCTCAATCGTGGCGATGGCGATCGTCGCCGCCGGATTGCTCGGCCGGCTGAGATCCTGGAGCGCCGCATGCAGGCCGAGCACGCGTTCGCCCGACGCGCGCCACTCCGCCGCCTTGGACAAATTGTCGATCGGCCAGGACAGCGCCGAGACGGCCTGCTGGAAGGCCTGCGCGATCTGCATGAGCACGCCCAGCGTGATGGCGCCGACGATATAGCGCGGCGCGGCGATCAGCACCGGAAAGATCGGCGACAGCACGCCCCAGGTGGCGGTGAACATGGTGAAGCGCGTCAGGGCGTTGGTCTGAAGATTCCATGCACCGATGACGTCGCCGAACAAACGGCCGAGCGCACGGCGCTCGTCGGGCTCGCCGTGCAGCAAGGCGACGGCCAGGGCGCTCTGGCGCACGCGCCCCAGGCCGAAGCGGAAGGTGGCCTCGCGGTTCTGCCGGCCGTCGGCGGCGCGCACCAAGGGCGGGCCGAGCAACATCGCGATGAAGGCGCCGAGCACGGCATAGGCGATGGCGACCCACAGCAAATGGCCGGGCAGCCACAGCTCGACATCGCCGAGCTTGATGTCCGGCGAGCCGGACAGCGTCCACAGGATACTGGCGAAGCTGGCGAACAGCAGAAGGCAATAAAACAGCGAATGCACGAGATCGACGGCATATTCGGTGGCGATGCGGATGTCCTCGGCGATGCGCCCGTCCGGATTGTCGTGCTCGCCGGCGACGAAATCGATCAGATGCTGCCGGCCGGATGCCAGCCAGTTGCCGAGCAGGCGCTGCGTCAACCATTCGCGCCAATCGATCTCGATGCGCCGGCGCAGGCGCAAATGCACGGCGATCACGGCGATCTCGCCGACGATAATGGCGGCGAAAACCGCGGCGAGCGCCAAAAAACCCGCCATCGAGCGCTTGCCGAAGGCGTCGAACAGCTGCTCGATCCATAGGTTGAGCGCGATCTGGATCACCACCTGCGCCGCCGTCAGCAGGACGAGGACGCCGGTATAACCGCGCACCGCCCATTTCCGCTCGGAATTCCAATAGCCACCGCTCAAGCGGAAGAATTCTCGGAAATAGCGCCACCAACCGGCCGGCGGCAAACCCCGCAACGCCTCCGGATCATATTCCGTGACGGTCGGATCGAGGCTCATCGCGCGCCGCTGCGGTCGGCGAAGCGGCGCAGCAACTCCTGCCAGGATATCGCCAGGGACGTCTGCGCGCCGCCGCCGCGGCGAAAGCGCATCGTCCAGCCGGAAAAGCCGGTCATGAAAAAGCGCGGCGCGGCGCCGGCTTGCGTGTCGCCGTCGCCCTCTTCGGTGCCGATGGCCTGCGGATACCAGCCGCCGCCCTGCAGGATGCGTTCCGGTTCGCTCCAGCCCGCCGGATCGTCGATCCGCGGATTGTACGAAATGTAGATGCCCTCTTGCACGATATCGGCATGGCCGTTCTGGGTGTGATTGAGCAACATGACATAGATATCGAGCGAACGGTTGTAATGGATCGCCGGCCCCCAATAGGCGTCGGGATCGTCATGACGCCAGCCCTTGCGCGTCGGCCAGAGCGGCGTGGCGAAGCCCTCGGCTGGCGGCCGCCAGGTGCCATCGCGCCACAGTTCGAGGCGCGGGGCCGGCACGTTCCGATCCTCGACCGGATAGCGCGCCACGGCGATGCCCTGCGCCGCCTCGTCGCTGACGTAACTGGAATAATAGATATAGAAATAGCGCGCGGCGCGATCCGTCAGCACGCAGAAATCGCCGTAGCCGCCGGCGAGAAAGCCGTTGCGATAGGAAAAATCGCGCGAGGATTCCGGCGCGTCGAGCAGCGGCGTCAGGAATCGCCAGGTCACGCCGTCATCGTCGGAGACGAGGCTGCCGATGCGCGGAATGAAGAAACGCTGCGGTTTGAAGAAAACGTCTTCGGCGTGATACCAGCCATAGAGCCGGCCGGCGGGATCGCGCCAGACCGATTCGATCCATTTGCCGATCTCGGGCTGCGGGTCGTCGATCAGCGTGACGCGGTCAAGCGGCGCCGTGAACCCGAGGCCGGGCCCGCCGAGACGGCGGTAGGTATGGCCGATCGGCTGATAATGGGAGACGAACAGCAAGCTGCGGCCGCCCTCGATCAAAAGCGGGCTGTTGGCATCGGAGCGTTCGAAGGCGTCGCCATGGAGGATGATCGGATCGGCCGGCACGAGTTCGACCCGAATCGCTTGATTTCGCATCTCGCCTGTCGCCGTCGAAATCATGATTTTGCCGCCCCATCCATCATTCCAAGCCCCGCCAAGGGTGAGGCATGGCCACATGCTTGGCAAGCCGCGCCCGCGCTGCGACTCAGACGCGGTTTTGCTTTGCAGCGCAAGGCCGCCGCCCTATTCTGCGCCGCATGAGCGCCCCCTCCCCGTCCACCCGCGATATTCCGGTCGTCGGCATCACGCTGGATGCCGAAAAGCCCGGCGGCTATTCCAAGTTTCCCTGGTACGCCGTGCGCGAGAATTACGCCGGCGCGGTGAGCAGGGCCGGCGGCCTGCCGCTGATGCTGCCGCATGAGGCGGATCTGGCGTCCGCCTATCTCGACCGCATCGACGCGCTGATCATCACCGGCGGCGCCTTCGACGTCGATCCGGCCTTGTTCGGTGCGAATTCGCGCCACGCCACCGTGACCACCAAGGACAAACGCACCGCCTTCGAGCTGGCGGTGACGCGCGGCGCGCTCGAGCGCGACATGCCGATCCTCGGCATCTGCGGCGGCGAACAGCTGCTGAACGTGGTGCTCGGCGGCACGCTGATCCAGCATATCCCCGACGAGATCGCGGGGGCGCTGGCGCATGAGCAGCCCAATCCGCGCGACGAACCGGGCCACGACATTTCGATCAAGGCCGGCACGCAATTGCACAGGATCGTCGGAGTGGACAAGCTGGCGGTCAACTCGGCCCATCACCAGGCGGTCAAGACGGTCGGCCCCGGCGTGGTCGTCAACGCCCTGGCGCCAGACGGCGTCATCGAAGGCATCGAGGATCCGCGTCAGCGTTTCTGCCTCGGCGTCGAATGGCACCCGGAATTCACTTTGAGCGACGGCGACGCTGCGATCTTCCGCGCGCTGATCGCGGCGAGCAAATCATGACTGAAGACCTGAAAGACGCCGGAAAGGGCGAGCGCATCGCCAAGCGCATGGCACGGGCCGGCGTCTGCTCGCGCCGCGAGGCCGAGGTGATGATCCTCGAAGGCCGCGTCAAGATCGATAACAAGCTGATCATTACGCCGGCCACCCTGGTGACCGACGAGATGATGATCACGGTCGACGGCAAGCCGATCGACAAGCCCGAACGCACGCGCGTCTGGCGCTATCACAAGCCGCGCGGCCTGCTGACCACCAACCGCGATCCGCAGGGCCGCGCGACGATCTACGACGAATTGCCGAAACATCTGCCGCGAGTCATCTCGGTCGGCCGCCTCGATTACAATTCCGAAGGGCTGTTGCTGCTGACCAACGACGGCGGCGTGGCGCGCAAGCTCGAACTGCCGGAGACCGGCTGGGCGCGGCGCTACCGCGTGCGCGCCTTCGGCACACTCACGCCCGATCAGGTCGAAAAGCTGGCGCGCGGCATGACGGTCGAGGGCGTGCGCTACGGCGCCATCGAGACGGCGATCGACCGCCAGCAGGGCGGCAACGTCTGGCTCACTATGACGCTGAGCGAAGGCAAGAACCGCGAAATCCGCAAGGTGCTGGAAGCCATCGGCCTGCGCGTCAGCCGGCTGATCCGCGTCGCCTATGGGCCCTTCCAGCTCGGCCGCCTGGAGCCGGGCGAGATCGAGGAAGTGCCGGGCAAGATTCTGGCGGAGCAACTCGGCCTCGACAAGAAATCGGTCCATGTGCCACGCGGCAAGGAGCTCGCCGGAAGGTCGGCCCCGGCCTCCGCGCCAGACGCGCCCAAGCCCAAGCTGCCGATGCCGAAGGCCTATCGCATCGAGCAGCCCAATCCGGTCGCGCGCGCCGCCAAGAACCAGCAGGCGGCGAAGTTCGTCGGCGGCAAGCCGGGCGCGAAGTCTGTGACATCGAAACCGGGCGTGAAGAAACCCGCCGCGAAAAAAGCCAATGCGGATCGTCGCCGGTAA
>CAMAVH010000081.1 GCA_945861615.1 Rhizobium sp. Q54 | reverse complement strand
CGCCGCGCGGCATCGGCGCGCCGCTGATGGCCGATGCCTACACTCCCGCGCCCGTTGCGCCGCCGCCGGCGCAATCGGCGGGCGGCTCGCTGTGGGACAATCTGTTCGGCAGCGTCATGTCGCTGGGCAACAGCGCGCCGGCGCAGCGCGGCGACGAACAACGCCGGCCGGCACCGCCGATCGTGCGCTACGAATATCCGTCGGACAGAGAGAATCGGTAGGCGCGAGAATCGCGAAGCGTCAGCCCTGCCGCTGCAGCGCCGCGCCGTTTTCGGCGAGCCAGCGTCGCGCCGCCTCGCGGTGCGGGGTGAGGCGCTCGACCAATTCCCAGAAGCGCGGCCCGTGGTTCATCTCGACGAGATGGGCGACCTCGTGGCTCACCACGTAATCGAGCACCGCGGGCGGCGCGAACACCAGCCGCCAGCAGAAAGACAGGCTGCCGTCGCTCGAGCAGCTGCCCCAGCGCGAGCGTGAATCGCGCAAGGTGACACGCTTGTGCTTTTTGCCGAGTAGGGCGGCGCGTTCGGCCGCCAGCGTCAGGATGGCGCGGCGCGCCTCGGCTTTCAGCCAGCGCAGCACGCGCCCACGCAGCAGCGCGGCCTCGCCGCCGACGCGCAATTCGCCGTCCGTCTCGATGACGCGCGCGCCGAGTCCCGGCTCGTGGCGGATCGTCACGCGGCGTCCCAGCACCTGCAGCAGCGCGCCGTCGGCGAAGGCGAGGCGCTCGGGCAGTTCGGCGAGCTTGGCCTGCAGCCAATCGGCCTTGCTGCGCGCGAAGTCGAGCCCTTCGGCGAGCGCCACATAGGTCGGCAATACGAGAATCGCGCAATCATGAGTGGCGTCGATGCGCAGGGTCATGCGCCGGGCGCGGCGGTTGCGCTTGGCCTTGATGGTGACGCGGCCCCGCGGTGTTTCGATCACCGCCTCATGGGTTTTGGCCGCTAGTTTTTTCTTCGGGCGGATGAAGAAGTTCATCGCAGGCTCGCGAGATCAAGCGTAGCGGCGCGGCCGATCGCCGCGTCGGTCTCGGCCTCGCTCAGCGGCAGGAAGGGCGGGCGGACATTGGCCCAAGGCGATGCGTCGCGCGCGCGGGCGAGCAGCGATTTCATGACCGGAATCTGCGGCGCGCCGTCGAGCGATTTGCGCTTGGCGGTCAGGTCGGCTTGCGCCGCCTTGGCCGCATCGCTCGCGCCTTCGGCCTGCCACAGGGCGTAGGTCTTGGCGGTCGCCGCCGGGAAGATGTTGCTGCCCGCCGTGATGCAGCCGATGCCGCCGGCTTCGAGCAGCGGCAGCAACAGCGTCTCGCTGCCGGAGAACAGGCGGAAGTCGGGGACCAGTTTCAGCATCGCCAGCATGTTGGCGAGATCGAGTGCGCTGTCCTTGGCGCCCGCCAGCAGCGGCCCGAAATCTTTGCGCAGGCGCAGGATCAGATTGTGCGGGATGGCGACCGCCGAGGTCTGCGGGATGTGATAGAGGTAGATACGCAAATCGTCGCTCTTCACGCCCTCGATCAGCCGCGCGTAATAGGCGTAAAGCCCGTCCTCGCTCGGATTCTTAAAGTAGAACGGCGGCAGCACCAGCACGTGGGGCGAGCCGAGCTCGAGCGCACGGCGCGTCAAGGCGATGGCGTCGGGCAGGGCGCAAGAGCCGGTGCCGAGAATCAGTTTTTCGCCTGTGATGCCGGCGGCGCTGAGTGCGTCCAGCACGGCGAAGCGCTCGGCGAGCGACAGACTGTTGGCTTCTCCGGTGGTGCCGAGGGCGGCGATGCCGTCACAACCGTTCGCCAGCAGCCAGCGGCAATGGGCGAGATAGGCCGGCAGATCGACCGAGAGATCGTTCGCGAAGGGCGTCAGGACCGCCGAGAAGACGCCGCGCGGATCACTCATCGCGGCTATTCCGGCCAATCGACGATATGGTCTTCGAGATCGCCGGCCTTGCCTTCGGGGATGGCGCGGCCGCGCACCGACATGCCGGCCTTATGGACCGATTCGGGATCGCCCGACACGAGCGGATGCCACCATTCGAGATCCTTGCCCTCATGGATCAGGCGATAGCCGCAGGTCGAGGGCATCCATTTGAGCTTGTCGACCAGCTTGGCCGTCAGCTTGATGCAGTCCGGCACGTATTTTTTGCGCTCGGGATATTTGGTGCATTTGCAGCTGTGGATGTCGAGCAGCTTGCAGGCGGCTTCGGTGTAATCGACCTCGCCGGTCTCTTCATCCTCGAGCTTGAGGAGGCAGCATTTGCCGCAATTGTCGCACAGCGATTCCCATTCGGGCCGCGTCATCTCAGCCAGCGTCTTGCGCTGCCAAAAGGGTGCGTCCTTCGGCGAAGAGGCGGGGGAAGGGGGCTTGCGTCGCGGGGCCATGGCGCGAGTCTACTCCACCTTCGTCAGCAAATGAACAAAGGACCCCATGATGCGCCCGCTACGCAGGCCGTGCTGGCCGAGGTCCTGGCCGGCGGCGTCCGCCGCGGCGAACAACGGCTCGCCCTGTTCGGCGAGAATGCTGGCGTAATGGAATTCATGGCCGCGATAGCGGCTGCCCGCCGCGCCGAGGACGCTTTCGTCGCCGAGGGCGCGGACCTGGCGATAGCCGAGATGCAGTTTGCGCGCGGCGAAGCTGGTCGAGAGCCGCAGCAGGCCGGCCATGGCGTGCGCTTTGCCGCCCGCGTCGGTCAGGCTGTCGCCCATCACCATGTAGCCGCCGCATTCGCCATAGATCACCGCCCCGGCCAGGGCGCTGGCGCGCAAGCCGCCGAGGAAGTTCGCATTGGCGGCGAGCTTGCCGGCCTGCAACTCGGGATAGCCGCCCGGCAGATAGACGGCGTCGGCCGCCGCGTCGGGCGCTTGGTCGGCGAGCGGCGAGAAGAGGCTCAGCTCGCAGCCAACCTGTCGCCAACCCTCCAGCAGCGCCGGATAGGCGAAGGCGAAGGCGTCGTCGCGCGCCACGGCGATGCGCTGGCCCAAGGGGGGAATGAGCGGGCATTCCGCCGGCTGTGCCAGAACGGGCGAACGGGCGAGCGCGATCAGCGCGGCGAGATCGAGATGCCGTGCGATGAACTCGCCGGCCCGCGCGAGGATCGCGGCCAGATCGGCGGTCTCGCGCGCCTGGATCAGGCCGAGATGGCGCGACGGCAAGACGAGATCGGCCGCTTGCGGCAATGCGCCGAGAATAGGAATACCGAGCGGCGCGAGGGCCGTTCGCAGCAAATCCGCATGAGACTCGCCCGAGACGCGGTTGAGGATCAGGCCGGCGACGGTCACGGCCTTGGTCATTCCAGGGGCCCGGTGGCGCGCGAAACCCTCGACGAGCGCGGCCAGACTCGCGCCCTGGCCCTTGGCATCGACCAGGAGGACGACCGGCAGGCTGAGCCGGCTGGCGAGATCGGCGGTCGAGCCGTCGCCGCGGCCGCTCAAGCCGCGCGCGCCGTCGAACAGGCCCATGACGCCCTCGCCGATCAGCAGCTCGGTTTCGGCGGCATGACGATGGAGCAGCATGGCGAGCATCGCGTCGTCCATCGCCCAGCCGTCCAGATTGATGCAGGCGCCGTCGCGGCCCAACGCCGCGGAATGAAATGCCGGATCGATATAATCGGGCCCGGTCTTGAAGGCGGCGATTTTACGGCCGGCGCGCGTCAACGCCTGGAGGATACCCATGGTGATCAGGGTCTTGCCCGAGCCGGTGGCGGGCGCGGCGATCATCAGGCCTTGCGGCAAGGTCAGGGAACCGGACAACATGGCGGCACCGTCGATCATCGACCGATTCAAGTCAATCGTTCGCTAGCGATGTTTCACGGCTGGCGATTGGCGGCGAGTCCGCTTAATCTGCGCCGGCGGGGATGGCCCCTTCGCAGGAATCTTTAGGGGCTGCGTCGGGGGCGACGCTAGCTGAAGAGAGAGAGTCTCCATGGACCTCGATCCCGTACTCCTGTCGCGAATCCAATTCGCCTTCGTCATCTCCTTCCATATCCTGTTCCCGGCCTTCACCATCGGTTTGGCATCCTTCATCGCCATGCTCGAAGCGCGCTATCTGGTGAGCGGCAACGACGTCTATCTGCGCCTGTCGAAATTCTGGACGCGCATCTTCGCCGTCTCTTTCGGCATGGGCGTGGTCTCGGGCATCGTCATGTCCTACCAATTCGGCACCAATTGGAGCCGCTTCTCCGACGCCACCGCCAATATCCTCGGGCCGCTTCTGTCTTACGAGGTGCTGACCGCCTTCTTCCTCGAAGCGACCTTCCTCGGCATCCTGCTGTTCGGGCGCGGCCGCGTCGGCAAGAAATTCTTCTTCTTCGCCGCGCTGATGGTGGCGCTCGGCACGCTCGCCTCGGCCTTCTGGATTCTCGCCGCCAACAGCTGGATGCAGACGCCGGTCGGCTACGAAATCCGCGACGGCCTGTTCTACCCGGTCGATTGGTGGGCTATCGTCTTCAATCCGTCATTCCCCTATCGCTTCGCCCATATGGTGACGGCCTGTTTCCTCACCACCGGCTTCGTCGTCATCGCCGTGTCGGCCTGGTATTTGCTGAAGAACCGCAACCAGGATATCGCGCGCGCCGGCCTCTCCATGACGCTGTGGCTCGTGCTGCTGCTGGCGCCGCTACAGGTCTTCATCGGCGATCTGCACGGTCTCAACACGCTCAAACATCAGCCGGCCAAGATCGCGGCGATGGAGGCCAATTGGGAGACGCAGCGGCGCATGCCGCTGATCCTCTTCGCCATCCCCGATCCGAAGAACGAGCGCAACCGCCTGGAGATTGCCATCCCGGCGCTCGGCAGTCTGATTTTGACTCATGATATCAACGGCGAGGTGCGGGGCCTGAAGGATTGGGCGCCGCAGGACCGCCCGGCGGTGATCATGCCATTCTTCGGTTTTCGCCTGATGGTCGCCATCGGCTTCCTGATGGTCTTCGTCGCGGCAGCGGGTTTGCTGCTGCGGCTCCGGGGAAAGCTCTACGAGACGCGCTGGTTCCTGCGCTTGTGCAGCGTCATGCTGCCGACGGGGTTCATCGCCGTGCTGGCCGGCTGGTTCGTCACTGAAACAGGCCGCCAGCCCTGGGTCGTCTATGGCGTGATGCGCACCGTCGACGGCGCCTCGCCGTCGGTCGCCTGGGGCAGCGTGCTCACCTCGCTCGTTCTATTCATCGTCGTCTACGGTTTCATCTTCGGCGCCGGCATCTATTATATCGCCAAGCTGATCAAGCGCGGCCCCGACGCCTCGGCCGGTCCCTCCGGCGGCACGCCGGCAAGGCCCTCCGGCGGTACGCCGGCAAGGCCCATGTCCGCCGCCGACAGCACAGTGCAGGGGGCGTGAGATGATCGACGCGCTCGCGCCCCATCTGCCGCTGATCTGGGCCGCCATCATCGCTTTCGCCGTCTTCATGTATGTGCTGATGGACGGCTTCGATCTCGGCGTCGGCATTCTCTTTCGTCACGCCCCGACCGATAGCGACCGTGACCGCATGATGAACTCGGTGGCGCCGATCTGGGACGGCAACGAAACCTGGCTCGTGCTCGGCGGCGGCGGCCTGATGGCGGCCTTTCCGCTCGCCTACGCCATCATCCTGCCGGCGCTTTATATACCGCTGCTCGTGATGCTGATCGCGCTGATCTTCCGCGGCGTCGCCTTCGAATTCCGCTTCAAGGCCGAGACCAGCCGCCATCTGTGGGACAAGGCCTTCCATTACGGCTCGCTCGCTGCCACCTTCGCGCAGGGCGTGGCGCTCGGCGCCTTCATCCAGGGCTTTGAGGTGACGGGGCGCGATTTCACCGGCGGCGCTTTCGATTGGGCGACGCCCTTCAGCCTGCTCACCGGGCTCGGCCTGGTGGCGGGCTATGTGCTGCTCGGCGCCGGCTGGCTGATCTTGAAGACCGATGGCGCCTTGCAGGATTGGGCTTTCAAAATCGCCAAGCGGGCCCTCGCTGCCGTGCTCGTCTTCGTCGCCCTGGTCAGTCTGACGACGCCGTTGCTCGAATCGGCCATCGCCGCGCGCTGGTTCTCTTGGCCGAATATCGCCTATCTGTCGCCGGTGCCGCTCCTGACGGCGGCGCTCACGCTCGGCCTATGGCGGGCGCTGGTCAAACGCCGGGAGCGGGCGCCGCTGCTCTACGGCTTCGGGCTCTTCGCCCTGTCCTATCTCGGCCTGGCGATCAGCCTATGGCCCAATGTCGTGCCGCCCAATATCTCGATCTGGCAGGCGGCCTCGGCGCCGAGTTCCCAAGCCTTCATGCTGGTCGGTGCATTGCTCGTGGTTCCGGTGATGCTCGGCTATATCGCTTATAGCTACTGGGTGTTTCGCGGCAAAGTCCGCGACGATTCGGGCTATCACTGACGCTTAAACAGCCCGAATGCCGAGTCCGCTCCTCGGGGAGGGGCGGCTCGGCCGCTGTCGGCAGCCAAACCTTCAAAAACCCTGAGGAAATTGATCCAGGTCATGGGCCCTGGACCGCTCCCCTATTACCCTAGACCTAGAATTTAATATTACTTTAGTAGTAGCACTCTATCCTATTGGCTGGTAGGTCTGCCACTGGCCCAATCCGAGGGGAATTCCTCATGACTGTCCCGCCCAATCAGCCCGCAGTCTCGCTGCCGGCGTCTGCCCTTGGCAGCATCAGCCGCCTCTTCATGATGGCGCTGCTCGGCGGCGCCGTGTTCCTCGGCCTCCTGATCGCCGCTAACGCGCTCGACGAGCCGATGCGCATTCACGGCTATCTCTTCGCCGCCGTCGGCGTCGCCGGCCTCTTCCTGATGATCAAGGCGCATTACGACGCGGTCGAGCGCGACGCGCTGCTCGCCCTGACGGGCAAGAGCCCGCGCGACGGCTACAACGACGGCGTGGTGCGCGCCGGCGTCATCGCCACCATGTTCTGGGGCATCGCGGGGTTTCTCGTCGGGCTCGTCATCGCGCTGCAACTCGCCTTCCCCGTGCTCAATTTCGATTTGCCCTGGACCAACTTCGGCCGGCTGCGTCCGCTGCACACTTCGGCGGTGATCTTCGCCTTCGGCGGCAACGCGCTAATCGCCACCTCGTTCTATGTCGTGCAGCGCACCTGCCGCGTGCGCTTGGCGGGCGATGTCGCACCCTGGTTCGTCTTCTGGGGCTATCAGTTCTTCATCGTGCTCGCCGCCACCGGCTATCTCCTCGGCATCACCCAGTCGAAGGAATATGCCGAGCCGGAGTGGTACGTCGATCTCTGGCTGACCGTGGTCTGGGTCGTCTATCTCCTGGTCTTCCTCGAAACGATCCGCCGGCGCAGCGAGCCGCATATCTACGTGGCCAACTGGTTCTATCTCTCCTTCATCGTCACCGTCGCCATGCTGCACATCGTCAACAACCTGTCGATGCCGGTGTCGTTCTTCGGCAGCAAGAGCTACTCGCTGTTTTCCGGCGTGCAGGATGCGTTGACGCAATGGTGGTATGGCCATAACGCGGTGGGCTTCTTCCTCACCGCCGGCTTCCTCGGCATGATGTACTACTTCGTGCCGAAGCGCGCCGAGCGGCCGGTCTACTCCTACCGCCTGTCGATCCTGCACTTCTGGTCGCTGATCTTCATGTACATCTGGGCCGGTCCGCACCACCTGCATTACACGGCGCTGCCCGATTGGGCGCAGACGCTGGGCATGACCTTCTCGATCATGCTGTGGATGCCGTCCTGGGGCGGCATGATCAACGGCCTGATGACGCTGTCGGGCGCCTGGGACAAGCTGCGCACCGATCCGGTCATCCGCTTCCTGGTCACGGCCGTTGCCTTTTACGGCATGAGCACCTTCGAAGGGCCGCTCATGTCGATCAAGTCGGTCAACGCGCTGAGCCATTACACCGACTGGACGATCGGCCATGTCCATTCCGGCGCGCTCGGTTGGGTCGCCTACATCACGTTCGGCGCCGTCTATCACCTGGTACCGTTGCTGTGGAACCGCAGCGGGCTTTATTCGATGAAGCTGGTGAGCTGGCATTTCTGGATCGCCTCGCTCGGCATCGTTCTCTACATCACCGCCATGTGGGTGTCGGGCATCATGCAGGGCCTGATGTGGCGCGCCTTCGATCAACTCGGCTTCCTGCAATATTCCTTCGCCGAAACGGTCGCCGCGATGCATCCGTTCTATGTGATCCGCGCGATGGGTGGCGCCCTATTCCTCGGCGGCGCCCTGTTGATGGTCTACAACCTGTGGCGCACGGTGCGCGATCCGGCGACGGCACTTGCGCCGTCCGAGTCCGGCGCTGCCGCGCCGGCGATGGCGTAAGGAGCGGGCCATGAAATTCACGCACGCCCTGATCGAGAAGAGCGCTTTTCTCCTGCTCGTTTTCACGCTGATCGTCGTCGCCATCGGCGGCATCGTCGAAATCACGCCGCTGTTCTATCTCAAGAGCACCATCGAGAAGGTGACCGGCATGAGGCCCTATACGCCGCTTGAGTTGGCGGGCCGCAACATCTATGTCCGCGAGGGTTGCTACAACTGCCATAGCCAGATGGTCCGCGCGCTGCGCGACGAGGTCGAGCGCTACGGCCATTACAGCCTCGCGGCGGAAAGCATGTACGACCATCCGTTCCAGTGGGGGTCCAAACGCACCGGGCCGGACCTTGCGCGCGTCGGCGGCCGCTATTCCGACGACTGGCATGTCGCCCATCTCGGCAATCCGCGCAGCCTGGTGCCCGAATCGATCATGCCGGGCTATGCCTTCCTCGGCCGCACGCCGCTCGCCACCGACGACCTCGCCAATCATCTCATCGCCAACCGCAAGGTCGGCGTGCCCTACAGCGACGAAATGATCGCGATGGCCAAGCAGGATCTGCGCGCCCAGGTCGATCCCGACGGACCGAACGCCGATCAGCTGCTGGCGCGCTATCCGAAGGCGCAGCTGCGCAACTTCGACGGCCAAGCCGCGCTGACGGAAATGGATGCTCTCGTCGCTTATCTGCAGATGCTGGGCACGCTTGTCGATTTCTCGGCCTACAAGGCCGATGAGAACCTGCGGTAGGAGCTGAACATGACCCATGCGGAAATCGTCCAGCTCGTCGGCACCTACGGCCAGCTCTACATCCTCGGCATCTTCCTGCTCGCCGCCGCCTACGCCCTATGGCCGCGCAATAAGGCGAAGTTCGACCGCGCCGCGCGCATCCCGCTCGACGGCGATGACCGGCCCGGCCCCGCGCCCCGGCGCGAGAGGGGAGACAAGCTATGAGCACGCCGCGCAAGGATGACGTCTCCGGCGTCGACACCACCGGCCATGAGTGGGACGGCATCGAGGAGCTGAACAACCCGCTGCCGCGTTGGTGGCTGTGGACCTTCCTCGCCTGCATCGTCTGGTCGATCGGCTATTGGGTGGTCATGCCCGCCTGGCCGCTGGTCGCCGATCACACGCGCGGCATGCTCGGCTATTCGCAGCGCGCTGTCGTCGCCGACAGCCTGGCCAAAGCCAAGGCGTCGCAAAGCGGCTATGCCAAGCGTCTGGCGGCGCTGCCCGCCGGCGAAAATCCCGCCGACCCCGATCTGCAGAGCTTCGCGCTCGGCGGCGGCCGCTCGGCCTATGCCGTCAATTGCTCGCAATGCCACGGCTCGGGCGCCGCCGGCGCTAAAGGCTATCCCAACCTCAACGACGACGATTGGCTATGGGGCGGCAAGCTTGCCGACATCGAGCAGACGCTGCGCGTCGGCATCCGCAGCACCCATCCCGACACGCGCCTCAACGACATGCCGGCCTTCGGCCGCGACGGGCTGCTGACGCTGCCGCAGATCGCCGATGTCGCGGACTATGTGCTGTCTCTGTCGCACAGCGGTGCCGTCTCGCCGCAAGCGGCGCGCGGTCAAACGCTGTTCGCCGAGAATTGCACCGCCTGCCACGGCGAAACCGGCCGCGGCAACCGCGAACTCGGCGCGCCGAACTTGGCGGACGGGCTTTGGCTCTATGGCGGCGACAGGGCATCCGTCATCGCCAGCATCAGCGAAAGCCGCCGCGGCGTCATGCCGACCTGGGAAGGCCGCCTCGACGACGTGACGATCCGTCAGCTCGCGATCTACGTCCACTCCCTCGGCGGCGGCGAATAACCGCCGCCGCAACGGAAGACATCGTCATGGCCGACCCGCTGCCTGCCGCGCCGCTTGCCGCCTCCGAAATCGGAGCTGAGGTCGCGCGTAGCGATGCCGAGCCGGTCAACGCCAAGGGCCGGCGTAGCCTCTATGCCAAGCGCCAGAAGATCTATCCGAAGCGCGCGAAAGGCCTCTTCCGCCGCATCAAGTGGATCGCCATGGCGGGCCTGCTCGCGATCTATTATCTCGCGCCTTGGCTGCGCTGGGATCGCGGCCCCTTGCTGCCCGACCAAGCGATCCTGATCGATTTTCCCGGCCGGCGGTTCTACTTCTTCTTCATCGAGTTGTGGCCCGAGGAAGTCTATTACATCACCGGCCTCTTGATTCTCGCGGCGCTCGGTCTGTTCCTGGTGACGAGCTTGGCGGGGCGCGTCTGGTGCGGCTATGCCTGCCCGCAAACGGTGTGGACGGATATGTTCGTCACCGTCGAGCGCTGGCTCGAGGGCGACCGCAATCAGCGCATGAAGCTCGATCAGGGGCCGTGGACGGCGAACAAGCTCGGCCGCAAGCTGGTCAAGCATATGCTGTGGCTCGTCATCGCGGTGGCGACCGGCGGTGCCTGGGTGTTCTATTTCGCCGACGCGCCGACGCTGGCGCGCGATCTCGCATCGTTCGATGCGCCCACTGCCGCTTATCTCTTTATCGGCTTGTTCACCGCGACGACCTACCTGCTCGGCGGCATCGCCCGCGAGCAGGTCTGCACCTATATGTGCCCCTGGCCGCGCATCCAGGCGGCGCTGCAGGATGAAGATTCGCTGATCGTCAGCTATCACCCGGCGCGCGGCGAGCCGCGTGGGGCCCATAAGAAGGGCGAAAGCTGGGAGAATCGCGGCCATTGCGTCGATTGCAACCAATGCGTCGCCGTCTGCCCGATGGGCATCGACATCCGCGACGGCCAGCAGCTCGAATGCATTTCCTGCGCGCTCTGCATCGATGCCTGCAACGATGTGATGGACAAGGTCGGGCTACCGCGCAGCCTGATCGGCTATGACAGCCTCGCCGGCGTCATGGCGGGCAAGGCGGAGGCCAAGCCCAAGCTGCGCCCGATCCGTCCCCGCACGGTGCTCTATGCCGGCCTCATGGTTCTCGTCGGCGTGGTGATGCTTTACGCGTTGTTCACCCGCGCCGATCTTGGCCTTGCCGTGGAACGCGACCGCAATCCGCTGTTCGTCGCCCTGTCGGACGGCTCGATTCGCAACGGCTATACGGTGCATGTGCAGAACAAGCATCACGACGAGCGCACCTTCGTGCTCAGCGTCGAAGGCTTGCCTGGGGCGCGTCTCGCCGTCGTCGATGCCGAGAACGATCTGGCCGCGGAGATGACCGTGACGGCCGATCAGATGGAAAGTTTCCGCATCTTCGTCACCGTGCCGCGCGGCGGCGTCCATGACGAAGCCACCGACATTACGTTCCGACTGCGCGGCGCCGGCGGCGAGATGGTCCAGTACGACAGCGTGTTCCGCGCGCCCGATCATGGCGGCCGCCGATGAGAAGCCCGAACATGTTGCGGCCGGTCAAACCGCTCACCGGTCGCACCGTGCTCTTCGCCTTGCTCGGGTTCTTCGCCGTGGTCGCGACGGTCAATGGCATCTTCATCGTCTATGCCCTGCGCACCCATCCGGGCTTGAGCGACGCTAACGCCTATCAGGCGGGCCTGGCCTACAATCGGCTGTTGGCCGATGTCGAAGCGCAACGTCAGCTCGGCTGGCAGGTCGCGCTTGATGATGAAACGGCGACGGCCGGACGGTTCGCCTTGCGCCTTAGCGACCGCCAGGGCGCCGCGGTGATCGCCGAAGCCGCGACGGCGCGCTTGCGCCGGCCCGGCCGCGAAGCCGCCGACCGCGAGATCGCCCTCGTCGCGGCGGGCCCTGGCCTGTGGCACATGCCGACCGTCGATCTCGCGCCGGGCAATTGGGATGTTCATATCGAGGTCCTGCGGGGCGGCGCGGCTGCCTATCGCGCGGAATGGCGCGTCATGATCAAGCAGGCCCCGCGCTCATGACCGACAGCGCCCTCAGCCTCGGCCGTGCCGAAACCGTGCCGGAGATCGATCCGGCGCCGTTCGTCACCCATGATGCCGACGGCAGCGACGCGCTCGTGCTGCTGGTCGATGGCATTCACTGCGCCGGTTGCGTCCAGCGCATCGAAAAGAACCTGTCCCTCTTGCCTGGCGTGCGCGCCGCGCGCGTCAATTTGACGACCAAGCGCCTGCGGCTCGCCTGGGATGGTACGGCGACGAATGCCGCGACGCTTGTCGGCGCGCTCACACGGCTCGGTTACGACTCGGTGCCTTTCGCCGCCGAGACCCTGTCGCCGGACCAGGACCGCGAAGGCCGTCGCTTGCTGCGTTGCCTCGCCGTCGCCGGCTTCGGCGCGATGAATGTCATGCTGCTGTCGGTCGGCGTCTGGGCCGGCGCCTTCAGCGACATGGATGGGACGACGCGCGGGCTGTTTCATTGGGTCTCGGCCCTGATCGTCATGCCGACCGTCGCTTATGCCATTCGGCCGTTCTTCGCCTCTGCGCTCGCCGGCCTCAAGAACGGCGAGATGCGTATGGACCTGCCGATCACGGTGGCG
>CAMAVH010000080.1 GCA_945861615.1 Rhizobium sp. Q54 | reverse complement strand
ACCGACCCCTTCGGCCTGGCGGGCGGCGCGGCCGGCGCGCGCGGACGGAGCTATGTCGTGCGGGCGGGCGGTGGGATCGAGGAACTGGGCGCGACCGAGCGCACATCGCTCGCGCCAGGGGACGTCTTCGTCATCGAGACGCCGGGCGGCGGCGGCTACGGCCCGGTCGAGCCGGGGAAATAGCCGGCGATCGCCTTGGCGGCTATGGCCCAGGATACAGGCGCGGGAAATAGCTGGAATGCTCAAGAATAAGGCGCAACGCGCTGCGCCGGTCGACTCGCGCCTTTAGGCCTCAGCGCGCCTTGGGCGCGTCTTCGGGGGACGGTTTGTCGAGTTGCTTGCCGTCGAGATCGCGATGGACGCGGTCGAATTCGGTGACCTGGCGCGTCTTTTCGTCCTTCGTGCGGCCGTAGCGCGCGCGATTCTCGCCCGCCTTCTTCGCCGAGGCGGCGCGCGCCCGCTGTTTGCGGAATTGATTGAGATTGACGACATCGCCCATGACCTGGCCGTCCTTCCCACCCTTGCGGGCTGAGCCGGGCCCGACAAGCGGATCGGGCCCTATCATCAAAACGCTATATTCAGTAAGATAGCTTAACGGAAACAGTCGGGACCGCAAGTGTCCTCGCGGCCCGTAAGCGTCTCGGCTCATGCAGCCGGCGCGGGGCTGGGATGGGCGCGCTGCGTAGCGATTCCGTTTCCCTGTCATACTCATCCTTCGACCTTCAACCCGGTCATCCGTTTGAAGAAGTTCCTGTTCGTCTTTGCCGCCGTTCTCGTGCTGTTGGTCGGTGCCGCCCTAATCGCGCCCAGTTTCATCGACTGGACGCGTTATCGCGATCCGATCGCCGCGGAAATTGAGCGGGCGGCCGGCCGCAAGGTCGTCATTGCCGGCACGGTCGAGGCCTCCTTGCTGCCGACGCCCCGCCTGTTGCTGAATGACGCCCGCCTCGGCAATCTGCCCGGCGCGGCGACGCAGGAAATGGCCCGCCTGCGCTCGCTTGAAGCGCGCATCGCACTGCTGCCGCTGCTGTCCGGCCGCGTCGTCGTCGAATCCTTCGTGCTGCGCGAACCGGTCGTCACCATCGAGGTGCTCGCCGATGGGCGGCGCAATTGGCTGTTCGATACCGAAAGCGCGGCGGCCCCGGTGGGGTTCTGGGATGACGAACCGCTCGTCGCGGCCGAATCGGTGCAATTGCAGAACGCCGCGATCGTCAACGGCACGGTGATCTACCGCAACGCTTTGACGAAGGCCGAGGAGCGGTTCGAGGGCGTCAATGCGCGGATCGTCGCCGATAGCCTGGCCGGCCCCTTGCGCGCCGCCGGCGAAGCGCGCATCGGCGGCAAACCGGTGCGCTTCACCGTGGCCGCCGGCCGCTTCGACTACCGCAGCACCGCGGCAACGCCGCTCAACCTCACGCTCGACCTCATGGCGCCGACCGGCAACGTGCTGCGCGGCGCGCTCGCCTTCAACGGCACGGCGCAGATGGCGCCGGCCTTGAAACTGACCGGCAAGGCCAAGATCGGCGGCGCCGATTTCGCCGCCGCCCTGTCGAGCTTCGGCCCGCTGGGCGATCTCCCGGGCCTTCTGGCGCAACCGTTCAATGTCGAGGGTGCGCTGACCGCGACCAGCGAGCGCGCCGAGACCACCGGCCTCGTCGTGCAACTCGGCGACGTGCGCAGCCAGGGCAGCGGCAATGCCGTGTTCGTCGGTCCGCGCGACGGCAAGCCGCAATTCGATCTGTCGCTCGTCTTCGGCTACATCGACCTCGACGCCTGGCTCGACATGCCGCTGCGCGCCGGCGATGCCAAGAAGCCCGAAGGCTTCGCGCTGCCCGACAATTTCCGCCTGTCGCTCGATGCGTCGGCGGAAGCGGTCAATTACCGCAAGGGCCTGTTCCGCCAGATCAAAGCCTCGGCCGAGTTGAACGGCGGCGCCGTCACCTTGCGCCAGTTCAACATGCAGGCGCCGGGCGGCACCGACGCCAGCTTCAACGGCCGCTTCACCGCCGAAACCAACATGCCGGCGCGCTTCGACGGGCGCGTCGATCTCGCCTCGGACGATTTCCGCGGCTTGCTCGGCTGGGGCGGCATCGATGCCAAAAGCCTGCCTGCCGGCCGCCTCAACAAGCTGACGGCAACGGGGCGTCTAGGCCTCGGCGTCGAAACGCTGGAGTTCAGCGATCTCGACCTGCGCTTCGATTCGACCAAGCTGACCGGCGGCATCGTCGCGGCGTTGCGCGCGCGCCCGGCCTTCGGCGCCAATCTGGTCGTCGATCAGTTCAATCTCGATGCGTACTTGCCGGAGGGGGCCGAGGCGGCTTTCCCGCTGACGGCGGACATGGCGGCGAGTTTCGATGCCAACCTGCTGCTGCGCGCCGGTCAGTTCACCTGGCGCCAGGTGCCGCTAAGCGATCTCGCCTTCGACGGTACCTTGGACAACGGCAATCTCAGCCTGCGCAAGCTGGCGGCGGGCGTCGGCACCGGCACGGGCGCCCCTGGAGTGAATGAGGGCAGCTTCTCGCTCGCCGGCGACGTGAAGGCGATCGCCGCGAAACCCGCTGTCGCGCTCGACGTGACGGCCGAGGCCAAGGATCCCGCCGGCCTTTATCGTCTCGCTGGCGCCGTCCCGCCGATCGTTCTTCCCGGCGGTCTGAAACTCGCGGCGCGCATCGAGAGCGATGCCAAGGGCTATCGCTTGCCGAAGATCGACGCGGCGTTTGGCGGCGCGACCTTGGCCGGTTCGGCGGCCCTGGCGCTCGACGGGCCGCGTCCCAAACTGAGCGGCAAGCTGGCGCTCAGCGAGATCGATACGGCAAGCCTGCTCGGCGTCGAATCGCGCGCCAATGCCGTTTGGTCGGAAGCGCCGCTGGCGCTTTATCTCTTGGCGCTCGGCGATGCGGAGCTCGATCTCTCTGCCAAAACCCTGACGCACAAGACCTGGCGTGTCGCCGACGCGGCGGCGCGCGTGCTCGTCACCGACGGCGCGCTGGCGGTCGAATCGCTCTCGGGCAAGTTGCTCGGCGGCGATCTGACGCTGAGCGCGCGCCTCGCGCCCGCCGAACAGGGCGCGACGCTCGAAGGCAATATGGGCCTGGCGGGGGCGAGCACGCCGCAAGGCTTGTTCGGCAGCAAGTCGATCGACGTCGCCGGCGGCAAGCTGGATTTCGCCATGGATTTTGCCGCGCGAGGCGGCCACGAAGCGGGCCTGATCGCCGGTCTCGCCGGCAAGGGACAATATGCCGTGCAAAACGCCACGCTTCGCGGCGTCGATCTGGCGGCGGCGAACAAGCGCCTACCGACTATTGCCGGCACGGCGGAGGTGCAGGCGATGCTGAAGACGGCGCTCGGCGGCAACGGCAAGCTCGCCGCGCTCGACGGCAGCTTCACCGTCGAGAACGGCCAGGCGGTGAGCGACGATCTCGTCATGACGATCGACGGCGCGAAGGGCGAGGGCGAGTTGCGCGCCGTGCTGACCGATTGGACGATCGACGGCGGCATCGAATTCAAGTTCGGGAGCGATCCGGCCGCGCCGCCGGTGCAGTTGCGCGTCAACGGCCCGCTGACCGGCGCGAGTAAAAGTTTCGACTCGGTCGCCCTGCAGGCCTATGTGCTCGAGCGCGCCGCCAAGCAGGAAGCCGAACGCCGCGCCGCCGCCGAGCGCGCCGTGCAGCAGCAGCGCCCGCCGGCGCGTCCCGCCGCGCCGCGTCCGCCGGTGTCAACCGCACCGACCGCGCCGCGTCCGCCGGTGTCAACCGCACCGGCCTCGCCGCCGCCGGGCGATGCCTTCATCAACGACGTGCTGCAAGGCTTGCCCGCGCGCTAGGGCTTAAGTCTTTTCTCGCGTAGCCGGTCGAGTACGAAGAGGCGAATGGCGCTCGAGAGATTGCCGCCGCGCGTCATGTCGATCTCCTCGATCAGCCGCCCGAGCGGCATGTCGCGTTCGGCGGCGATGGCGCGCAACTCCTCCCAGAACGCCCCTTCGAGCGACACGCTGGTCTTATGGCCGGCGATCAGCACCGACCGTTTGCGCAAGGCGCCGTCCTGCGCCGTCATTTTTTGGCGCGGCCGAGCATGTCGCTGGGCACGACCCAGCGGTCGAAGTCCGTATCCTTGACCAGGGCGAGCTTGAGCGCCGCGTCTTTCAGGCTGAGATTTTCGGCGAAGGCGAGCTTGGCGATCTGTGCCGCCGCGTCGTAGCCGATATGCGGGTTGAGCGCGGTCACCAGCATCAACGATTGCTCCATGAGCTGCGTCAGGCGCGCTTCATTGGCGTCGATGCCGGCGACGCAATTGTCGGCGAAGCTGATAGCGGCATCGGCGAGCAGGCGAATCGACTGCAGGATGTTGTAGGCGATCACCGGCTTGAAGACGTTGAGTTCGAGATGGCCCTGGGCGCCGCCGACGGTGATCGTCACATGGTTGCCCATCACCTGCGCCGCCACCATGGTCATCGCCTCGGCCTGGGTCGGGTTGACCTTGCCCGGCATGATCGACGAGCCGGGTTCGTTCTCCGGCAGGTGAATCTCGCCGAAGCCCGAGCGCGGGCCCGACGCCATCAGGCGGATGTCGTTGGCGATCTTGGTGAAGGACACGGCGATGACGTTGAGCGCGCCGGACAATTCGACCAGCGCGTCATGCGTCGCCAGGGCCTCGAACTTGTCGGGGGCGGGCGCGAAGGGCAGGCCGGTGAGCTTGGCGATTTCCTGGACGAAGGCGGCGTCGAATCCCGGCGCGGCATTGAGCCCGGTGCCGACCGCCGTGCCGCCCTGGGCCAGCAGATAGACGCGCGGGAGCGCCGCTTCGACGCGCGCGACCGCGTATTCCATCTGGCGCGCATAGGCGCCGAATTCTTGGCCGAGGGTGACCGGCGTCGCATCCTGCAGATGGGTGCGGCCGATCTTGACCATATCCTTGAAGGCCTCGGCCTTGCCGGCGAGCGCGGCCTGCAGATGCCGCAGCGCCGGGATCAGCGCGCCGGTCGCCTCGCGCGCCGCAGCGATATGTATGGCGGTCGGGAAGCTGTCGTTCGACGACTGGCCATAGTTCACGTGATCGTTGGGATGGACCGGCGCTTTCGCGCCGAGGCCCGCGCCGAGCGTCTCGTTGGCGCGGTTGGCGATCACCTCGTTGGCGTTCATGTTGGTCTGGGTGCCCGAGCCGGTCTGCCAGACGACGAGGGGAAACTCGTCGTCCCACGTTCCCGCCGCCACTTCCGCCGCCGCCGCGGCGATCGCCGCGCCGATCTTCTTGTCCAAAACGCCGAGCGCCATATTGGCGAGGGCCGACCCCTGCTTCTGCAGGCCAAGCGCGTGGATCAGCGCTGGCGGCATGCGCTCGCCGCCGATCTTGAAATTCTGCAGGCTGCGCTGGGTCTGCGCCCCCCAATAGCGTTCCGCGGGAACCTCGATAGGCCCGAAGCTGTCGCGTTCCGTGCGGGTCTGGCTCATGGCTTCGATTTAACCACGCGCTTCGCGGTCCGTCTGCCGGCTTTCGCGGCGGCTTTGGCCGGCGCTTTTTTGACCACGCGCTTCTTGGCGGACGGCTTTTTCTTCGCCTTGGCCGCGCCGCGCGCGGCGATGGTGGCGAGTTCCATCCAGGGCATGATGGCGCGCGCGCTGTTCATCGTGCGCGGCGGGGTCTCGTAATAGGAGGTCACCATCTCCTTGCCGGCGCGCAGGAAGCTGAAGGGCTTGCTGCCGGTGCGCAGGAAGCGCGGGCGCGTTTCGGCGTCGGTCTTGAAGTAGAGGCGCTCGCGGGCGATTAGCGCGAACATCATGCCGTCGAGATAGATCCCATGGCCGCCGAACATGGGCCGCGCGCGAATCTCGCCATGCGGCGTCAACAATGTCAGCACGCGGTCCACAAACTTGTTCTCATGGGGCATCAATCATGTCCTTGGATAGGGACGGGGACATAGGCATGGGCAAATAGGCACGGACGATGTGCCGATAGGTCATCACGATATGCGCGGCGTTCCGGCGGCTTTTGGTTGTCGCAGGGCGCAACGCTGGTAGTTTAGCGCCAATTCATAAATCTGGGAGACCGTCATGTTGTTACGTATCGCCGCCGCCGTCGCCGCCGTTTGCGCCTGGGCCGCCGCCGCCGGCGCGCAGGACGCCGCGAGCTTCTACAAGGGCAAGCAGATCACCGTCCTGGTCGGCACCGGGCCGGGCACGACCTACGACATTTACGCCCGCACGCTGGCCGAGCATCTCGGCCGTCACCTGCCGGGCGCGCCCAATTTCATCGTGCAGACGATCCCCGGCGCCGGCGGCGCCAAGGCGGCGCAGATGCTCTACAACACGGTCGCCAAGGACGGCAGTTATCTCGCCGTGCTGCAGCCCAACCTGGTGCTCTCGGCCGTGCTCGACGAGCAGAAGCCGCTGTTCGACTACGCCAAGTTCGGCCAGGTCGGCGGCTTCTCGCCGGTCAACGGCATGTTGAGCGTCTATTCCACCGCGCCGGCGACGACGCTGGAGGGCGCCAAGTCGGTCGAGCTGTTCATGGGCACGACGGGCCCCGGCTCTGAAACCTATCAGGCGCCCAAGCTCGCCAACGCGCTGCTCGGCACCAAGTTCAAGGTGCTGTCGGGCTACAAGGACGTCGGCGAGATGGAGCTGGCGATGGAGCGCGGCGAACTGCACGGCCGCGGCGGTTCGGTGCTGTCTTGGACGTCGCGCAAGCCCGATTGGATCAGCGGCAACAAGATCGTCTTCCTCTTCCAGATGGGCCCCAAGGCCGATCCGGCGATTCCCAACGTGCCGCTGCTGCAGGACTTGGTGAAGAGCGAGGAGGACAAGAAGATCGTCTCCTTCTTCAACGCGCCGACCGCGCTCGGCCGCGGCGTGATCACGACGCCGGACGTGCCGGCCGCCCGTCTGGCGGCGTTGCGCGCGGCTTTCATCGCCATGACCAAGGACGCGAAATTCCTCGCCGACGCCAAGACGCGCATGCTCGACATCGATCCGCTGTCGGCGGAGGTTCTCGAGAAGACCGTGGCGGAAGCGACGAGCCTGACGCCGGCGCTCGCCGCCAAGGCGCGCGACACGCAGAAGTAAGCCTTGCGCCTGATGAGCTAGGCCACGTCCTTCAGATAGCCGGCCACGGCCTCGGCGGCCTCATCGAGCGCTTGCGCTTCCGTGCGGCCCGAGGCCTTGGTCGGCTTGAAGGAATGATCGCCCTCGCCGATCCAATAAATCTGCAGGGCGGGCGGCAGCGAAACGCCGCGCACCGTCTCGGGTCCGCCGAAGGTATCGCGCGTGCCCTGCACGATGATGGCGGGCAGGCGCATGCGCAGCAGGTGCGAGGTGCGCAGCACGTCGGGCTTGCCCGGCGGATGGAACGGATAGCCGAGGCAGACCAGGCCGCGCGCGCCGGCGTCCTCGGCGATCAAGCTGGCCATGCGCCCTCCCATCGACTTGCCGCCGACCACGACCTTGTCGGCGCCGCCGAGTTGTTCGATGGCCTCGCGGTAGCAGGCGATCAGCTTGTCCGAGCGGTCGGGCGGGCGCTTCTTGCCGTCGACGCGACGCTGCGCCATGTAGGGAAATTCGAAGCGCGCGACGCGCAGGCCGCTCTTCTTCGCGATGCTAGCTGCCATCGTCACCATGAAGGGATGCTCCATCCCGGCGCCCGCGCCATGCGCGAGCATCAGCGTGAGCGGCGCGCTCTTGGGGCCGTCGAACAGGAAATCGATCATGCCGAAGTCTTAGCGGATTTGATCGAATAAGTCTCCCTCCGGCCATGACGGAACCGCTTTCGCCGCGCGCCATAAGGTTCGGTCGAGATCGTCGAAGAACTTGCCCTGATCTTTCGGCCGCATATTGAAGGCAGCCACCCAGCCGTATCCTTCGGCAGTACGGACCGCGAAAGCGGTCGCACCGGACTGGCTGCCACTATGCCACCAGTTATGGCCGCCAGTGGCGGCGCGTGCGGAGAATCCGAGTCCGTAATAAACGGCTTTGGTTTCGCTATCCGGGCGCGCGAGCATCTTGTGGACTGTGTCCTTCGAAAGCAGGGCGCTACCGCGCTGTCCGTCGATCGTCAGCATAAAGCGGAGAAATTCGGCCGGCGCACCGAGCCAATTGCCGTAGCCGTCCATCATCTCCAGCGAATAGGCGCCATAAGGCGCTGGTACCTTGCCGCTCGCGACGCCGGGCATGGCATTGTAAAGCTCGCTCCCAGGAAAATCGTAGTAGGTCGCTTCGCCATGGGCTTTGGTCGTGGTACGACCGAGAACGAAGCCGCCGACATGCGCGGGCGTGAAGATGCGCTGGCGTACGAAATCTTCGTAAGGCCGCCCGGCGGTGCGCGCGACGATGAGACCGAGCATGCAATAGCCGACGTTGGAATAGGCGTTGCGTTCGCCAGGCGCGAAATCGAGCTGCCGCTCTAGTCCGTCGCGCAGGAGTGTGACGCAGGTGGCTGGCATGGCGGCGTTCTGGCGCTTGGCGGCAGCGGCGTTGCCTGGCATGAAGACGGGATCGCCGGATTTTTCGCGGTCGAGCCCCATGCGATGCTGCAAAAGCTGCCGCACGGTGATGTCATTCACGCGCGGGTCTCTAATGGCGCCCGGGCGCGGGCCATCTTCGCCGAGCAGCGGCAACACCGGCGCGTCGAGATCGAGCTTGCCGTCTTGCATTAAAAGTAGGGCGGCGACGGCAGTGATCGGTTTTGACAGGCTGCCGAGGCGAAAGAGCGTACGAGGTGTCGCCTGTTCGTTGCTTTCGCGATTAGCGAGGCCATAGCCACGGGCCATCATGAGCCGGCCCTTATAGGAAACGGCGAGGCTGCCGCCGGGAATCTCCCAGCGCGTCATCAGTTCGGTCATTTCGCGATCAAAGGCGTTAAGGCCGCGCAGCATCGCCCCGTTCGGCTCAACGGCCAAAGCGCTGGATGCCGTCGCCATGACGGCGAAAACGCTAATGATGACATGCCGCATTCATATTTCCCCGGATAGTAGAACGGCCGCGGTTTGATCCGCGGCCGTTCTGGTCAGTCCTTCGCGCCGAGCTTGGCGAAGAAGTCATTGCCTTTGTCGTCCACCACGATGAAGGCGGGGAAGTCCTCGACTTCGATCTTCCACACCGCTTCCATGCCGAGTTCGGGATATTCGAGTACCTCGACCTTCTTAATGCAGTCCTGCGCCAGGCGCGCGGCGGGGCCGCCGGTCGAGCCGAGATAGAAGCCGCCGTAGCGTTGGCAGGCTTCGCGCACGATGGGAGAGCGGTTGCCCTTGGCGAGCATGACGAGCGAGCCGCCGGCCTTTTGGAAGGCGTCGACATAGGAATCCATGCGGCCGGCGGTGGTCGGGCCGAACGAGCCCGAGGCCATGCCCTTCGGCGTTTTTGCCGGGCCGGCGTAATAGACCGGATGGTCCTTCAAATATTGCGGCAGGCCTTCGCCGCGATCGAGCCGCTCCTGCAATTTGGCATGGGCGATGTCGCGCGCGACGATCAGCGTGCCGGTGAGCGAGACGCGCGTCTTGATCGGATAGCGCGTCAGGATGGCGCGGATCTTGTCCATCGGCTGATTGAGGTCGATCTTGACCACGTCGCCGCCGAGCTTCTCCTCGTTGATGTCGGGCAGGAACTGCGCCGGATTGGTCTCGAGCTGTTCGAGGAACAGGCCGTCCTTGGTGATCTTGCCGATCACCTGGCGGTCGGCCGAGCAGGAGACGCCGATGCCGACCGGGCAGCTGGCGCCGTGGCGCGGCAGGCGCACGACGCGCACGTCGTGGCAGAAATATTTGCCGCCGAACTGCGCGCCGATGCCGGTCGCCTGGGTCAGCTTGAAGATTTCCTGCTCCATCTCGAGATCGCGGAAAGCCTGGCCGAACTTGTTGCCGCTGGTCGGCAGGCCGTCGAGATAATGGGTGCTGGCGAGCTTGACGGTCTTGAGCGTCAATTCCGCCGAGGTGCCGCCGATGACGATGGCGAGATGGTAGGGCGGGCAGGCGGCGGTGCCGAGCGTCTTGATCTTCTCGCCGACGAACTTCAAGAGCGAGGCCGGATTGAGCAGAGCCTTGGTCTCCTGATAGAGATAGGTCTTGTTGGCCGAGCCGCCGCCCTTGGCGATGAAGAGGAATTCATATTCGTCGCCCTTCGTCGCGTAGAGGTCGATCTGCGCCGGCAGGTTGTCGCCGGTGTTGACCTCGTCGAACATGGTGACGGGCGCCATCTGCGAATAGCGCAGGTTCGATTCGGCGTAGGTGCGCTTGACGCCCTCGGAGATCGCCGCCTCGTCGTCGCCGCCGGTCCAGACGGCCTGGCCCTTCTTGCCCATGACGATGGCGGTGCCGGTGTCCTGGCACATGGGCAGCACGCCGCCCGCCGCGATGTTGGCGTTCTTCATCAGCTCGTAGGCGACGAAGCGGTCGTTATCGGAGGCCTCCGGATCGTCCATGATCTTGCGCAGCTGCTTGAGATGGTCGGTGCGCAGCAGGTGGGCGATGTCGCGGAAGGCCGCCTTGGTCAGCACTGTGAGCGCCTCGGGCTTGACCTTGAGAACCGTCTGGCCGCCGAACTCGGCGGTCTCGACATAGTCGCCGTCGAGCTTGCGGAACGCCGTCGCCGCGTCGTGGGCGAGCGGGAACATCTTGTGGAAATCGGTGTCGTTTGAAGTAGGGGCAGCCATGAAAGCTCCGGGGTGACGGAGAGGGACGGGATCGACAGCCGGGGGGCGGACGCGCGCCGGACGGCGCGGTCAGAGACTATTTTTTGCGGAAAGCGTCAAGCGAGACGACCTTTTCGGCGGGGGCAGCGGCGCCCTCGGCCGGTACGTCGGCGGCCGGCTTGGCCGGCTCGTCCTTGCGCGCCGCCTCGCCCGCCTTGGCCGGCGCGGGCTTGGCGGTTTGGGTCTTGGCGGTCTCGCCCTTGACCGGCTCGGCTTTCAGGGCCGGCTTCAATTCGACGGGCTTGGCGCCGGTCGTGGCGGCATCGCCCGTTTTGCCCTCGGTCAATTTCGCCTCGGCCGGCTTGGCCTCGGTCAATTTGGCCTCGGTCAGTTTGGCTTTGGCGGGCTTGCTGCTCTCCGTCGCGGCCGCGGCGGCGGCGAAGCCGCCCGACAGGCTGGCCGAGGCATCGCCGTCGAGCGGCTGGAACTGCAGGCCGAACTTGACCGACGGATCGACGAAGGACATCAGCGCCGCATAGGGCACCTGGAGCCGCTCGGGCATGTTGCTGAAGCTGAGATTGACGACGAAATGGTCGTCGTTCACCTCGAGGCCCCAATATTGATGCTGCAGCACCACCGTCATGTCGTTGGGATATTGCCCGCGCAGGGCGTCGGAGATGTCGACCCCGGGATGGTCGGTGCGGAAGGTGAGGTAGAAGTGATGGTTGCCCGGTAGGCCGTTCTTGGAAATATAGATCAGCGCTTGGCGCACGACGCCGCGCAGCGCGCTTTCGACCATCTTGTCGTACTGCAGGGTGTCGCGGGCCATGAGGAGGTGAATTCCGAGAGGCTGAACAGGCGGGGCGAAGCGAAAACGGCAGGCAGGCGCATCACGTCAATTAGGTGGGGGGCTTCTGTTGCCCGGCGCCCCCCGAGCCGCGCTTACCTAATTAGGCAGCGAGTGCAACGCGATTGTCGTTGGCACTTATCAAACGACCCGATAACGGCGGTATCATGCCGAGCGAAAAACTTATCTTTACCGCACGTGTCGATCCTATTTCGCCCCCATGAACCCTGCTCGCCGAACGCATTCGGAGAGGCGGGGTGAGATGGTGGAGGCGCCGGGTACCGCCCCCGGGTCCACAATGCTTATTCCATAAGCCGTTTATCGCCATAGTCGGTTGCCCGACAAAGGAAATATAAGGCTTCCCCGGCCGATTTGAAAGGGCGGGGAGCAATCGCCGCCCGTCTGGCTTGGCGGCGGGTTCCGGGGGTTTTCCACAGGGCCTTCATATATTGGAAAGGAAGCCGCCTTCCGCGTTTGCTTCCGGCCCCCGAGCCGGTAAAGTTCCGCCCCGCCGCCCCGGCCTGTCGCCATTGCGCGTCCTGCCGTCGTTTCATCTGGAGTTTTTTGATGCCCTTGAGTCCCGAGCAGCAGGCCGAGATCGACTCCGCCCGCGCCCAGTCCGCCGCCACGCGCCGCCCGACCGCGCCCGCCCTCGAGGAAATCCTCTATAGCGCCCTGCCGGTGCTCGACCACGGCTTCGTTCGCGTCGTCGACTACATGGGCGACGATGCCGCCGTGGTGCAGGCCGCGCGCGTCTCCTACGGCAAGGGCACCAAACGCGTCAGCGAGGACGCCGGGCTGATCAACTATTTGATGCGCCATCGGCACACCACGCCGTTCGAGATGTGCGAGATCAAATATCACGTCAAGCTGCCGATCTTCGTGGCGCGCCAATGGATCCGCCACCGCACCGCCAATGTGAACGAATATTCGGCGCGCTATTCGATCCTCGACAACGAATTCTACATCCCCAAGGCCGAGCATCTCGGCGCGCAATCGACCTCGAACCGCCAGGGCCGCGCCGACGCGCTGACCGGCAAGGATGCCGAGCGCGTGCTGCAGATCCTGCGCGAAGATTCCCAGATGACCTACGACCATTACGCCGAAATGCTGAACGAGACTGACAAGGGCGAGGTGGTCGATCCCAACCGCACCGGCCTCGCGCGCGAGCTGGCGCGCATGAATCTCACGGTGAATTTCTACACCCAGTGGTACTGGAAGGTCGATCTGCACAACCTGCTGCATTTCCTCTCCTTGCGCGCCGATCCGCACGCGCAATACGAGATTCGCGTCTATGCCGATGTGATGCTGGAAACGGTGAAGCGCTGGGTGCCGCTGGTGTGCGATGCCTTCCTGCAATACCGCATGGGCGGCGTGCATCTCTCGGAGAAGGCGCTGCAGGCCGTCAAGCGCATGCTGGGCGGCGAGAAGGTCGATCAGAAGGAGAGCGGCCTCTCTCTTCGCGAATGGCGCGAGATGCTGGAAGCGCTGGGGATCGAGCCGAAGTAGTTCGCATCAAAAAAGACCGTCATGCTCGGGCTTGACCCGAGCATCCATGTACCCGTTGCCTGAGCGCTGGATGAATGGACCCTCGGGTCAAGCCCGAGGGTGACGATCTTTATAAACTCGACGTTATCGCG
>CAMAVH010000079.1 GCA_945861615.1 Rhizobium sp. Q54 | reverse complement strand
TGAAACCGGGTTTACCGATCGTTTCGCGGATAGGGCGCAGGAGCGTGCCCGTTCATGTATCCACCTCCCTTAAGGTGCCGGTCCTCTCGACCGACTGCCGATCCACTTGGGTGACCGGCTCCGAAAAGGACGCGTACACGTCGTTGCTTGACCTAACTAAGAGGCCTGGGGCACGTGCGATTGGCGTCTGAAAACGCTAATTAAGCCATCTCGCCCCTGATGCAAGCGGAAATCTTCCCTAGGACCCAATTTTTTCGACTCGGAGCCCGCGCTGTTGCGAGTCGAACACGGTTCTTGTCACAGACGAGCCGCGCGCATGGCAGACTCGCCGCCGATCTTTACGCTTCGTTTATCTTTGGAGCTCGCCGAGATGCCGAACGATCCATTCGCCCCGCCGTTCTCCCGCTTCGCCGCGGCCGTCATCGTCTTCGCCGCGCTCGCCGGCGGCAGTGCCGTCGCGCTCGGGGCCTGGGCGTCGCACGGCGCGGCCGAGCCGGCCAAGGGCTGGCTGACCACGGCCTCGACTTATCAACTGGTCCATGCCCTGGCACTGCTCGCGACGGTCGCCCTACGCGAGCGCCTGAGCGGTGCGGCGCGCCGCCTGGCCGGCCTGGCGCTAGCCGCCTTCGCCGCCGGCATCGTCCTGTTCTGCGGCGCGCTGGTCGCCTTGAGCCTTGGCCACAACTGGGGCCCATTGAGCTGGAAGGGGGCGGCCCCGGCGGGCGGCTTGGCTTTGATGGCCGGCTGGACGGTCCTCGCCCTGGCCGGCCTGATGGCCCTCCGCCGCCGCTAGATCTCCGACAAAAAAGAGGGCGTCCCAGTCGGATCGTCCGGGGCGCCCTTCAAGTCGGGGGTACGCTTACAAGACCCGGAGGCGGACCGGACTGAACTGGTGGTCCGCCTCCGGGAGCCGACGCTCAACCGCACCGTCGTTAAACGGTGGGGATGACCTTGAGCGCCGGGATCCATTGGCCGATCACGCTCTGAGGCCAGGGAATGGCCATGAACTGATCGAAGCCGACGTAGATGAAGATCACCATGCAGATGGCGTAGGGAATGGTGAGAGACCACCGTTCCTTGGCCTCGTGCCGCATGAAGAAAATTACGAAGACGAACACCGTCGGCAGCATGCCGAACACGGCGAACGACCCCATGAAGCCGAGCATGTAGGCGAAGAAGAGCAGGCCGCGCTTGGCGATGAGGGTCTTCGGCAGATGCTCGGTGTCCGACGACAGATCCATGTGGATCTTCTCGTCGGAGTTGTCCTCGATCTCCTGCAAGGCGTCCTCGGTCATGCTGTGGACCCTGGGCGCCTTGGGCACGCGGCACATGTCGTTGAGCAGGCTGAGGCCGACCATGGTCAGGCCGAGGCAGCCGACGATCATCGGCACGATTTTGGCGTCCAGATTCCAGCTGGTCGCCTGGTAGACCATGACGGCCAGCAAGCAGAAGAAGAACACAGTGAAGATCTGCGTCCAACGGAACGTCGGGGCCTGGAAATTGGTCAGCATCATCTTGACGCCGCCTTGGGCCTTCACGTCCTGCAGGAACGGTCGCAACAGGCCGACGAAAGCCATGACGAACAGGATCGCCACCACCGGACGCTTGAACCACTCGATGCCGTAGCGTTCGACCGAGATGAACAGGTAGCGCTCGATGATGTCGCCGAGCACGACGCCGAGGATCAAGGGCGGGCGCGGCCACTTGAACTGCTTCATGATCCAGCCGAACAGGCCGAAGAACAGCAGCGTGTAGAGATCGCCCCACTGGCGCGAGGCTTCGAAGGCGCCGATGTAGATGATGCCGAGAACGGCCGGCAGAATCAGCGTGTAGCGCAAGGTCGCCAGCTTGGCGAATTGCGGGCTGAAGGCGTAGCACATGCCGGCGCCGAGGATGTTGGCGAGCGCCACCGACCAGACCATCGAATAGGTCACGTCGAGGTTCTTGCCGAGCATGTCCGGGCCCGGGACGAGCCCCTGGATCAGGAAGGCGCCGAGCAGGATCGCCATGCCGGCGGAGCCGGGCACGCCGAAGGCGATGGTCGGCACCAGCGCGCCGCCCTCTTTGGCGTTGTTCGACGATTCCGAGGCGATGACGCCGCGGACGTCGCCCTTGCCGAAGGTCTGCTTGGCGCCCTTTTCGGTTTTCAGCGCGTGGCCGTAGGCGAGCCAGTCCACGACCGAGGCGCTGATGCCCGGAATGGAGCCGATGCCGCCGCCGATCCACGAGCAGCGCATGATCAGCCACCAATGCTCGAAGCAATCCTTCACGCCCTGCCACTGGCCCTTGTAGACCTCGCGTCCGACGGGAACGCCCTCGGCGATGGCGGTGCGGGTGATCAGCAGGTCGCAGAGTTCGGGCAGCGCGAAGAGGCCGAGAATCATCGGCGTCAGGGGCATGCCGTCCCACAGGTACAGGCTGTCCATCGTCCAGCGCAGGGTGCCGGTCTGCGGGTCGGAGCCGATCATGGCGAGCATGACGCCGAAGCAGGCGGCAGAGACGCCGCGCAGCGGGGCGTTGCCCGACAGGACCGCGACCATCGAGATGCCGAACACGGCGAAGCCGAGCAGTTCCGGCGAGCCGATATAAAGCATCAGCGGGCGCAGGATCGGAATCGTCAGGCCCATGAGGACCGCGCCGAACAGGCCGCCGAGCAGGGACGACATGTAGGCGGCCGACAAGGCACGGCCGGCTTCGCCCCGTTTGGCCATGGGGAAGCCGTCAAGGACGGTTGCCGCGGAGGCGGCACCTCCGGGCACGCCGAACAAAATCGCTGGGATGGGATCGCCGGTGGCCGTCGTCGCGCCCAGGCCGAGCAGGAAGGCGAAGGCCGTATAGGGGTCCATATCGAAGGTGAAAGGCAGCAGCATCGCCGTGCCGGCGAGGCCGCCGATGCCGGGAATAATGCCCAGCACCAGACCCAGCACACAGCCCGTCGCGAGGAACATAAGTCGCGTTGGATCCATCAGAATCAGGAAGGCGCGCCCGGCCGATGAGGCCATATAGGCGGCTTCCGCCGTGAAACTTTCCATATTTGCTTATCCGCTGTCCGAAAAGAGGTCATCGCGAACGGACGTGCGGCAAAGACGGATCGGCGGCGGGTGGGCTGCGCAATTTGCGCGTTAGGAAGGATGTGGGCTTTGGGGCCCTGCCGACGATGGAATCCGCCTCTACCTTCGTCCGTTGGCCGCGTTGCCGCTCGTTTCAATGAAGCGGTCGCGGCCGGAGGAAGGTCTCAGGCGGTCGGCGGGCCGGTCTTGTGCTGGGAGGAGCGGCCGCCTGTGGCGATCCGGCTCCGGGGTTCGGCCTGCGCATGGCGCAACAGGCCGAAGTCGCCGACGGCCAGTTCGGCCGTGGCAATGGCAGTGGTGTCGTCGCCGCCATGATCGGCAACGCGGCGGCTGGTTTCGTCTTCGATGGCAGGGTTGTAGCCCTCGTCGAGGGCCGCCTGGATCGGCGCCATCGGCTGGCCATGGCCGGCTTGCGAGACGCCAGCACCTTCGCCACCGAAGCTTGCGGCCACGACGGGGCTCGCGCCGACGATAACCGTCAGCGCCAGCAACCATGCCATCAAGCGACGAGAGAACAATGACGTCATCCCAGCCTCATCAAATCGCGCGTCTTGCGCGATCGGTGCGGTATTACTTTTAGCATAGATCGGAGCTTGTGGCCCCGACAAGCTGTTTCCTGACCGGAGGACGCAACAGAGGCCCGGCTACAGGAGGCGGGATTGTGCGCATCCGACAGGAAATGACAAGCGAATTGCCGCAGCGCACGAGAGTTTTACCTCCGCGTTTTCTTCGGCGGCGATCTTGGGCGCTCGGGAACCATGCGGCGATTGCGAAATCGCGGGCTCCCATGTAAGGAGAATCAATGACCTGCCTTCACCCAAGGCTTTCACTCAGGTGCGCGTATCATCATGGCGACAGCAAAGACCACGAAACCGAAGAAGAAACGCAAGCTCTACGATTGTTCGAAATGCCCCGGCCAATGCTGCTCTTATGCCCGGGTCATCGTCTCCGACTTCGATATCAAGCGCCTGGGGAAATACTTCGGCATCAGCGCCGAGGAAGCGCGCGCCAAGCACACCAAGGCCGGCGCCGAGCCCGGCGAGCGCATCTTGCGCCACCACGCCGATGAGCATTTCGGCACGATCTGCAAATTCTTCGACCGCGAGCTGCGCCGCTGCACGATTTACGAAGGCCGCCCGCGCATCTGCCGCGAATTCCCCGGCGAAGGCCATTGCGGCTACTACGACTTCCTGACATTCGAGCGCACTTCGCAGGAAGATCCCGACTGGATTTCGACCACGGGAAACTGGTAGGCGGCAATTGGTAGGCGCGGCTAACCGGCGAGCGGCGCGTCGTCCGGCGCGCAATCGCCGGCGCCGCCACGCCGCCGCACCGAGATTTTTCCCGTCGTCTCGAGAATGGCGTATTCGGCCTCTTTCGGCATGAAGCAGCCGTTTTGGCGCAGCGCCGCCATCAATTCGTTGTTGGAAATCGATTCCTCGCGCAGCGTGCGGTACTGCACGCGGCCTTGACGCACGAGGAAGCGCGGCCGGCCTTCCATCCAATGCTCAGCCCGCGTCCAGCGCGTGGTCACCATGCCGATCGCGAGATTTAGCAGCAGCATGGTCGTGATGACGATCAAGGCGCCGAACCAGGAATTTTCCTCGGCGGTGAGCGCGTTCGAAGCCGCTTCGCTGATCAGCATCAGCATGATGAGATCGAACGGCGTGAGCTGGCCGAGCTGGCGTTTGCCGCTGATGCGCATCAGCCCCAGCACCATGACGTAGACGCCGGCGCCGCGCAGAACCAACTCCCACCACGGCAGCGTCAGGTCGAACATGCTTGTCTCGCTATTTCTTGGCGCTCGCCTTGCGCTTGCGCGTCGTCGCCGCCTTCTTGGCCGAAGCCGTCTTGGCGGCGGATGATCGTTTCGCCGCCGCTGTGCCGCCGAGCTTGCCGCCTTTTTTCGAAGCGCGGCTGTCGGTTTTCTTCCCGCGCCCGCTGCCACTCTTCTTGCCGCCGCCGGTTTCGTCATTGACGGTGGCCCAAGCGCGGCGCTCGGCTTCTTTCTCGCCGACGCCGCGCTTTTCGTAGCCTTCCTCGATGTGACGAGCCTGGCGCTTCTGCTTGGCGGTGTATGTCGCTTTGCTGCCGCGGGGCATGGTCACCTTCTCACGTCGTTAGATGCGCCCGGTCGCCAACAGCACGATCAGGATGATGAGCAGGACGAACGTCAGGCCGCTCGGCCCATAGCCCCAGCTGCGGCTATGACCCCAGGTCGGCAGCGCGCCGAGCAAAATCAGGATCAGGATGATCAATAGGATGGTGCCTAGCATGGTCGTCCCCTTGTGTGGTCGTTCGGGTTGTTCGTTCTCGGCCAACGCTTCTCTTGCGGACATAGTTCCCATCAGGCTCAAGGGGCTTGCGCCAAAATCCGCGGTTCCACTGGGCAAAAAGGCTCGGGAACAGGAACAACGACATACCGTTCCTCGTTGATTTAGTGAGCCGGCATAGTCCGGATAGAGTTTCACCACTACAGGAGCGACCGATGAATTGGGATGAAATCAAGGGCGATTGGAAGCAGGCCAAGGGCAAGGTCAAGCAGCAGTGGGGCAAGCTCACCGATGACGACCTGACCTATGCCGACGGCAAGCGCGACGAATTGGTCGGCAAGATTCAAGAGCGCTACGGCATCGCCAAAGACGAAGCCGACAAGCAGCTGAAGGACTGGGAAGGCAATTACCGCTAAGCCTTCGACGTCCTTTCCTCTCGCAGCGAAGGCCGCGCCCGACATGGGCGCGGCCTTTTCTTTTGGCCATATTTTTTTGAGATCACGGCGGCTGCGCCGCGATATGGGTGCTTTCAGGAACAGTGCCCGGCGGCTTCGTATCTTGCGCCCGAGGGAACGGTCTGATAGCTCCGTGAGGGAATCGGGCACGAGGGCGCATGATGGCGATGACACTTGGGATGGGGCGGCGCGAGACACAGGTGGTGGGGCTGATCAGCTTCGCGCACATGCTGAGCCATCTCTACATGCTGGTCCTGCCGCCGCTTTTTCCCGTCATCCGCGCCGATCTGGGGCTCGACTATGCCGCGCTCGGCGTGGCGACGGCGGTGTTCGCCGCCTTCACCGGCGTGCTGCAGACGCCGATGGGCTTCGTCTGCGAGCGGATCGGGTCTCGCCCGGTTTTGGTCTGCGGCCTGTTTCTCAACGGCGCCGCCATCGCCCTCGTCTCGGTGATCGACAGCTACTGGCAGCTGATTGCCTTGATGGCGCTCGCCGGCGTCGGCAGCTCCGTATTTCATCCCGCCGACTACTCGATTCTTTCGGGCACCGTGAGCGAGAAGCGGCTCGGCCGCGCCTTCTCGATCCATACGTTCGGCGGCTCGATCGGCTTCGCCGTGGCGCCCTTCGTCATGGTCACCCTTTACGAGCTGACCAATTGGCGCACGGCGGTGGCGATCGTCGGTGGTATCGGCGTGGCGCTCTCGATCGTGTTGCTCGCTTGCTCGGGCGTGATCGGCGAGGGCGGCGCGCCGAAGAAGCGCGGTGCTGGCTCGCTCACCTGGCGCGACATGGTGACCTCGCCGACGGTGATGCTGTTCTTTACCTTCTACGCGGCATCGTCGGCGGCCAACGCCGGCATCTCGCAATTCGCCGTCTCGGCGTTGATCGATATCTACGGCATCTCCCTGACCACGGCGAACCTGGCGCTCACGGTCTATATGATCGCCTCGCTGATCGCCGTGCTGCCTGGCGGCCTGCTCGCCGATTACACCAAGCATCACAACCTGACCTTGATCGCCTCCTTCACGGTCAGCGCCGCGATGATCGCGGTCGTCGGCCTGTCCGGTCTGCCGTTCTGGATCGCCCTGGTGCTGCTTGCCAGCGTCGGCGCGCTGCGCGGCTTGGTGAACACCTCGCGCGACATCATGGTGCGTCATGCGGTGCCCGGCGCGAGCGTCGGCACCGTCTTCGCTTTCGTCACCACCGGCTTCATGTTCGGTCAGGCGGTGTCGCCGACGATCTACGGCCTGCTGATGGACGGTGCCTCGCCCGGCATGGTGTTCTGGGCTTCGGCGGGCTTCTCGCTGATCTGCATCGGCACGGCGATTCCGGCGGGCTGGGTCAGGCCGGCGGCCGGCAAGCCTGTCTAGCCCTTCACGGCAGGCTTGGTTGCCAAGGCCGCAGCGGCGGCTGCCGCGAGCTGTTCGGCGCTGGCTTGACTTGCATCAATGACGGCGAGCGTGCGGCGTTCCTAAAGTCCAGCACGGTCAGATGAGGCCGATGGACTTCGAGGCCCGCGCATGGAACAGCCGTCCGCTATCTCGCGCATCAATGCCGCATCGCGCCGCGACATCATCAAACTGCTGCTGGCTGGCGGCATGGCCGCAGCCGTCGGATCGGCGCCGCCGGCGCGGGCGGCCGCCCTGCGAACCGGCGCGCGCATCGTCATCGTCGGCGGTGGCGCCGCGGGATTGACGGCGGCCTCGCGCCTGGCCCGGCAACTCGACGGCGCCAATATTCTCATGATCGAGCCGAGCGGCGCGCATATCTATCAGCCGGGGCTGACCTTGGTCGGGGCCGGCGTTTGGCAGATCGGGCAGCTGTTGGAGCGCACCGAGCGCTTCGTCGCCGCCGGCGTTCGCTGGCTGCAGGCGTCGGTCACGGCTTTCGAGCCGGAGAACAACCGGATCGTTCTATCGACCGGGGCCCGCGAATCGTACGATTTTCTCATCGTCGCGACCGGCTGCACGCTCAATTACGACGGCATTGCCGGCATGGAGACGGCACTGATCGGCCGCGAGGGCATCGGCAGCATCTATGCCGGCCCTGATGCCGCGCGGGCCACCTACAGCGCGATGGCGGCCTTTGTCGAGAAGGGGGGCATCGGTTTGTTCGGCCGACCCGCCACCGACATCAAATGCGCCGGCGCGCCGTTGAAGATGACCTTGATCGCCGATGACCTGATGACCACGGCGGGCACGCGCGGCAAGGCCAAGTTGATCTACAACGCCCACGACGCCAATGTCTTCAGTGTGCCGCTCGTGGCGCGCAAGGTCGAGGATTTGTTCGCGGCGCGCGGCATCGCCATCAACCGCGCGCATGTGCTGACCGCCATCGATCCGGTAGGTCGCCGGGCGACCTATCGCACGCCGGGCGGCGAGGTGACGATGGATTATGACTTCATCCATGTCGTGCCGCCGATGAGCGCGCCGCGCGTCCTCGTCGAGTCGGCGCTGGCTTGGCAGGACGGCGCGTTCAAGGGCTGGCTCGAGGTCGACCGCGCCACGCTGCGCCATCGCCGCTATCCCAACGTGTTCGGCATCGGCGACGTCAACGGCGTGCCCAAGGGCAAGACGGCGGCCAGCGTGAAGTGGCAGGCGCCGGTCGCGATCGACAATCTCGTGCGGATCATCGCCGGCGGCGAGCCGACGGAAAGCTATAACGGCTATACCTCCTGCCCGCTCGTGACCGGCATTGGCAAGGCGATGCTCGTCGAATTCGACTACGAGAATCGTTTGGTGCCGTCCTTCCCCTTCATCGATCCCTTGACCGAACATTGGCTGGCCTGGGTCATCGAGGAAAAAATGTTGCAGCCGACCTACATGGCCATGCTGCGCGGCCGGACCTGAAGGAGCGCGTCATGAAAGAGATCGATCTCGTCGTGTTGTGGTGGGTCGCGCTGGAATTCCTCGGCCCCTGGCTCTGGCCGGCCGTCGTGCTCGCCGCCCTCTGGCTGGTGCTGATGGTGATTGCCTTGCGGCGCGGCGCCGCGGCCGCGCGCCCTTCGCCGCGCGCCTTGCTGCTGTTCGGGGGCGCGGCGGCGCTGCTCGCGGCGGTTTTTCTTCCTGCCTTGACGGATTCGGCCTGGGCCCGCATCAACGGGTCGGCCGATTGGATCGCCTTGGCCCTCGCCGCCTTGGGCGTCGGCATCGCGGTCACGGCGCTGGCCTATCCGGTCTGGGGGCTGGCCGCGAGCCGCCAGCGCTAGGGTCTGCAGCCACGGCCGTCGTCGGCATAATCAAAAAAATCTCATTAATTCAGATGACTAGAAGAACATATCTTTTATGTTCTCTTTTTGTTCTCATCTGGGTAATCTCCTCCGTCCGCTCTCTTGCGATCCGCCGTCCGGTCTTGCCTCGCTTCCACCGAGTCCTGGCCGGTGGCGGCTTCGGGTCTCACCGGATGGGCTCATGCGGACGTCAGACGATCCCGATTTGCTGCGCTGGCTGTTCCTCGACCTGAACAGCTATTTCGCCAGCGTCGAGCAGCAGCTCGATCCTTCCTTGCGCGGCCGGCCGATCGCCGTCGCGCCGGTGATGAGCGATTCGACCTGCGCCATCGCCGCCAGCTATGAGGCCAAGGCTTTCGGCATCAAGACCGGTACGCCGATCTGGGAGGCCAAGGAAAAATGCCCCGATCTCATCGTCGTGCCGGCGCGCCATGACATCTACGTGCGCTTCCATCATCGCATCGTCGCCGCGGTGAAAGGCGTGATCGGCGTCACGCGCGTCGAATCGGTCGACGAGATGGGTTGCCTGCTGCCCGAGAGCAAACGCACGCGTGCCGCCGCGCTCGATCTCGGCCGCCAGGTCAAACGCGCGATCCTGGAGGCGGTGGGTCCTTGCCTGCGCTGCTCGGTCGGCTTGGCGCCCAACCGCTTTCTCGCCAAGGTGGCGACCGAACTGGAAAAGCCCGACGGGCTGGTCGCCGTCGGCCTCGGCGAACTGCCCGGGCCGCTCTTGAAGCTCAAGCTGCGCGACCTGCCGGGCATCGGCGCCAATATGGAGCGCCGCCTGTTGCGTGCCGGGGTCGGCGACATGCAAAGCCTGTGGAATCTGGCGCCGCGCGCCGCCCGGCGCAATTGGGGCGGCGTCACCGGCGATGGCTTTTGGTACATGCTGCATGGCTTCGATCTACCGGCGAAGGAGACGCAGCGTCGCACCATCGGCCATAGCCGTGTGCTCGAGCCGGATTTGCGCCTAGCGGACAAGGCCCGCCTGGTGGCGCGCCGTCTCGCGACCAAGGCGGCGGCGCGGCTGCGCCGCCTGGATTATGTCGCCGGTCATCTCGCCGTCAGTGCGCGCAGCGAATCGGGTCAGCGCTATTTCGGCGATTTCCGTCTCGGCGCGACCCAGGACAGCGCCGCGATCCTCGAAGCGCTCGACAGCCTGTGGGCGCGCCATGTGACGGCCTGGTCGCCGCGCCGGCTCAAGAAAGTCTCGGTTGTGCTGCATGACCTGACGCCGCTGGTCGATACCACGCTCGATCTGTTCGCCGTCCGGCGCGATCCCGCGCCGGCGCCGCTCGGCAAGGTGGTGCAGCTGGTCGCGGCGCCCCGCTTGGGCGACACGCGCCGGACCCTGCTGTCGGCCAAGCTCGATGCGCTCAACAAGCGCTACGGCCGCGACACGGTCGGCTTCGGCGTGCTCAGCGACAAACCGGGCGGGGGCAGGGAATTGGAGTACCTCGGCGCCAAGGTCGCCTTCACCCGCATCCCCGATCTGGCCGAATTTGTCGAGTGAGGTCGTGAAATTTCTTTGGCGGTCGCGGAGCCAATGTTTCCGCGGGCTTCCAGCGGTTGCTTGACAGGGTTGGGCCCTTCATCACTAAATCTGGGGTCCACGGTTCTCCGGATCGCAATATCCGGGGCTAAGAGGGAAGCCGGTGCGGCGCCTAGCGCCAAAGCCGGGGCTGCCCCCGCAACTGTAAGCGGCGAGCCGCTGTCGTCAGAGCCACTGGTGCGTTTCGCGCCGGGAAGGCCAGACAGCGGCGACGACCCGCGAGCCAGGAGACCTGCCGTGCACGCCGAAACAGTTTTCGGGCGGGGTGATCCGACGACGCTTGCAGGGGACGATTCCGCGTCCCGCAAGGGTCCGATTCCCCCGGCCGGTCTTTGAGTCAGTTTTAGAGGGGGAGTGGCATGTCGTCTCTCGCATTCGATTTCGATCATCAGGGCAACCTTGTCGCGCCGGTGCCGGTGCGCCCGGTCTTGCAGCAACCGCGCGCCGTGGCGGAGACGCCGCGTCAGGCGACCATGGCCTTCGCCACCCCGGCGACCCATCCGCATGACGGCCCGCGCGTCGAGCGCCACGCGCCGCTACCCTTTCCGCTGGCCCGTCCGCCGCAGCCGTCCGATCTCACGCTCGACCGCTCGCGCGATGCGCTGCTGACGCCGTTCGGCAAGGCCACCTTGACCGATCGCTACCTGATGCCGGGCGAGAGCTTCCAGGACATGTTCGCCCGCGTCTCCTGCGCCTATGCCGACGATGTCGAGCATGCTCAGCGCCTCTATGACGCCATGTCGCGCCTGTGGTTCATGCCCTCGACGCCGATCCTGTCGAACGGCGGCACGACGCGCGGCCTGCCGATCTCCTGCTTCCTCAACAGCGTGCCCGATTCGCTCGACGGCATCGTCGACACCTGGAACGAGAACGTCTGGCTCGCTTCCAACGGCGGCGGCATCGGCACCTATTGGGGCAAGGTCCGCTCGATCGGCGAGAAGGTGAAGGGCAACGGCGAGACGTCGGGCATCATTCCGTTCATCCATGTCATGGACGGCCTGACCTTGGCGATCAGTCAGGGCTCGCTGCGGCGCGGCTCGGCCGCCGTTTATCTCGACATCCATCATCCGGAGATCGAGGAGTTTCTCGAGATCCGCAAGGCGTCCGGCGATTTCAACCGCAAGGGCCTCAACCTGCATCACGGCATCAACATCACCGACGAATTCATGGACTGCGTGCGCGACGGCGCGATGTTCAAACTGCGCAGCCCGAAGAACGACGTGCCGGTGCGCGAGGTCGATGCCCGCCAGCTGTGGCAGCGCATTCTCGAGACGCGCCTGCAGACCGGCGAGCCCTATCTGCTGTTCATCGATTCGGTGAACCGCGCCATGCCCAAGCATCAGCGCGATCTCGGCCTGAAAGTGACCACGTCGAACCTCTGCAGCGAGATCGTGCTGCCGACCGGCATGGACCATCGCGGCGAAGACCGCACCGCCGTCTGCTGCCTCGCCTCGCTTAATATCGAAACCTGGCACGAATGGTGCGACGAGCCGAACCTCGTCGAAGACGTGCTGCGCATGCTCGACAATGTGCTCACCTTCTTCGTCGACATCGCGCCCGACAGCATGCAGCGCGCGAAATATTCGGCGATGCGCGAGCGCTCGGTCGGTCTCGGCGTCATGGGCTTCCATTCGTTCCTGCAGGACGAAGGCATCCCGATGGAAAGCGCTCTGGCGAAATCCTGGAATCTCCGCATCTTCCGCAAGATCCGCCGCGAGGCGGACGCCGCGTCGGTGCTGCTCGCCGAAGAGCGCGGCGCTTGCCCGGACGCCGCCGAGCGCGGCATGGCGGCGCGCTTTAGCCACAAGATCTCGATCGCGCCGACCGCGTCGATCAGCATCATCTGCGGCGGCACCAGCGCCTGCATCGAGCCGATTCCGGCCAATATCTACACGCACAAAACGCTGTCCGGCGCCTTCGTCGTGCGCAACGCCCAGCTGACGAAACTCTTGCAGAAGAAGGGCATGGATACGCCGGAAGTTTGGCAGTCCATCGTCGAGCATGAAGGCTCGGTGCAGCAGCTCGATTGCCTGAGCGACGACGAGAAGCTGATCTACCGCACCGCCTTCGAGATCGACCAGCGCTGGATCATCGATCTCGCCGCCGACCGCGCGCCCTACATCTGCCAGAGCCAGTCGATCAACATCTATCTGCCGGCCGACATCGACAAGTGGGACCTGCACATGCTGCATTGGACGGCGTGGAAGCGCGGCATGAAGAGCCTCTACTACTGCCGCTCCAAGTCGCTGTCGCGCGCCGCCATCGCCGGCCAGCTCGAAGAAAAAGTCGACTCCGGCCTCACCGCTTCGGCCCCGACCGATTACGAGGAATGCCTTTCATGTCAGTGATCGATCTCACCCCCGGCAGCCTGGCTGGCGTCGACCCGCGCACGTTGATCGGCAGCGGCAAGGTCGGCCTGCTCACCGCCACCGGCACTTATAACGTCGATCGCTATCCTTGGGCCTACGACTGCTGGAAGCGCCAGCAGCAGACCCATTGGATGGGCGAGGAAGTGCCGCTCGGTTCCGACATCAAGGATTGGACGTCGGATCGCGTCACCGATTCCGAGCGCGCGCTGCTGACGCAAATCTTCCGCTTCTTCACCCAGTCGGACGTCGAAGTCGGCGACAATTACCTGAAGCGCTATATCCCAATCTTTCAGCCGCTCGAAGTGCAGATGATGATGGCCGCCTTCTCCAATATGGAGACGGTGCATATCGACGCCTATGCGCTGCTGCTGAAAACGCTCGGCATGCCGCAGTCGGAGTTCGAGGCGTTCCGCGACTACGCCGAGCTGCGCGCCAAGGCCGACTATATGCACACCTTCGGCACCGGCACCGTGTCCGACGTGGCGCGCACGCTCGCCATGTTCGGCGCCTTCACCGAAGGCATGGCGCTGTTCGCCAGCTTCGCCATGCTGCTGAACTTCCCGCGCCACAACAAGATGAACGGCATGGGCCAGATCGTCAGCTGGTCGGTGCGCGACGA
>CAMAVH010000078.1 GCA_945861615.1 Rhizobium sp. Q54 | reverse complement strand
CCAAGGCCGCATCTGCCTGGAAGGCCCCGTGGCATGAGCAACGCTCTCGCGCCGTTCGTCGCCCTCGCCAACGATCTTGCCGAGCAGAGCGGCGCCATCCTGCGCCGCTACTTCCGCCAGCCGATCGCCGTCGACGACAAGTCCGACGCCAGCCCGGTGACGATCGCCGACCGCGAGGTCGAGCAGACGCTGCGCGCGGCGATCACCAAAGCCTTTCCCGATCATGGCATCCTCGGCGAGGAGTTCGGCGCCCATAAGACGGACGCCGACTATGTCTGGGTGCTCGATCCGATCGACGGCACAAAATCCTTCATCACCGGCAAAGCGACCTTCGGCACCTTGATCGCGCTCTGCCACAAAGGCTCGCCCGTGGTCGGCGTGATCGACCAGCCGATCCTCAAAGAGCGTTGGGTCGGCGCTGACGGCCGGCCGACGACCTTCAACGGCGCGGCGATCAAAGCCCGCGCCGGCGTGAAGCTCGCCGATGCCCTGCTCTACGCCACCACGCCGCAGATGTTCGAAGGCGACGATCTCGCCGACTTCGCCCGGCTGACCGCGCAGGTGAAATATCCGCTCTACGGCGCCGATTGCTACGCCTACGGCCTGCTGGCGTCGGGCTTCACCGATCTGGTTTGCGAGGCTTCGCTCAAGCCCTACGATTATTGCGCGCTCGTTCCGGTGGTGGCCGGCGCCGGCGGCAAGATCACCGATTGGCAGGGCGAAGCCCTGACCATCGCCTCCGGCCCGCGCGTGCTGGCGGCCGGCGATGCCGCTCTGCACGCCAAAGCCCTCGCCGTCCTCGCCGGCCATTAGGCTCACGGCAACTTCATTCTTTCCCGGCTTGCGAGTCCCGCAGGGCAGCGTCACACTCCCTGCGTGACCGCCGCATCGCATCTTTCCCGCCGCTTCCGGATTGCCCTCGCGACGTCTTTGACGCTGGCGGGCCTGCTCGGCGCGTCCATGGCCGTCGCGCAAAGCGAGCCATCGCGCTCCCACGGCATCGCCATGCACGGCGATCTCAAATATCCGCCCGGCTTCGCGCATTTCGATTACGTCAATCCCAACGCGGTCAAAGGCGGCACGGTGCGCTATTCGGCGCTCGGCACCTTCGACAGCCTCAATCCCTTCGTGCTGCGCAGCGTTGCCGCCGCCAACGCGGCCGATATCTACGACACGCTCTTGGTCGCCTCGGCGGATGAAGCCTTCTCCGAATACGGCCTGCTCGCCGAAAGCGTCGAGATGCCGGCCGACCGCTCTTGGGTGCTGTTCAATCTGCGCCCCGAAGCGCGCTGGCATGACGGCCAGCCGATCACCGCCGACGATGTCGTCTTCACCTTCGAGACGATCAAGGCCAAGGGTCATCCGCAGCTGCGCTATTACTATGCCGCCGTCGACAAAGTGACGCCGGAAGGGCCGCACCGGGTGCGCTTCACCTTCAAGGCCGGCGACAATCGCGAATTGCCCCTGATCGTCGGCCAGCAGGCGATCCTGCCGAAACATTATTGGCAAGACCGCGACTTCGAACGCGCCACGCTGGAGCCGCCGCTCGGCAGCGGCCCCTATCGCTTCGACAGCGTCGAAGCCGGCCGCACCGTCTCTTACCGCCGCGTGCCGGACTATTGGGGCCAGAACCTCGCGGTCAACATCGGGCGGCATAACTTCGATGTCATGCGCTACGACTATTACCGCGACGGCAATGTGGCGCTCGAAGCCTTCAAGGCCGGGCAATATGATTACCGCCTGGAAAACTCCGCCAAGAATTGGGCGACCGGCTACGACTTCCCGGCGCTGCGACAAGGCCTCGTTACCAAGGAAGTCCTGCCCAACCAGCGCTCCACCGGCATGCAGGCCTTCGTTTACAACAACCGACGGCCGATCTTTTCCGACGCCAAGGTGCGCGAGGCCCTGGCTTATGCCTGGGACTTCGAATGGACCAACGCCCGCATCTTCTTCGGCGCCTATTCGCGCACCGAAAGTTATTTCTCGAACTCCGAACTGGCCTCGACCGGCTTGCCCGAAGGCGACGAACTGGCGGTGCTGGAACCCTTCCGCAGCCAGCTGCCTGCGGAAGTATTTACCAAGACCTACCGGGCGCCGCGCACCGACGGCAGCGGCGATGCCCGCGAGAACCTGCTGATCGCCCTGCGCATGCTGCAAGAGGCCGGCTGGCGCGTCCGTCCTGACGACGGCGTCATGCTCGACAAGCAAGGCAACCCTGTCAGCTTCGAGATTCTGCTTATTCAGCCTGAATTCGAGCGCATCGTCGGGCCCTTTGCCGGCAACCTCAACCGCCTCGGCATCGAAGCGCGCATCCGCACCGTCGACACTGCGCAATACCAGAACCGTCTCGACGGCCGCGACTTCGACATGATCGTGTCGGGCTGGGGCCAGTCGCTGTCGCCGGGCAACGAGCAGGCGAGCTATTGGACGAGCGAAGCCGCCGACATGCAGGGCAGCCGCAATCTCGCCGGCATCAAGAACCCGGTGGTCGATGCTATCGTCGAACAGATCATCGCCGCACCCGACCGCGCCAGCCTGATCGCCCGCACCAAGGCGCTCGACCGCGTGCTGCTGTGGGGTCATTACGTGATTCCGCAATATCACGCCAAGGGCGATCGCGTGGCCTATTGGAGCAAATTCTCGCGCCCCGAGATCACGCCGACGCAAGGCGTTCAGGTCGATGCCTGGTGGATCGATCCCAACCGCGATCGCGCCATTGCCAACGCCAAAGATGCCGCCATGGCCGAACTGAAAGCCGAACAGACGCAAAAGGCGGCAGTTCAGCGCAGCGGCCATGCCGGCTATTGGATCATCGGCGGGCTGGCGGTTTTGTTGCTGCTCGGCGCGCTGATCCGCAGCCTTCGCACAAGACGGAGAACCGGCTGATGCTGGCCTATGTGATCCGCCGCTTGTTGCTCATCATTCCGACCCTGTTCGGCATCATGGTGATCAATTTCGCCGTCGTGCAGTTCGCGCCGGGCGGCCCGGTCGAGCAGATGGTCGCCCAGGTGCGCGGCACGGCGGTCGATGCCACCTCGCGTGTCGCCGGCGGCGCCGGCGATTCGGCGCAAGGCGGCAGCACCCGCTATCGCGGCGCGCAGGGCCTCGATCCCAAGCTGGTGGCGGAGATCGAGCAGCTCTACGGCTTCGACAAGCCGGCCCATGAGCGTTTCTGGCTGATGCTGAAGCAATATGTGCAACTCGATTTCGGCCGCAGCTTCTTCCGCGACCGTTCGGTGGTCGAGCTGGTGCTGGAGAAGATGCCGGTGTCGATCTCGCTCGGCCTCTGGACCACCCTGCTGATCTATCTCATTTCCATTCCGCTCGGCATCACCAAGGCCGTGCGCGACGGCAGCGCCTTCGACATCTGGACGAGCGCCGTCGTCATCGTCGGCAATGCGATCCCGTCCTTCCTGTTCGCCATTCTGCTCGTCGTGCTGTTTGCCGGCGGCAGCTATTGGGGCTGGTTCCCCTTGCGCGGCTTGACCTCGACGGGTTGGGACGCCATGACCTGGCCGGACAAGATCGTCGACTATTTCTGGCATCTCGCCCTGCCGCTCACCGCTCTGGTCATCGGCAGCTTCGCCAGCCTCACCATGCTGACCAAGAACTCCTTCCTCGAGGAGATCAACAAGCAGTATGTGCTGACGGCGCGAGCCAAGGGCCTGAGCGAAAAAAACGTGCTCTACGGCCATGTCTTTCGCAACGCCATGCTGATCGTCGTCGCCGGCTTCCCCTCGGCCCTACTCGGCATCCTGTTTACCGGCGCGCTGCTGATCGAGATCATTTTCTCGCTCGATGGGCTCGGCTTGCTCGGCTACGAATCGGTGCTCAACCGCGACTATCCGGTGGTCTTCGGCACCCTGTTCTTCTTCAGCCTGATCGGCTTGCTGTTCGGCCTGATCCGCGACGTGACCTACATGCTGGTCGACCCCCGCATCGATTTCGAGGCGCGCGGATGACCGACCTCGCCATGAATGATTCGAGTCCACCCGGCGCCCCGCCGCGCCAGGACCGTCTGTGGGGCCTGATCCCCATCACCCCATTGACGCGCCGGCGCATTCGGAACTTCCGCGCCAACAAACGCGGCTTCTGGTCGCTGTGGATTTTTCTCGTCCTCTTCGTCCTCAGCCTGTTCGCCGAGTTCCTCGCCAACGACAAGCCGATCCTGGTGAAGTACGAAGGCGCCTATTACATGCCGATCTTCAAGTTCTATCCGGAGACGGCATTCGGCGGCCAATTCCCGACCGAGGCGGATTTCACCGATCGCTGGCTGCGCGAACGCATCGCGACGCAGGGCTGGATGATCCAGCCGCCGGTGCCCTACACCTACCGCACGATCAACTATCGCCTCGATGTGCCGGCTCCGGCGCCGCCGTCGGCCGCCAACTGGCTCGGCACCGACGACCAGGGCCGCGACCTGCTCGCCCGGCTGATCTACGGCTTTCGCATTTCCGTCCTGTTCGGCCTGGCGCTGACCATCGTCAGTTCGGTCATCGGCATCGCCGCCGGCGCCGTGCAGGGCTATTTCGGCGGTCGCGTCGACCTTTACGCGCAACGCTTCATCGAGGTGTGGTCCGGCCTGCCCGAGCTTTACATCCTGCTGATCATCACCAGCCTCCTGGTGCCGGGATTCTGGACCTTGCTCGCCGTGCTGCTGCTGTTCAGCTGGACGTCCCTGGTCGCCGTGGTGCGCGCCGAATTCCTGCGCGGGCGCAACTTCGCCTATGTCCGCGCCGCGCGCGCGCTCGGCGTCGGCGACGGCATGATCATGTGGCGCCATATCCTGCCCAATGCCATGGTGGCGACGCTGACCTTCATGCCCTTTATTCTCAACGGCTCGATCACCTCCTTGACCGCGCTGGACTTCCTCGGCCTCGGCCTGCCGCCCGGCTCGCCCTCGCTCGGCGAGGTGCTCAACCAGGGTAAAGACAACCTGCAAGCCCCCTGGCTCGGCATTTCCGGGTTCGTCGTCATCGCCGCGATGCTGAGCCTGCTCATTTTCATCGGCGAAGCGGTGCGCGACGCCTTCGACCCGCGCAAGAGCCTGCGGTAAGGGACATGACAGACAAAACCACGGCGCCGCTGCTGCAAGTCCGCGACCTCTCGGTGATCTTCCGCGCGCGGCCCACCGCCCAAGGCGCCCCGCCGCAGCCCGGCGACGTGCAGGCGGTCAAGGCCGTCTCGTTCGACATCGTCAAGGGCGAGACCCTGGCGCTGGTCGGCGAGTCGGGCTCGGGCAAGTCGGTCACCGCCATGTCGGTGCTGCAACTTCTGCCCTACCCGACGGCGCAACACACGGCCGCCAGCAGCATCAAGCTGGACGGCGCCGAATTGGTCGGCGCCGCCGAGCCGGCGATGCGCAAGATTCGCGGCGCCCGCGTCTCGATGATCTTCCAGGAACCGATGACCTCGCTCAATCCGCTGCATACGGTGGAAAAGCAGATCGGCGAGGTGCTGGCGCTGCACAAGGGCCTCGGCCGCGCCGCCGCCCGCGCCCGCGTGCTCGAACTCTTGAAGCTGGTCGGCCTGCAGGAGGCCGAGCAGCGGCTGAATTCCTACCCGGACGAACTGTCCGGTGGCCAGCGCCAGCGCGTTGTCATCGCCATGGCGCTCGCCAACGAGCCCGACCTGCTGATCGCCGACGAGCCGACCACGGCGCTCGATGTCACCATCCAGGCGCAGATCCTCGCCCTGCTGGAAGAGCTGCAGAGCAAGCTCGGCATGGCGATCCTGCTGATCACCCACGACCTCGGCATCGTCCGGCGCATGAGCGAACGCGTCTGCGTCATGACCCAGGGCGAGATCGTCGAGGCCGGCGCCACCGCGGAGGTCTTCGCCAGCCCGCAGCATCCCTATACGCAAAAGCTGCTCGCCGCCGAGCCCAAGGGCACGGCTGGCCGCAGCGTCGAAGGCCTACCGGAATTGGCCCATGTCGAAGACCTCAAGGTGTGGTTTCCGATCAAGGCCGGCGTCTTCCGCCGCACCGTCGGTTACATCAAGGCGGTGGACGGCGTCACGATGACGCTGCGCGCCGGCCGCACCGTCGGCGTCGTCGGCGAATCGGGCTCGGGCAAGACCACCCTCGGCTTGGCGCTGCTCCGCCTGCAATCCTCCACCGGCCTCATCCGTTTCGAGGGCCAGGAGATTCAGAACCTGCGCCAGAAGGACGTGCGGCCGCTGCGCCGCGAGATGCAGATCGTTTTCCAGGATCCCTTCTCCTCGCTCAGCCCGCGCCTGTCGATCGGCGATATCGTCGGCGAGGGCCTGAAAGTCCACCATATCGGCGAGAGCGGCGAGGAGCGCCGGGCGCTGATCGACGCGGCGCTGCGCGAAGTCGGACTCGATCCGGCCGCGCGCGACCGCTTCCCGCACGAGTTCTCCGGCGGCCAGCGCCAGCGTATTTCCATCGCCCGCGCTCTGGTGTTGAAACCGAAATTGATCGTGCTCGACGAGCCGACCTCGGCGCTCGACATGTCGGTGCAGGCACAGATCGTCGATCTCCTGCGCGACCTGCAGGATAAGCACGGCCTCGCCTATCTCTTCATCAGCCACGACCTGAAGGTGGTGCGCGCGCTGGCCGACGAGCTGGTCGTCATCAAGGACGGCAAGGTGGTCGAACAGGGCCCCGCCACGCGCATCTTCGATGCGCCCGCCACCGCCTATACCAAAGCCCTGATGGCCGCCGCCTTCGAGCTGAAGGTCGCCGAGGCCGCCGCGGTAAAACAATAGGGGTTCGCCAATAATGGCGTTGTTGTTCTACAGCCTGTCCGACAGCCAGCCCGACTGGACCAGCGCCATCGCCAAGGTCATGCCTGGCGAACGCTTGCGCATCTGGCCCGAGATCGGGGCGCCCGAGGACATCGAATTCGCCATCGTCTGGAAGCCGCCGCCCGGCCTGCTCGCCAGCCTGCCCAATCTCAAGGGCATCCTGTCGCTCGGCGCCGGCATCGATCATCTGGTTTCCGATCCGCAATTGCCGCGCCACTTGCCGCTGGTGCGCCTGATCGATCCGTCGCTCACGGCGCAGATGAGCGAGTATGTCGTGATGAACGTGCTGCGCCATCACCGCTTCATGCCGCAATATGCCCAGCAGCAGGCAGCCGCCCTGTGGAAACCGCTTCTGCCGCCGCCGCTGACGGCCGAGCGGCGCGTCGGGGTCATGGGGCTCGGCGTGCTCGGCCGCGACGCCCTGGCCAAGCTGGCAGCCTTCGGCTTCAGATTGCGCGGCTGGGCGCGCACGGCCCACGATATCCCCGGCGTCGATTGCTTTCACGGCGCGGCCGGCCTGACCGAATTCCTAGCCGGTTGCGACATTCTCATCTGCCTCTTGCCGCTCAGCCCCGCAACGCGCGGCATCCTGAACGCCCAGCGCCTGGCTTTGCTGCCCAAGGGCGCCAGCTTGATCAATGCCGCGCGCGGCGCCCATGTGATCGCCGCAGATTTGATCGCCGCGCTCGATTCGGGGCACTTGGCCGCAGCCACGCTCGACGTGTTCGATCCCGAACCCTTGCCGCCGGATCATCCGCTATGGCGTCATCCGGCCGTCACCGTCACGCCCCATGCGGCGGGCTGGACGATTCCGGAAACCGCCGCCGGCCTGATGGCGGCGAGCATCGCGGCCATTCGCCGAGGCGCCGCGCCGGTGGGTTTGGTCGATCTTTCCGTGGGTTACTGAGCGCGCATCATCGGCACGGCGCGCTGCCATGCAGGGAACGCAAGGCAGACCCGCGACGATCTTTTCCACGAGTCGCTTTTCTTTAAGATTTGTCCTGCCATCCTACCTTTATTGAAGGTGGAACTTTGGCACGCACTGTGCAGAGGATTTCACCGACAAGCGCAGCGCGAAACCGCAGATCAAGCGGCAAGCCGAGGCGGCAGGCGAGAGACTTCATCGATCCGGGGACGCTGGCGAAACACTGGCGCACGGAGCCCGTCGGCTCCGGAGGAGTACGAGATGAAGACGATCGCGAAGCTGGGATTTCAAGTGGCGTTGCTGGCCGTCGCCGGCTATGGCCTCATCAGCGCCGCCCAGGCGGAAGAGGCAACGACCGCCAGCAACAATTCCGACCGCAAGACCATCTCGGCCACCTGCTACGAACGCAGCAGCTTGCTGTTCGACCTGGCCAAGGAACAGGGCGAGCGGTTAAGCCAGACCAAGCGCATCGGCGAAACCGGCCTGTTGGAAGCCTTCACCTCGCCGACCGACGGCACCTGGACTATCGTTTACAGCGATAGCGACAAACGCAGCTGCGTCATCGCCTCGGGCGACGGCCTGCCCATCCTGCAGGCCGACGACGAGGACGCCCGCCTGCCGCCCCGCCGCGAAGCGGCGATCTAAGCGACTACGCGAAGCGGCGATCTAATCCACCCCGCGAAGCGGCGATCTAGCCGTAGCGCTTTTCCAAAAGCGCGAAGACCGCCCGCAAGCCCTGCGCCTCGCCGCCTTCGGGACGGCCCGGCTTCGTCGTGCCGTTCCAGCCGATGAAGTCGAGATGGGCCCAGGGAATATCGTTCGGCACGAATTCCTGCAGGAACAGCGCCGCCGTGATCGCGCCGGCGAAGGGCCCGCTCGAAATGTTGTTGATGTCGGCAACCTTGCTGGCAAGCAGGGGGCGATAGCCCTGCCACAGCGGCAAGGGCCATAGCGGATCTTCCTGCACGGCGGCCGCGCTCATCAATTCGCCGAGCAGCGCACCGTCGTTGCAGAACAGCGCCGGCAATTCCGGGCCGAGGGCGACGCGCGCCGCGCCCGTCAGCGTGGCGAAGTCGAACATCAACTCGGGCTTCTCCGCCACCGCGTCGGCGATCGCGTCGCACAGGATCAGGCGGCCTTCGGCGTCGGTATTGCCGACTTCCACGGTGAGGCCCTTGCGGGTATGCAGCACGTCGAGCGGTCGCATGGCGTTGCCCGCAACGCTGTTCTCCACGGTCGGCAAGAGCACACGCAGGCGGACGTTCAATTTCGCCTGCGTGATCATGCGGCCGAGCGCCAGGGCCTGGGCCGCACCGGCCATGTCCTTCTTCATCAATTGCATGCCCGACGAAGGCTTGAGATCGAGGCCGCCGGTGTCGAAACAGACGCCCTTGCCGACCAAGGTCACCTTCGGCGCCGAGGGCTTGCCCCAGGTGATGTCGATCAGGCGCGGCGCGCGATCGCTGGCGCGGCCCACAGCATGGATCGCCGGATAGTTTTGCTTCAAGAGCGCATCGCCCATGACGATGCGGATCTTCGCGCCGGCCGCCTTGGCGACGCCGCGCGCCGCGGCGGCCAACTCGTCCGGCCCCATGTCGGAGGCCGGCGTGGTGACGAGATCGCGCACCAGCGCATGGGCATCGGCGGCGCGTTCGACATAGGCGCGATCCGCCGCGTCGGGCCAGACCAGCTTGGCGCCGTAGGGCTTGGCCGGCTTGTAGCGGTTATAGCGATAGGACCCGAGCGCCCAGCCGAGCGCGGCCATGGTGGCCTCGCGCGCCGGCAATCTGGCGTCGATGGCATAGCTGCCGGCGGGCAATCTTGCCGGCAGGCCGGCATAGCGCCACAGCGCGCCTTCGGCCGCGGCGCCGCCGGCCAAATCGTTCATGCTTTTGGCGGCGCGCGCGCTCTTGCCGAGACCGAGCAGCACGCGCTCAAGCGCGCCGTCCTTGCCCGTCACCAAGCTGACGCTGCCCGCCGACGCATCGAAGCCTCCGGCGGCGACCCAGGCCTGGAGCCGCGCCGGCTGCCGGGCGAGCCAAACCTTCAACCCCTCGGCGGCAACGGGCGTGATGGGGACGGATCGCTGGGTTTTTTCGGCGGATTTGACGGCGAATGCGGGCAAGATAGGCTCCTGTGCAGCGGGCTGGTGCTATCCTCGCGCGCCTGGAGCCATTTGGGAAGCCCTTGGGAACCTTGGCAAAAACCGCCTTCGGCTTGCGCTGGAGCGGATCCTGGCCTATCAGGGACGGGCAACAGGGGAGGCGGCGATGGCCGAAGCGACAGTCCAGACCAGCACGAGCCTCAAGCTCGTCATCGCCAACAAAAACTATTCGTCATGGTCGCTGCGCGGCTGGCTCGCCCTCAAGCTGACCGGCGCGCCCTTCGAGGAAATCGTCGTACCGCTGCGCCTGCCGGAAACGCGCGAGCTGATCATGCGCCATTCCCCCTCGGGCAAAGTGCCCTGCCTGATCGACGGCGAGATCACCGTGTGGGAAAGCCTGGCCATCGTCGAATATCTCGCCGAGAAATTTCCCGCCGCAGGCCTATGGCCGAGCGAGGTTGGCGCGCGCGCCCATGCGCGGGCCATCTCATCGGAGATGCATGGCGGCTTCCTCATGCTGCGCAAGGCCATGCCGATGAACGTCCGCGAAAGCCTGCCGGGCTACGGCATGTCGCAGGACGGCGTGCAAGCCGACATCAATCGCATCGAATCGATCTGGCGCGACGCGCGCAGCCGTTACGGCGCCGGCGGCGATTTCCTGTTCGGCGCCTTCAGCGCCGCCGACGCCATGTTCGCGCCGGTGGCCTTGCGCTTTAAAACCTACGGGGTGACGCTGGGAGAAAGCGCGGCGGCCTATGCCGAGGCCTTGCTCGCCCATCCGGCGCTCGCCGAATGGGTCGCCGCCGCCAAAGTCGAATCCTGGATGATCCCGGATTACGAGAAGGACGGAATCAACGGTCCAGCGGCTCCCGCCGCCTCGTAATCAACGACACCGCGTCGGCGGCTTGCTAACGATGGACGGCCGCCACTTCGCGCAGGGTCACGGCTTTGCCGTCGGCGTCGCCGTCTTCAATAATTTCATGTCGGTATAGAAGCGCGCGGCGCCCGCATGCAGCGGGATCGTCAGCCCGTTGAGGGCGCTTGCCAAGGCCATCTGCCGGCCGGCCGGATGGCCGTTCGCCAACATCGGCTGGGCGCTCTTGTGCCAGAGCGCCTTCAGCAAGGCATAGGCCATGTCGTCGCTCAACTTGCTGTTGGTGACCCAGAGCGAATAGATCCCCATGCTGGCGATATCCGTCGTCACGCCCGCGTAGCTGCCGGCCAGCACCGTCATCGCCAGATAGGCAGGCTCCTCCTTGCGAAAGGCGGCGAGGGCCGCCGGCGGCAATGGCAAGAGATCGATAGGCACCATGTCGGCGAGTTGGGCGATGGCGGGAGCGGGCACGCCCCCGACATAGAACAGCGCATCGAGCTGGCCGTTCCGCATCATATCGACCCCGGTGCCCAGATCGACCATGGAAGGCTTGAAATCCGCCGGCCTGAGGCCGGCGCGCGCCAGCACATTGCGCGCCAACGCCTGGGTGCCCGAACCTGCCGTGTCGATCGAGACGCGCTTACCTTTGAGCCCGGCCAAGGTTTTTACCTTGGCATCGCGCCGCACCACGATCTGCAGGGTTTCCGGATAAAGGCTGGTGAGGGCCCGCAGCTCTGCCTGACGATTGGCCCCGGCGAAGGCGCCCTTGCCTCCATAGGCCTGCGCCGCGACGTCGGCCTGGATGATGGCGGAATCTAGCCTGCCGAGGCCGACCTCGCGCGCATTATCGGCCGAGCCTTGGGTCGCCTGGGCGACCGCGATCAGGCCTGGAATGCCGCAGCTGCCGCCGCGCTCGCAGGGGCGCGAGCCTGGCGGATTGCTCACCACGCTGGAAATCAGCCCGCCGATGGAAAAGTTGACCCCGGCGGTCGAGCCGGTGCCGATGCGAAAGAAGCGCAGGTCCTGCGCCGAAAGCGCGCCGCCCGCCAGCGTCGCGACCGCCAATCCGGCCAGACTCAAGCCGCAGATCGCCAGCTTGCCGATCCTGCGACCGGCAATCCTGCGGAGACCGTGGCGGGTGAAACGACCTCTCATGACCTAGTCTTAACGCCGCAACGCGCGATGTAGCAACGGTCGGCGCAAATTTATTTTTTCGTGCCGCCCCGGGACGGCTTGTCGGCCGTCACCAAGCCGATGCGCCGGGCCGCGACGATGAGATTCCTGGCCAGCGGCGGCGGCGTTAGATCCATGCCCTCGCCAAAACGCTCGACGATGGTTTCCAGCGCCGCGATGCGGCCCAAATGCTTATTTTCAAACGGCACGGCGAACCAGGGCGAGGCGGGCAGCGAGCAACGTTCGAACATCTCGTTAACGGCCGCCTCGTAGTCGGGGCGCAAAACGATGTTTCGCAGGTCGGATGCCTCCAGCTTCCAGCTTTCCAAGGGGTCGGCCATCCGCGCGGCAAGGCGTTCGCGCTGGGCCTCGAGCGAGACATGGAGGAAGAGCTTGATGATCCGCACCCCGTCGTCGGTCAGCATCTTCTCGAAGGCGTTGATTTCGTCGTAGGCGCGTCGCCAGACGGCCGGCTTGACGAAGCCCTCGGCGCGCTCGACCAGCACGCGGCCGTACCAGGAACGGTCGAAGATGGCGAACACGCCGGCGCGCGGCAAGCGGCGCCAAAAGCGCTGGAGATACTGCTCGCCGCGCTCGGTCTCGGTCGGCGCGCCGATCGGCCAGACTTGATAGCCGCGCGGATCGAACGGCGCGGTCAGGCGCTGGATCAGGCCGCCCTTGCCGACGGCATCCCAGCCTTCGATAATGATGATGGCCCGCCCGCCGGCGAATTTATAAGCCAGCTGCAGTTCGCGCAGGCGCGTCTTCAACGCGTCATAACGCTTCCCATATGTTGCCTTCGCCATCTTGCGCGAAAGATCGACATTGTTGAGGTGAATGGCAGGCGTAAGCTGCATGATCTTCTCCCGTCACGGGCCAGCCAATCATTGTGAACCCCGCGCGCGGCGTTTGCCATGATCTTGGCGACGGCCCGCACAACGGCACAGGATGCCAACGACCTATGCAAAGCACTGGTTTCATCGACGCGGACATTATGTGGCGGCTCGGCGCCGCGCTGCTCATCGGCCTGCTGATCGGTCTCGAGCGCGGCTGGCAGGATCGTGCATTGGCGGAAGGCCAGCGCGTCGCCGGCTTTCGCACCTGCGCAGTCGTCAGCCTGCTCGGCGCCGTCGGCGCTTTGCTGTCGGCGCAGATCGGCGGCATCGGCTTCGCCGCTTTGCTGCTGACCTTGGGCCTGCTTCTGGCGGCCGGTTATTGGCAGACGATGCGCGCCACCAGCGACCTCAGCGTCACCACGATGATCGCCGTTCTTCTCGCCTTCGCCCTCGGCGCGCTGGCAGGAATCGGCGAGATTCTACCCGCCGCCGCGGCGGCCGTGGCGGTCACGCTGATTCTCGGCCTCAAGCCCGAATTGCACGGCCTGCTCAAATGGATCGAGCGCGACGAACTGCTCGCCACTTTGCGCCTGCTCGTCATCACGGTTGCCCTGTTGCCGTTGCTGCCCAACGAGGGTTACGGGCCCTGGCAGGCGCTCAATCCCTATCGCCTTTGGTGGATGGTGGTGCTGATCGCCGGCATCTCTTACGTCGGCTATTTCGCCATCCGGCTGGCCGGCGCCAGACGCGGCCTGCTGCTCACCGGGCTGCTCGGCGGCTTGGCATCCTCCACCGCGACGGCGGTGACATTCTCACGCATGGCCCGCGAACGTCCCGCCTCGGCACCGATGCTCGCCGCAGGAACCGTTCTGGCCTCGACCATCATGTTTCCGCGCCTCGCCCTCTTGGTCGCGCTATTGGCGCCGGCGGTGCTGCCCGACATTCTGCGCGCCTTTATTCCCGCGGTCG
>CAMAVH010000077.1 GCA_945861615.1 Rhizobium sp. Q54 | reverse complement strand
GCCCGGGCGCGTTTTCAGCGTAGGTATGCATGGCCGATCTGTTCAATAAATCATCCGCGAAATCCGCCGCTGGCGCCTCCAGCACCAAGAGTGGCGCCGACAAGAACAGCTATTCCGCCAAGGACATCGAGGTTCTTGAAGGCTTGGAGCCGGTCCGTCACCGGCCCGGCATGTATATCGGCGGCACCGACAGCGCCGCGATGCACCATCTCGTCGCCGAAGTGCTCGACAACTCGATGGACGAGGCCGTCGCCGGCCATGCCGATCGTATCGAGCTTGAGATGGCGCCCGACAATGTCGTGACGGTCCGCGACAACGGCCGCGGCATCCCGGTCGATCCGCATCCCAAGTTCAAGAACAAGTCGGCGCTCGAGGTCATCCTCACCACGCTCCATTCCGGCGGCAAGTTCTCCAACAAGGTCTATGAGACCTCCGGCGGCCTGCACGGCGTCGGCATCTCGGTGGTGAACGCGCTTTCCGACCGGCTCGACGTCGAAGTCGCGCGCGACAGGACCCTCTACAAGCAGAGCTATTCGCGCGGCGTGCCCAAAGGTCCGTTGAAGGAAGCCGGCCCGGCGCCGAACAAGCGCGGCACCTCGGTCACTTTCCATCCCGACCCGGAGATCTTCACCGACAAGCACGACTTCAGCCCGTCTCGGCTCTACCGCATGGCGCGCTCGAAGGCCTATCTGTTCCGCGGCGTCGAAATTCGCTGGAAGTGCGATCCGTCGCTGATCGGCCCGAAGGACAACGTCCCGGCCGAGGAAACCATCCATTTTCCCGGCGGCCTCGCCGACTTCCTCGCCAGTCACCTCGAAGGCCGCGAAACGCTGATCCCATCGCCCTTCGCCGGCAACGTCACGCTCGGCAATGACACTGGCGGCAAGGTCGAATGGGCGGTCAATTGGGCCGCCGAGGGCGAAGGCCTTTGCTCGTCCTATTGCAACACGGTGCCGACGCCGCAAGGCGGCACCCATGAAGCCGGCTTTCGCACCGGCCTGACCCGCGCGCTGAAGGCCTACGGCGAACTGGCCGGCAACCGCCGCGCGGCGCAGATCACCGCCGACGACGTGATGGACGGCGCCTGCGTGCTGCTCTCGCTGTTCATGCGCAATCCGCAGTTCCAGGGCCAGACCAAGGAGAAGCTCGCCAGCGTCGAAGCGGCCAAGATGGTCGAAAGCACCATCAAGGACCATTTCGATCATTGGCTGTCGGGCGATCCGGCGACCGCGAACGACCTGCTCAACGCCATCATCGACCGCGCCGAAGAACGGCTGCGCGACAAGAAGGCGAAAGAGTTCAACCGCAAGACGGCGACCCGCCGCCTGCGCCTGCCCGGCAAACTGGCCGACTGCTCGCGCAACGCCGCCGACGGAACCGAGATTTTCCTCGTCGAGGGCGATTCGGCCGGCGGCTCGGCGAAATCGGCGCGCAGCCGCGAGACCCAGGCGATCCTGCCGCTACGCGGCAAGATCCTCAACGTCGCCTCGGCCTCGACCGACAAGCTGCAGGGCAACCAGGAAATCGCCGATCTGGCGCTGGCCCTCGGCTGCGGCGTCGGCAGCCGCTTCGATGTCTCCAAATTGCGCTATGAGCGCGTCATTATCATGACGGACGCCGATGTCGACGGCGCGCATATTGCCTCGCTACTCATCACCTTCTTCTATCGCGAGATGCGCGGCCTGATCGATCACGGCCATCTCTATCTCGCCCAGCCGCCGCTCTACCGCATCACCCAAGGCGGCACGACGGTCTATGCGCGCGACGACGCCCACAAGGAAGAACTGCTCAAGACCACCTTCAAGGGCCGCGGCAAGATCGACATCAGTCGCTTCAAGGGCCTCGGCGAAATGCCGCCGATGCAATTGCGCGACACGACGATGGACCAGAGCAAGCGCGTGCTGCTGCGCATCACGATTCCCGAAGGCGAACGCGAACTGACCGAAGAGCGCGTCGAAAGCCTGATGGGGCGCAAACCCGAGTTGCGCCTCGCCTTCATCCAGGAATATGCGCCGAGCGTACGGGAGCTCGACCTTTGAAAGCTACCGCTCTGGCCCTGGCGACACTCGCGCTCGCCGCCTGCGACACGCTCGCCGTCCGCACGACCGGCGAGCCGACACCGCTCTTCAAGGTCGAGGACCCGGAATATGCCGGCAAGGGGCGCGACTTCCGTGTCGTGCTGCTCGACGACGGCGCGACGCTTGGCGGCCACGACAGCCTGCAGGCAGCGACGATCGCCGGGCTGCAGAACAATGCGCGCTTTGCGACCCGCTTCAGCACGACACCGCAGACGCACAATCCCGACTTCAAGCTGGTTTTGATCTTCAATCCCGCGACCAACGTCAAGCAGACCGATCTGTGCCGCGAGCCGCCCGTCGCGCCGCGCTTCGCAACCGACGGCGACATCCATGTTCAAGGCGTCTTTTGCCGCCTCAACGATGTGCTGACCGAAGCCGAAGGCTATGCGAGCGGGATCAAAAATGCCGGCGATGCACGGTTCAAAGCTTTGATGAGCGCTTTCACGCGCCAGCTGTTTCCATCGCGCGATCTGCGCTTGGGCGACACCCCGGAATAAGCGTTTCGACTGAGAAACCGCTTATTTGACATAGCATTTCACACCAAAGTGAAAACTGTCATCCTCTCTAAAGCGTAGCCTAACGGCATGCGACGGCCCGACGTCGCGACTGAAGAGGAGGCCCCCATGCGCCAACTTCCCTTGCTTCTCGCCGCCGGACTGCTCTCGGCTTGCGCCAGCGGCGCGCCGCGCACGCTGTCCGACCAATATCATACCTACGACTACGGCGATTTCTTTCGCGTCGCGGACGGACGCGACACCCATGTTATCGTCCGGGGTAATCCCTTTGCCTTGAACCAGGGCGAATTTGAGCAACTGGTCACCAGCAACATGGCGGCGATGCCGCGCGGGCCCAAGACCACCTACACCACCGCCAAAAGCGCCAGCGCCCATCCCGACTACGATGTGGTCTGGCTCTTCAACGGTCCGCAGACGATTCAGCCCAACGAACTCTGCAACAACCCACAGGCCGTCTCCGGCCAGACCGGTCCGGCGTCGCAGCTACGCGTGCTGGCGGCCTTCTGTCGTTACGACAAGGCCAACAGCTGGGTCGAGGGTTGGGTCGACGGCGGCCCGCAGGGTGTGCCGCGGGACGGCGTGACCACGCTGGTCCAGCAGATGACGCGCGAGCTGTTCCCGACCGTCAACCGCAACGATCCGCAACGCGACAATTGCAAGGGTCCGCTCTGCTAAGCCCGCGCGGCTGATGGTTTTTGCGGCTGGCGGCCATAAAGCCCCAGCCGCAAAGAGTTTTACCGGGTCAAATCCGCCACGCCCGGCGGAAAACCGCGCTTTTTCAGCGTTCCGACGCCGGGAAAAATTGACTTTTCCCAATAAAACCCCATTTCTAGGGCGTCTTTTCACATTCCTAAGCCAAGGACGCTTTTTTACACGATGAGTTTTGAAGATCTCGGGCTCGGCCCGGAAGTCCTCCAAGCGGTCACGGACGCCGGTTACACAGAGCCCACCCCCATTCAGGCCCAGGCCATTCCCCTGGTGCTGATGGGCCGCGATGTTCTGGGTTGCGCCCAGACGGGCACCGGCAAGACCGCCTCTTTCACTTTGCCGATGATCGACATTCTGGCGGCCGGCCGCGCCAAGGCGCGCATGCCGCGCTCGCTCGTGCTCGCGCCGACGCGCGAACTCGCCGCGCAGGTCGCCAAGAGTTTCGAGACCTACGGCAAGCATCACAAGCTGACCATGGCGCTGCTGATCGGCGGCGAATCCTTCGCGCCGCAGGAGGCCAAGCTCGACCGCGGCGTCGACGTTCTGATCGCCACGCCGGGCCGCCTGCTCGACCATTTCGAGCGCGGACGCATCTTGCTGAACGACGTCAAGATCCTCGTCATCGACGAAGCCGACCGTATGCTCGACATGGGTTTCATTCCCGACGTCGAACGCATCGTCGGCTTCCTCCCGAAAATCCGCCAGACGCTGTTCTTCTCGGCAACCTTCCCGCCGGAAGTTCGCCGCCTCGCCGATGCCTTCCTGATCAATCCGAAGTCGATCACCGTGGCGCCGCCCGCCACCACCGCCGCGACCGTCGAGCAATTCCAGGTGCGCTGCGCCAACGACGATTACATCAAGCGCGAAGTTCTGCGCGCCCTGATCCGCTCGGAAACGGTCACAAACGCGCTGATCTTCTCGAACCGCAAGGTCGACGTCGATATTCTCGTCAAGTCGCTCAAGCGCCACGGCTTCTCCGTCGCCGGCATGCACGGCGACATGGCTCAGGCTATTCGCACCGAAACTCTTGCCGCCTTCAAGAACGGCGATATTCAGTTGCTGGTCGCGACCGACGTGGCGGGACGCGGCATCGATGTCGTCGGCCTGTCTCATGTCTTCAACTACGACGTGCCGATCCATGCCGAGGATTACGTTCACCGCATCGGCCGCACCGGCCGCGCCGGGCGCAGCGGCCGCACCTTCATGCTGGTCACGCCCGACGACGGCAAGTTTGTCGAGGCCATTGCCAAGATGACCAACGGCGGCGACATTCCGATGCACAAGATTCCTGGCGTCGAAGGCATCTCCGACGAGGAATTCGCCGAAGCCGCCGCCGAAGCCGGCAGCCGTCGCGGCCGAGGCCGTGGCGGCCCGAGTCGCGGCGCAGCTCCCAAGGGTCGCGGCAATGACCGCAACCGCGGCGGCCGTGGTGGCGAGCGCAACCGCAGCGAACGCCCGGCCAAGGAGCCGGCCATAACGCCGCAAATCGTCGCCACGGTGGCGGAAACGCCGATCGCGCCGATTGCCGACGCCTCCCCCTCTCCAGCTCCCGTCGTCTCAGTGGGGCCCGACACCCAGCCCGACGAGTCGGCGTTGCGTCAAGCCGCCGCCGAGCGGGCCGAAGCGCCGCGCGAGCCGCGCAGCGACAATCGCGAGCGCCGTGAGCGCCGTCCGCGCGATCAGCGCAATGCCGACCGCCCTGCGCAGGATCGGCCTGCGTCCGACCGGCCACCCGAAGGCGGCAATCGCCAAGGCCGCTCGGACCGTAACGAACGTCCGCAACAAGACCGTTCGCAGGATCGTCCCCCGAATCGCAATGAGAACCGCGAGCGCCGTCCGCGCAACGAGCCGAACGAGCCGCAAGTCGTCAGCTTCGGCGACAATATTCCGGCCTTCCTGATGCGTCCCGCGCGCAAGGCCGAACAGGCCGAATAAGCCTCTCGCGGCGGACGTGCCCCGTTCATTTGCACAGTCCGCCGCAACAGATCCGAGCGTTTCGAAAACCAATACGCCGCGCTCCTCAGCGCGGCGTTTTTGTTGATGCCGGATCGCTTGGCGGCGAGAAGTTCACGGCTTACAATATCACCGCGCCAAAAATAAAAGAGAGCGCTGGGAGCCTGCCTTGCCGTCCGTTTCCTCCTCCGCCGCCAGCCATCCCGCAGCCGCGCCACGCGGCGTCGATGTCCATCCGCTGTCGCCGGCGCTTGGCGCGGAAATTCGCGGCGTCGATCTGACGCGGCCGATCGACGAGGCGACATTTTCCGTCATCGCTGACGCCTGGCGCGAACATCTGGTCATCCTGTTCCGCGATCAGGTCTTGAGCGAGGAAGATCAAGTTCGCTTCGCCCAGCGCTTCGGCGCGCTGCAGGGCCGGCCGCGACCCGCATCGATGCGCGCCGAAACGGCAGTCAAGCATCCGGAGATCATGCTGGTCTCGAACATCCGCGAAAACGGCAAGCCGATCGGCTCGCTGCCCGATGGCGAAATGCAGTTCCATTCCGACATGTGCTACATCGAGCAACCGGCCAAGGGCACGTTTCTCTATGCCATCGAAATTCCCAGCGTCGGCGGCGACACCCATTTCCTCAACATGTACGCCGCCTACGACGCCCTGCCCGCCGAAATCAAGGCGAAGATCGACGGCCGCCAGGCGGTCAACGTCTTCCAATACGGCTCGACCAGCCGCGAAGGCAACAATCCGGACTTCGACGAACATCCGCATTACACGCATCCCATGGTGCGCACCCACCCCGATAGCCGCCGCAAGGCGCTGTTCGTCAACCGATTGATGACTTGGTCGATCGAGGGCATGGAGGACGCGGAGAGCGCCGCGCTCCTCGATGCGCTGTTCGACCATATCGAGCAGCCGAAATTCATCTACGAGCACAAATGGCGCGTCGGTGATCTGTTGCTGTGGGACAACCGCTGCACCTTGCACGCCCGCACGGACTTCAGCGACAAGGAGCGCCGACTGCTCCGCCGCTGTGTGATCCAAGGCGACAAGCCCTACTAAAGATCGACATAATAGACGTGACGGCATTCATATGAGGCCCGGCGGTCGCCGGGCCTTTTCACGGATAAAAACGCGCATAAGCGCAACCTGCAGGAGGAATCGTGATCGACTATCGTTTGCTCAATTTCGCTGGCCCCAAGGGCAAGGCCATTCCCGGCATCCTGGTCGGCGAGGACGTCCTCGACCTGACCCTCGCCGCGCCGATCTATGCGCGCCGCGCCAAGAAGAAGCTCGGCTTCGAGGTGGCATCCACGCTCGACATCCTCAAGGTCTGGCCGAAAGCCAAGACCGCGCTGGCCAAGCTCGCCGCCGATCACGCCAAGACCGCAGCGGGCAAGGCCAGCCCTTATGCCAAGGCCGTCAAGCCGCTCAAGCGCGTCAAGCTGCTGGCGCCGATCCTCTATCCGTCGACGGTGTTCTGCATCGCCGCCAACTACGCCGATCATCATGCCGAGATGGGCAGCAACACCATGCCCGACAAGTCGGTCATGCCGCCTGTGTTCTTCCAGAAGACTCCGGCGCAGACCGTCGTCGGCCATGGCGCGCAGATTCCGCTGCCGCACACCTCGACGCAGATCGATTGGGAGGCCGAGCTCGCCGTCGTCATCGGCAAGCCCTGCTTCAACGTCTCCAAGGAAAAGGCGCTCGATTACATCGCCGGCTACATGGTGCTGAACGACATGTCGATCCGCGGCCCGAGCCGCGCCGATGCCATCACCCCGGTGCAGAAGCAGTTCCGCGGCGACCGCTTCCGCCGCAAGAACTTCGACGGCTCCTGCCCGATCGGCCCCTGGATGACCCCGAAGGAGCTGGTGAAGAATCCCTACGATCTGAAGATCCAGCTCTGGGTCAACGGCGAGTTGAAGCAGAACGGAAATTCCGGCGCGATGCATTACAACCTCGAAGAACAGATCAGCTATCTCTCCGAGCATCTGACGCTGCAGCCGGGCGACGTGATCACCACCGGCACGCCGGCGGGCGTCGGCAAGGGCAAGGGCACCTACCTCAAGGCTGGCGACAAGATCACCACCACGGTCGGCAACCTCGGCACGTTGGAAACCAGCTTCGTGCCGTCCAAGAAGCCGACCAAAGCCTGATAGCCCGCACTCGGCCGGAGCGACGACGCTCCGGCCGTTTCCGCATCTCATCCCGATAAGAGGCCCGCGTGAAAGCCATCGTCATCCACGAATACGGTCCGCCCGACGTCCTGAAGTATGAGGACGTGCCCGACCCGCAGCCGCGCGACAACGAGGTCCGCATCAAGATTCACGCCGCGACCGTGAACGTCACGCTCGACGTGATGGTGCGCCAGGGCAACCAGACCCATCGCGGCATCACGCTGCCGTTGATCCCCGGCGTCGATTGCGCCGGCATCATCGACAAGGTCGGCAAGAACGTCACGCGCTGGAAGGTCGGCGACCATATGGCCGCTGCCGGCCGCATGCCGCTCGACGACGTGCCCGAGCAGGCGAACTTCGATGCCTACGACTACAAGGGTCCGACCGGCATGATGGGCATCAAGCGGCCGGGCGGCTTCGCCGAGATGATCTGCGTGCCCGCCGCCACCGGCGACAAGTTGCCGATGAATCTCGATCTTCGAGAAGCGGCGGTCATCGGTCGCCATTGCCCGACGGCGTGGAACCTGCTCGTCAATGTCGCCAAGTTGCAGCCCGGCGAGTGGGTCATGATCATGGGGGCGAGCGGCAATCTCGGCTCCATCGGCATCCAGATCGCCAAGCATGTCATCGGCGCCAAGGTGATCGCGGTCGCCGGCTCGCGGGCGCGCGCCGATTACGGCCTTTCGGTCGGCGCCGACTACGCGCTCGATTCCTCGACGCAGGATCTCGTCGCCGAAACCAAGAAGATCACCGGCGGCAAGGGCGTCAACGTGCTCTACGACAACATCGCCAACCCAGAGGTCCTGCCCAAGGCGTTCCACTGCCTCGGCATGAACGGCCGCATGGTCACTGCCGGCGCGCACGGCGGCCCGAACGCCATGATCGATTTCTTCCATCTCTACGACAACAAGATCACCATCATCGGCATGCCGGGACACGATCCGGCCGACCGGCCGAAATGCTACCAGGCCGCTGCCGACGGCAAGATCAAGGTGAAGATCGCCCATATCCTGCCGCTGTCGCAGGCATATAAGGCGCATCAGATGATCGAAAGCGATCCCGGCGCCGGCAAGATCGTGCTCGATCCGACGCTCGGCTGATCTCTGCGCAATCTCGAAAAAATAGGGCGCGATCTTAGGATCGCGCCTTTTTTCATGATCCTCCCCTGCATGGGCTGCGTAGAGAGTTTCAGGCTGGGCGGTCATCTCCCCCCACTGTCCTTATCCTCCCCCGGAGGACAGTCATGGATGGCGCCCAGCCGATCTTTCTCGTGAAGGCTGCAGCCATGTCCGCTCCCATCGTCATCTTCGGCGCCACCGGCGGCGTCGGCAGCGCGCTGGCTCGCAAGCTGGTTGCGCAGGATCGGCCCCTGCATCTGGTCGCGCGCGACAGCGACGCTCTGGCGGCCCTCGCCGGCGAAACCGGTGCCACCTCCTCGCCCTTCGACGCCCTCGATGAAGCCAGCATCGCCCAAGCGATCCAGGATGCCGGACCGGCCATCGCCGGCCTCGCCTTCTGTGTCGGCTCCATCGTCGTCAAGCCGCTCAGCCGCAGCAGCGTCGACGACATGCTGGTGGCCTACCGTCTGAACGTCGTTGCCGCGATGGTCGCGCTCCGCGAGGCCGCCCCCGGCCTCGCCGCTGCCGAAGGCTCCGCCGTGCTGTTCTCCAGCGTCGCCGCTGGCCTCGGCTTTTCCGGCCATGCGGTGATCGGCACGGTGAAGGCCGCCGTCGAAGGCCTGACCCTATCGGTCGCCGCCGAACTGGCCCCCAAGGTCCGCGTCAATTGCATCGCGCCCAGCCTGCTCGAGACCAAGATGGCCGCGCCGCTGACCGCCAACGAGAACCTCGCCAAGGGCATCGCCAAGCTGCATCCGATGAAGCGCCTCGGCCGGGCCGAGGACGCCGCCGCCCTCGCCGCTTTTCTGCTGTCGCCTGAGGCCGGCTGGATCACCGGCCAAGTGATCGGCGTCGATGGCGGACGCGGTCGCCTGACGGCCTGACAGCGCCGCAAATCGGCTTAAACCCTTGTCGGCGCCATGGTTTTTTGCCCGACTCATCGCTTGACTTTGGACCTGTGAAGGCCGATTTACTCCATACCAGACCAATTTAGTCCGGTATGTTGCAAACGGCTCGCAAATGGCTGTTTTGCGCCATTCCCGGCCCCACTCGCCAAGAGCCAGCAGGTCCGCCCATGATCCGCCTGAGCCGCCTCGCCGATTACGCCGTCCTGCTGATGAGCCGCATGGCCACGGCGCCCGACGGCGTCCATAACGCGGTCGATCTCGCGCAAGGCACCGGTGTGCCGACGCCGACCGTCAGCAAGCTGCTCGCCACCCTGACGCGGGCCAATCTCCTCACCTCCGTGCGCGGCGCCAAGGGCGGCTACACCTTGGCCCAGCCGGCGCGCGCCATCACGGTGGCCAAGATCATCGCCGCCATCGACGGCCCGATCGCCATCACCAGCTGCCTTGAGCATCCCGGCAGCTGCGGCGTCGAGACGCTCTGCTCGTCGCGCAACGGCTGGGCGACGATCAACCGCGCCATCAGCAGCGCGCTCGAAGGCGTGACGCTGGCCGACCTCAATGCCCCGATGCAGTTTCCCCCGCTCTCCCGTCCGGCTGCCGTCAGCCAGACGACCGAGAACGTGGCCTAGGAGTCCGTCATGGCCGTTTCCCAAGACACCGTCGAAGCCGTCCGCGTCGCCAGCGAATACAAATACGGCTTCGTCAGCGACATCGACGACGATCGCCCGCCCAAGGGCCTGAGCGAAGACACCATCCGCTACATCTCGGCCAAGAAGGAAGAGCCGATCTGGATGCTGGACTGGCGCCTCGCCGCCTATCGCCATTGGCTGACGCTGGAGAACCGCGAGCCGCAGTGGGCGAAGGTCGAGTTTCCCAAGATCGATTTTCAGGATCTCTATTACTACTCGGCGCCCAAGGTCAAAGAAGGCCCGAAGAGCCTCGACGAAGTCGATCCCGAGCTGCTCAAGGTCTACGAGAAGCTCGGCATTCCGTTGAAGGAACAAGAGGCGCTCTCCGGTATCGCGGTGGATGCCGTGTTCGATTCGATCTCGGTCGCCACCACCTACAAGGCGAAGCTCGGCGAACTGGGCATCATCTTCTGCTCGATGTCGGAAGCGGTGCGCGAGCATCCCGAGCTGGTGCGCAAATATCTCGGCAGCGTCGTGCCGGTGGCGGACAATTTCTACGCCACGCTCAATTCGGCCGTCTTCTCCGACGGCTCCTTCGTCTACATCCCCAAGGGCGTGCGTTGCCCGATGGAGCTGTCGACCTATTTCCGCATCAACGCGTCCAATACGGGACAGTTCGAACGCACGCTAATCATCGCCGACGAGAACAGTTATGTGAGCTATCTCGAAGGCTGCACCGCGCCGATGCGCGACGAAAACCAGCTTCACGCCGCCGTCGTCGAACTGGTCGCGCTGGAAGGCGCCGAGATCAAATACGCCACCGTGCAGAACTGGTATCCCGGCGACAAGGACGGCAAAGGCGGCATCTACAATTTCGTCACCAAGCGCGGCGCCTGCCGCGGCGCGCGCTCGAAGATTTCCTGGACCCAGGTCGAGACCGGCTCGGCGATCACCTGGAAATATCCCAGCGTGCTGCTCGAAGGCGATGACAGCATCGGCGAATTCTACTCGGTCGCCGTGGTGAACAACCGCCAGCAGGCCGACACCGGCACCAAGATGATCCACATCGGGCGCAACACGCGCTCGACCATCATCTCCAAGGGCATCTCGGCCGGCCACGGCCAGAACACCTATCGCGGCCTGGTGCGCATGCAGCCCAAGGCCGACAACGCGCGCAACTATACCCAGTGCGACTCGCTGCTGATCGGCCCCGACTGCGGCGGCCACACCGTGCCCTATATCGAAGTGCGCAACCGCTCGGCCCGCGCCGAGCATGAGGCGACCACCTCGAAGATCAGCGACGATCAGCTGTTCTATTGCCGCCAGCGCGGCCTGTCGACCGAAGATGCCGTCTCGGTCATCGTCAACGGTTTCTGCAAGGAAGTGCTGCAGAAGCTCCCCATGGAATTCGCCGTCGAGGCCCAGAAGCTGTTGGGCATCTCCCTCGAAGGCAGCGTCGGTTAACCGGAGCCATTTGATATGTCCGCCCCGCTTCTCGAAATTAAAGATCTGCACGCGAAAGTCGACGGCAAGGAAATCCTGCGCGGATTGAACCTCACCCTCGAAGCCGGCCAGGTCCACGCCATCATGGGCCCCAACGGTTCTGGAAAAAGCACGCTCTCCTACGTGCTCGCCGGTCGCGACGGTTATGAAGTCACGAGCGGCTCGGTCACCTTCAAGGGCCAGGACCTGCTGGCGCTCGCCACCGAAGAGCGCGCCCGCGCCGGCGTCTTCCTCGCCCTGCAATATCCGGTCGAGATTCCCGGCGTACCCAATGCCACCTTCCTCAAGGCGGCGGTCAATGCCGTGCGCGCCGCGCGCGGTGAAAGCCAGTACGACGCCATCGAGTTCTTGAAGCGCGCCAAGGCCAAGTTCGCCGAACTGAAGATGGACCCGGTGTTCCTGTCGCGCGCCCTCAACGTCGGCTTTTCCGGCGGCGAGAAGAAGCGCAACGAGATCTTCCAGATGGCCATGCTCGAGCCGTCACTGGCGATCCTCGACGAGACCGATTCGGGCCTCGATATCGATGCCTTGCGCATCGTCTCGGAAGGCGTCAACGCCTTGCGCGCCCCCGATCGCGCCATGCTGGTGATCACCCACTACCAGCGCCTGCTCGACTACATCGTGCCGGACAAGGTCCATGTCCTGTCCAAGGGCCGCATCGTCAAGACCGGCGGCAAAGAGCTGGCGCTCGAACTCGAACGCACCGGCTATGCCGGCATTGCGGCCTGAGGACAATGAAATGAGCGGCGCTGTCGCCATGCAAATTCAGCCGAAAGGCGCGGCCGAGGATTATCTCGGCCAGTATGCCGGCCTGCGCCGCAGCCTGCCCGGCGCCGATCTAACCTGGCTCGCCAGCCTGCGCGATGCTGCCGCCGCGCGCTTTCAGGCCCAGGGCCTGCCGACCAGCGCGCTGGAAGCCTGGAAGTTCACCCACCTCGACCGCCTGTCGAAGCAGATCTACGCGCCCGGTTCGGCTGGCGATGCCGCCGTCACGACCGAGCAGATCGCTCATTTCCGCTTCGCCGGCATGTGCGAAATCCTGCTCGTCTTCGTCGACGGGCACTTCCGCGCCGATCTGTCCGATCCGCAGCTCGGCGATGCCGGGGCGCTCCCTGCGGGCCTCACCGTCCTCAGCCTCGCCCGCGCGCTTGCCAAAACGCCGGACTTGGTCCGAGACCATCTTGCCGGTCCCGAGGCCGATCCGGCCCAGGCTCTCGCCGCGCTCAACCTGGCGCTCGCTGGCGACGGCGCGGTCATCAAGCTGACTGGCGGAACCAAGCTCACCCAACCGCTGCATCTCCTGTTGCTGACGAGCAAGGCCTCCGGCCAGGCCAATCATGTCCGTAACCTGATCGTCGCCGAGGCAGGCTCTGAGGCGACCATCGTCGAGACCTATGCCGCCCTGCCGGGCGCGACCTCCAATGCTTGGACCAACGTGGTCACGCAAGTGTCCGTCGCCGAAAGCGCGGTCATCCGACACTTCAAGGTCCAGAGCGAATCCCTTGAAGCGACTCACACTTCCGCCAGCGATGTGCATCTCGCCAGCCACGCGCGCTACGATAGTTTCGCCCTCGCCACCGGGGCGGCGCTCGCCCGCCATGAAGTGCGCGCCAAGCTGACCGGCGACAAGGCATCCGCCACGCTCAATGGCGTCTATCTCGGCCGCGGCCGCCAGCATCAGGCCCAGCGCACCGATGTCGAGCATCTCGCCCAGGACACCAGCCTGTCGGAAACCTACAAGGGCGTGCTCGACGGCCGCGCCCACGGCGCCTTCCTGGGGCGCATCCATGTCGGCCATGGCGCGCGCGGCACCGACGCCCAGCAGTCCAACCGCAACCTGCTGCTCTCCGACCACGCGGTCGCCGACAGCAAGCCGGAACTAGAAATCTACGCCGACGACGTCAAATGCGCCCATGGCGCGACAGTTGGCGATCTCGAGCGCGAGCCCTTGTTCTACCTGCGCGCCCGCGGCCTCGGCGAGGCGGAGGCCCGCGCCCTGCTGATCGAGGCCTTCGCCGCCGAACTGATCGACCGGATCGAGGACGAGACGGTGCGCGGCCATTTCCGCAACCAGCTCACACATTGGTTGGCGGGAGACACGCAATGAACACCCAGCCGGCTACGCTCCCGAA
>CAMAVH010000076.1 GCA_945861615.1 Rhizobium sp. Q54 | reverse complement strand
GGCCACCCCATCCTCCGCCGCCGCGCCGATCCGGTCGCGGATCCCACCGCGCCGGAGATCGCCCGCCTGGTCGCGGACATGCTCGAGACGATGGACGACGCCCATGGCGTCGGCCTCGCCGCGCCGCAGGTCCATGTGCCGCTGCGCCTCTTGGTGTTTAAGGTTCCCCCCGAACGCCTGGGCGAGGGCGAGACCCTGCCGGCGGACTTCGCCGCCGAGCGCGACAAGCCGATGGTGCTGATCAACCCGCTGCTCGAAGCCCTGCCGGGCCCGTCGGGCCAGCCCGAGTTCGAATCGGGTTGGGAAGGTTGCCTGTCGGTTCCCGGCTTTCGCGGCGTCGTGCCGCGCGTCGCCAAGCTGCGCTACAAGGCCTGGGGCCTCGACGGCCAGCCCTTCATCCGCGAGGCATCCGGCTTTCACGCCCGCGTCGTACAGCATGAATATGACCATCTCGATGGCGTGCTCTATCCCCAGCGCATGAAAGATTTGTCGCTGCTGGGATTTGAGGAGGAAATGGCGCGTTATCCGCTTGGCGGCGACGCCGATCAGGAAAAGGAACCGGCATGACGGACAGCGACCAAGAGGCCCCGCAGCTTCCCGGCATCCGCCAGCGCCTGCTCGACGGGCTGCTGCGCAATGCGCCGTTCGACGGCTGGAGCCAGCTCGCGCTCGACGCGGCGGCGCGCGATGCCGGCGTGACCCCCGAAATGGCCGCCGTCGCCTTTCCCGGCGGCCTCGCTCAGGCGGCCGAAGCGCTGCATGACCGGATCGACGCCGAGATGCTCGAAAAACTGGCGGGCAGCGACCTTGCTGCCTTGAAAATTCGCGAACGGGTGACCTTCGCCGTGCGCACCCGCCTGGAGGCGGCGGCGCCGCACCGCGAGGCCTTCCGCGCGCTCGCCAGCTATCTCGCAAATCCGCTCAACGCGCCGCTCGCCGCCAAGTTGATGTGGCGCACGGTGGACGCCCTGTGGCGCACCATCGGCGATGTCTCGACCGACTTCGCCTTCTACACCAAGCGGGCGACCCTGGCCGGCGTCTGGGGCGCCACGGTGATGATCTGGCTGCAGGACCAGTCGGAGGATTACGCCGAGACTTGGGCCTTCCTCGACCGCCGGATCGACGACGTCATGGCCATCGAGGCCTGCAAGGGCCGCCTGCGCCAGGCCTTCGGCCAGATCCCAGACCCCTTCGGTCTGTTCCGCCGCAAGCCCGCCCCTTCGTCCAAGGCTGGCCGGCCGCCTTACGCCGGTCCCTAGCCGGTCGCGCCCTGCGGCGATGCGCTCCTTGAAATAGCGATAGGCGCGGCCTGGAACTACCGGCTGCGTATCTTCCTATTGAACCCCTAGGGCTAGAGGTCGTTGCGTGTTCATGACGGATCATGACGCGCTCCTCTGCAAGACTTCCGACGCAATCCACGCCCGGCCAATTTGGCATGGCGTTCGCATGCGGCTTGAGCGCGATCGGGTGGAGTGGCGTGCGCGAGCCGGGGGGAATGTCAGCCATGCAAAATCACAGCAGTGCCGCTGTAGACGGCATTTTCGATTTTGCCTAAATTCAGCCCAGTTTCCTTGTCAGTCTCATCCTACGAGTTGCGGCGTCTTCCGCATCGGTTTCGGACGTCTTCCCCAAGGACTTAAGTGAGCATGCGCGCTTCCAGTCTTCTGACTGCGGCAGTGATCCTGGCCGTCAACGTCGGCCTGTGGACGATGGTCAACCGTCCGGAGCATCCGACGCAGACCTTCTCGGGTCAGATTTCCGGCCTGTCCTTCAGCCCCTATCAGCGCGGCCAAGACGCCAACGCGGGCCGCCACCCGAGCGCCGAAGACATCGACCGCGATCTCAAGCTGCTCGCCAACGGCAATGTCCAGTCGGTGCGTACCTACACCTCGCTCGACGGCATCGAACGTACGGCGGCGCTCGCGCGCGAATACGGCCTTAAGGTGATGGCCGGCGCCTGGCTCGGCTCGAAGGAAGAGGTCAACAAGGCGGAAGTCGAAAGCCTCGTGCGCATCGCCCGCGCCAACCGCAACGTCGATCGCCTGATCGTCGGCAACGAAGCGATTCTGCGCGGCGAGTGGACCGTGCCGCAGATCGTCGAAGAAATTCAGAAGGTGCGCCGGCAGGTGCGCCGGCCGATCTCGACCGCCGAGCCGTGGCATGTCTGGCACGACCATCCGGAGCTGGTGAAGGAAGTCGACTTCCTCGCGGTGCAGCTGCTGCCCTATTGGGAAGGCGTGCCGGTCGATCAGGCGGTGCGCTACGTGCTCAAGCGCTATTACGATCTGAAGATCGCCTATCCGGGCAAGAAGATCATCCTGTCGGAAGTGGGCTGGCCGAGCGAAGGCAAAACGCGCCAGGGCGCCGAGGCCAGCATCGTCAACCAGGCCCGCTTCATCCGCGAATTCCTCGCCGCCGCCAAAGAGCACGGCATCGAATATTTCGTCATGGAAGCCTTCGACCAGCCGTGGAAGATGTCGTTCGAAGGCACCGCCGGCGGCTATTGGGGCATCTACGACGTCGATCGCAATCCCAAGTTCTCGCTGTCGGGCCCGGTCGAGGAGCAGCCGTTCTGGCCCTGGCTCGCCGGCATTTCCAGCATCCTCGGCCTGATCGCCATGATGGCCTTCCTGCCGCGCTACGATCACGTCAGCGTCGTCGGCCGCGCCACCTTCTCGGTCGTGCTGCAGCTCGTCGCCTCGGGCTCGGTGTGGATGGCGGTCAGCATCTTCTATCAATACCTGACGCCGATGCAGGCGGCGGTGCTCGGCGTGCTGACGGCCTGCCAGATCATCCTCGGCATCACCATCATCTCCGAGACCTTCCAGTTCGTCGAGCTGCTGTGGGCCCGCCTGCGCCGCAGGATCGCGCCGGTCGCCGAAGCCGCCGCGCTGCCGGCCGACACGCGCCGCCCGAAGGTGTCGCTGCATCTGCCGATCCACAACGAGCCGGCGCAGATGGTCATGCGCACGCTCGACAGCCTAGCCAAGCTCGATTACCCCGACTTCGAGGTGATCGTGATCGACAACAACACGAAGAACCCCGACGTGTGGAAGCCGGTCGAGGCCTATTGCGCCACGCTCGGCCCCAACTTCCGCTTCTTCCATCTCGATCCCTGGCCGGGCTTCAAGGCCGGCGCGCTCAACTTCGCCCTGTCGCAGACCGCGAAGGATGCCGAAGTGATCGGCGTGATCGACAGCGACTACATCGTGCGCTCCGACTGGCTCAAGAGCCTGGTGCCGTACTTCGCCGACCCGAAGGTGGGCTGGGTGCAGGCGCCGCAGGATCACCGCGAATGGCAGGATCATCCCTTCAAGGCGATGATCAACTGGGAATATGCCGGCTTCTTCCACATCGGCATGGTCCACCGCAACGAACGCAACGCCATCATTCAGCACGGCACCATGACCCTGATCCGCAAGCGGGCCATGGAAAGCGTCGGCAATTGGGGCGAGTGGTCGATCTGCGAAGACGCCGAGCTCGGCCTGCGCATGCTCGAACATGGCTACGAGGCGCTCTACACCACGGAGACCTTCGGCCAGGGCCTGACGCCGGACGATTTCGCCGGCTACAAGAAGCAGCGCTTCCGCTGGGTGTTCGGCGCGGTGCAGATCATCCGCCATCACGCGCGCCAGCTGTTCCTGCCCAACTTCATGCAGAAGGACGGCTCCAGCCTGACCTTCGCCCAGCGCTATCACTTCATCGCCGGCTGGCTGCCCTGGTTTGCCGACCTGATGCATCTGTTCTTCACGGTCGGCGCGCTGTTCTGGACGATCGGCGTCATCGCCTTCCCGAAGTACATCGAGTTTCCGCTCGCCATCTTCATGGTGCCGGCGCTCAGCGTCATGGCGATGAAATTCATCTCGTCGCTCTGGCTCTACCAGATCAAGGTGCCCTGCACGGTGGGCCAGCGCCTCGGCGCGGCGCTCGCCGCCATGTCGCTCGGCTACACGGTGGCGCGCGGCATCCTGTCAGGACTTTTCTTCACCTCGACGCCGTTCATGCGCACGCCCAAGTGCGAGGACCGTCCGGCGCTGATCGGCGGCCTGATGATGGCTTGGCAGGAAGGCCTGCTGTTCCTCGGCGCCATCGTCGCCGCGACCGCAACGGCGATCGCTTACGGCCGCTGGAACACCGAAGCCAATCTGTGGATCTTCATGCTGCTGGTTCAGACGATCCCCTACGCCTCGGCCGTGGCGATCTCGCTGATCGCCGCCATGCCGGCCCGCCGCCGCCAGCCCACCGTCGCCAAGGCGCCGGCCCCGGCGGCGCCGCAAAGCGACAGCGCGGCAGTGCAGGCCTAAGCCTCGCATAGACGCACAAAGGGCGCGGAGAGTGATCTCCGCGCCCTTTTGATTTTCAAATATAGATCGTCACCCTCGGGTTTGACCCGAGGGTCCATTCGTCCAGCGCTCAGGTAGCGGATAGATGGATCCTCGGGTCAAGCCCGAGGATGACGGTTTGTGTGGTGACGCGCATGGCACGCGCTTGGCGCACAGTAAGGGCGATCAGCCCTGCTGATCCTTGCGCGGCAGTAGGCGCGTCACATGGCCCATCTTGCGACCGGGGCGCGGCTCCTTCTTGCCGTAGAGATGCAGCTTGGCGGCGGGCTCGGCGAGAATCTCGCGCCAGCGCAGCACCTCGTCGCCGAGCAGGTTCTTCATCACGGCATCGGCATGGCGCGCCGGCGAGCCGAGCGGCAGGCCGCAGATGGCGCGCACGAACTGCTCGAATTGCGAAGTGACGCAGGCGTCCATCGTCCAGTGGCCGCTATTGTGCGGGCGCGGCGCCAGCTCGTTGATCAGGATGCCACCTTCGCGCGTCACGAACATCTCGACGGCGAGCAAGCCGACGAGATCGAGCTGCTCGGCGATATGGCGGGCCGTGCCGATGGCCTTGTCGGCGAGATCGCGCGGGATCGCCGCCGGCGCGATGGTGGTGTCGAGCACATGATGGACATGGCGGTTCTCGACCGGATCGAAGGCCGCCCAGGTCCCGTCCGGCGCGCGCGCGACGATCACGGAAATCTCGCGCTCGAAATCGACGAAGCCTTCGAGCACGCCTTCCGCCGCTCCCATGGCCTTCCAGGCCGCCGCCGGCTTCATATTGCCGTCGATCATCACCTGGCCTTTGCCGTCGTAGCCGAGGCGGGCGGTCTTCAGCACGGCCGGCCGGCCTAGATCGCGCAGCGCGTGGGTCAAGTCCTGCACGCTGGTGACGCGGCGGTAGGGCGCCGTCGGCGCGCCGATCCCGTTGAGGAAGTCCTTTTCGCGCAGGCGGTCCTGGGCGATGGCGAGGCAGCGCGGGCCGGGCCGCACGACGACATGGCGCGCCAAGGTCGCCGCGGTGATTTCGGGGATGTTCTCGAACTCGAAGGTGACGACGGCGACGTCCTTGGCGAAGGCGGCGAGCGCCGCTTCGTCGGTGTAGGCGGCGACGATCGTCTTGGCGGCGACCTGGGAGGCCGGGCTGTCCTGTTCATCGGTATAGATATGGCAGGGATAGCCGAGGCGGGCGGCCGCCAGCGCCGTCATGCGGCCGAGCTGGCCACCGCCGAGAATGCCGATGATGGCGCCAGGCTCCATGGGGGGAGAGAGCGGGCCGGACGAGGATGCGGTCATGATGTACGGACGCGGATGAGAGGGGGGGACTAGCGTTTGCGGCTGGCGGCGGGACGTTTCGCCGGGGCGCGCTTGGCGGCGGAGGTCTTGGCCGTCCCCTTGGCCTTGTCGATCGGCGATTCGTCGACGGCGGCGGTCTGGTTGGCGCGCCAGGCGTCGAGCCGCTTGGCCAGCTTGGCGTCGGTCAGGGCGAGGATGCTGGCGGCGAACAGGCCGGCGTTGATCGCCCCGGCGCGGCCGATGGCGAGCGTGCCGACGGGAATGCCGCCCGGCATCTGGACGATGGAGAGCAGGCTGTCCATGCCCTTCAGGCTGTGGCTTTCGACCGGCACGCCGAGCACCGGCAGGGGCGTCATGGCGGCGGTCATGCCGGGCAGATGGGCGGCGCCGCCGGCGCCGGCGATAATGACCTGCAGGCCGCGCGTCCGCGCCGAGCCGGCATAGTCGTAGAGCCGCTTGGGGGTGCGGTGGGCCGAGACCACCTTGGTCTCATGGGCGACGCCGAGGGCATCCAGGGTTTCGGCGGCGTGGCGCATCGTCTCCCAATCGGAGCGGCTGCCCATGATGATGCCGACGAGCGCTTTGCGTGCCATGGAGGCGCCTTGGGGGCGTCAGCCCCGAAAAGTTGACCAGGGGCCAGGCCCCTGAAAGGTTGACGGCGGCCGCATCTGAGCGGGCCGCCGGGAAGGCGGCATTATAGGAATCGGCGGGCGCGGCGCAATGGCCCGCGAAAATCGGCCGGCGCGCGCCGGAAAGGCTGGGAAATCGCCATTTTTTGCCCCTGGGCCGGGGGTGGACCCGGGCGGCCAATTCTGCCGGTGACCGGAGGATGAGAAGCTGGCAAGATTTTCTGGTAAAACAGATGCTACGTGCAACTCGTTAAGTTTTATTAATCTAGGCCGGTCATAGTCCGGCCTGGTGCCAAGGGGGAGCGGTTCCCGCACCACGTCACTCGGGGCCGTTAAAGCGGACGATATGAAGATCGGCGATTCAAAACCGGTGTCGCGGCTCGGCTCTGTGGCCAAGCGCGGTGCCGCGAGCGACAGCGCAGCGGCGGCGCCGGCGGCGCGTTCGAGCGATGTCATCTCCATCATGGGCATTCCCGAGGCGGAGCTGACGCCGAAGGTGCGCTCGGCCATCATGACCCTGCTGCAGGAAGTCGACCGCCTGCGGCAGGACGTCGAGGACGGCAAGAAGCGCGTCGCCTTTCTCGAGAAGCTCGCCGATCAGGACACGCTGGTGCCGATCGCCAACCGCCGCGCCTTCGTGCGCGAGCTGTCGCGCATGATCGCCTTCGCCGAGCGCTACGGCACGCCCTCGAGCGTGCTCTACTTCGACATCAACGGCCTCAAGATCATCAACGACAATCTCGGCCATGCGGCGGGCGACGCGGCGATCCGCCATGTCGCCGCCGTGCTGACCGGCAACGTGCGCGAATCCGACATCGTCGGCCGCCTCGGCGGCGACGAGTTCGGCGTGCTGCTCGCCAATGCATCGCTGCCGGCGGCGCTCGAGAAAGCGACGATTCTGTCCGGCAAGATCGAAGCCGTGCCCTTCGAATGGGAGGGCAAGCATGTGCCGCTGCGCGTCGCGCACGGCGCTTACAGCTTCACCGGCGGCGAAGACGCCGCCAAGGCGCTCGCCGAGGCCGACAAGGCGATGTACGCGCGCAAGCAGGCCAAGAAAACGGATGCCGAATAGGCGTTCCTGGTCGGCTGGCTTCAGAGGGCATAAGGCGATGTCGCCCCAGAGGGGCGCTAAGCGATGATATCCGGCAGCAGCTCGCTTTCGAGCTTTTGCATCATGTCGCGCAGCACCAATTTGCGCTTTTTCAGCCGCTGCACGCGAAGCTGATCGAACGGCACCTGGTCGACGACGCGGGCGATCACATCGTCGAGGTCGCGATGTTCGGCCCGAAGGTCTTCGAGCTTCTTGCGCAGGTCGTCGCGGTCGCTGGGTGCCATATTCATCGCTGGCAAGACTAGCAGAGATCGGCGACGCTTTCGAGACTGCGTTCCCTTGTCCGGGCGGCAATCGCAAGCCGCGGGCGCCGGGCTATGGTGGACGAGCGCGATGCGATCCGCCATTCTAAGCGCTTGTTCGCATCGTTTCGAGTACGGTCCCCCATGCCCCCTGTCGGCTCCCGCATCGGCATCCTCACCAGCGGCGGCGATTGCGCCGGATTGAACGCCGTGATCCGCGCCGCCGTCTTTCGCGCCGTCCACACTTACGGCTGGGAGGTCGTCGGCCTGCGCCAGGGCACGCTCGGGCTTTTGAAGCGCCCGGTCGACACCATGCATCTCGACGTCAACATGTTCTCGGGCTCGATCCTGCGCGAAAGCGGCACCATCCTCGGCACCACGAACACCGGCGATCCCTTCGCCTTTCCCATGCCCGACGGCAGCAAGAAGGACCGGTCCGCCGAGGTGATCGAAGGCTATCGCCAGCTCGGTCTCGCGGGCCTTATCGTCATCGGCGGCGACGGGTCTTTTCGCATCATGGACAAGCTGGCCAAGCAGGGGAATATCCCGCTCGTCGGCGTGCCCAAGACGATCGACAACGACGTCGGCCGCACCGAGAACTCCATCGGCTTCATCACCGCCGTGAACGTCGCGACCGAGGCGCTCGACCGGCTGCAGCCGACGGCGGCGAGCCACAACCGCGTGATGATCCTCGAAGTCATGGGCCGCGACGCCGGCCATATCGCGCTGGTCAGCGGCATCGCCGGCGGTGCCGACATCATTCTCATGCCGGAGATTCCCTGGAAGCTCGAGGCGCTGGCCGGCAAAATCAAGCGGCTGCGCGATGAAGAGGGCCGCAATTTTGCCCTCGTCGTCGTCGCCGAAGGCGTGAAAACCCCGGAAGGCCGCTCGGTCACGCAAGCCGACGTCGCCGGCAAAGTGCGCTACGGCGGCATCGGCCATTATCTCGGCGACCGCCTAGCGGACGCGGCCAAGGCGGAAACCCGCGTCACCGTGCTCGGCCATGTGCAGCGCGGCGGCAGCCCGGCGACGACGGATCGCGTGCTCGGCTCGGCCTTCGGCGTCGCCGCCGTCGATCTACTGGCCGCCGGCAAGCATGGCCGCATGGTCACCTGGCAGAATCGCCATGTCGTCGACGTGCCGATCGAGGACACGATCTCCGGGCCCGGCGGCGTCAACGTCGAGGGCGATCTGGTGCGCACGGCGCGCGGTCTCGGCATTTGCCTTGGTGATCAATGATGGCTGACGCGGCGGTACAGTTTCCCGAACATCCGTTCTGGAATTTCGCGATCGAGGCCTATCGCCGTCCCGGCGTATCGGGCGCCTGCCTGCAACTGCAGGAGCCCTATCATCTCGACGTCAACCTGCTGCTGTTCTGCGGCTGGACCGGCGCCTTCGGCATGGGCCGATTGTCGGCGGAGGAGATCGCGCTCTGCCGCGATGCGGTGGCGGGCTGGCATGACAGCGTGGTGCGCGGTTTGCGCGCCGTGCGCCGCAGCCTGAAAACCGACTTCGACGATATGCCGAACGAATTGGGCGAGATCCGCGAAGCCTTGCGCAAGCATATTCAAGCGCGGGAGATCGATGCCGAGCATTTGGAGCAATTGATCCTCGTCGGCTGCGTGCATCGCGTGCCCAACGACCATATCGACGCGGCGGAGATGTTCGCCGATGCGGCGGCGAACATGACGGCCTATTGCCGGGCCTTGGATGCGCGCTTCGACGAGTCCGATCGCGCGGCTTTGGCGGTCATTCTCGGCGCGATGTTTCCGCAACAGAGCGCCGAGGCTACCGTCGCGGCGATCGCCGCCGCCGCGCAGGGCTGAGGCCCTCGTTGAAAAGCCGAGGCGAATCAGCCTTCGCAACATTCCCTTCGGGACAAGGATAATTTTACTGCGTGCGAACTATCTCATCGCGCGAGTCGCTTTCGGTTGCCATCGCCGCGCGTCGGTCTAAGATTATTCGACTGATCGGTTCTCAATATTCTTGCGAAAAAGGAGAACAGCATGGCGATCGAGCAGCGTATCGAGACGCTTAAATCCAGTCACGCCTCCGTCGAAGCGGCGATTCACGCCGAGACGACCCGCCCGCAGCCGGACGACGTCCGCATCCGCGATCTAAAACGCGCCAAACTCCGCATCAAAGACGAAATCCTCCGCTTGAAGCCGGCCGACGCCTAGACGTCACGCCGCAGTCTCTTCGACGCCTCGACGACTCAATCGTCGAGCTGCGGAAGCGCGCGGGTTCTTGCTGGCACGCAGGCATGGAAAAGCCCGCGCACCTTTAAGGCGCGCGGGCTGAAGCCATGGCCGCGTGATCAGTTGGTGGTTTCGCCGACCGGGTCGGTGGTCGTGTCGCTGTCGGGGGTCTCTGTTTCCAGGCCCTCGGCGTCATCGTCCAAATCGTCGGCGTCGAGATCGGCATCGTCCGCCGGCGTTTCGGCGGCGCCCGTCTCGCCGAGCGCGGCCTTGCGTTCGGCGCTGGCCTTGCGCTTTTCGGCGCGGGCCTTGATTCGGCGCGCGCGCTGCACGGCGCCGTGCAGCTCTTCGAGGCTGCACATGCCGAGATCGACCGGATCGCGCGGCTTGATCGCCGCGGCTTTCCAATGCGTCTTGCTGCGCACGGCGTTGAGAGTCGCCTTGGTCGTGCCGACCAGCTTGCAGATCTGCGCGTCGGTCAGTTCGGGATATTGGCGCAGCAGCCAGGCGATGGCATCGGGACGTTCCTGACGCTTGGACACCGGCGTGTAACGCGGGCCCTTCGATTTGCTCTTGGGCAGCGATTCGGGCGGCGGCGCCATCTTCAGGCGCGCCTTCGGATCGGCGGCGACGCGGTCGATCTCTTCGCGCGTCAGCTGCGCGTTGACGATGGGATCGAGACCGACGATGCCGGTCGCGACTTCGCCATCGGCGATCGCCTGCACTTCCAGCATGTGCATGCCGCAGAAATCTGCGATCTGGTCGAAGGTGAGCCCGGTATTCTCGACCAGCCAGACGGCAGTGGCCTTGGGCATCAACGGGAGAACCATGGAAACTCCTTAACGGCGTCAGACCTGGCCGGGGAGGGGGGATCCTTCCGCGCCGGCGCCCGTCTGACGGGAAATTTTGTGAGCCACAGATATAATGCCTGCCGCGGCGGCATGAAAGGCGGCTGTCCAATATTCAAATAACGTATTGGATTTGTTATATAAACAGTTTTCTGCAGGGAGCATGACAATGGCACGCGAGGATGATGAGGAGGTCAGGCCGCAAAACAGTTCGCGCTGGCTCGAGCCGCGCCTGTTGGACAGTCTTTCTGTCGCTGAGCTCGGCGAGTATGTCCTTGCTCTAAAAGCGGAAATCGCGCGCGCCGAGGCCTCTGCCGAAGCCAAGAAAACCCATCGCGCCGGTATCGAGGGGCTGTTCGGTAAAAAAAATTGACCCAAGCGCGACGGGGGCGAAAAAACTCCCGGCATTTAACTATTCCTTTAGTGATAGCCATCTATAACGGCTCATGCGGTTCATACGTCCCCGACCGCAGATCTCGGTCCTCGGACCGATGGTCTTTCCTCTCCCCTCGGGGAAAGGCCATTTTTTGATCCTCCCTGATGAACTTTAAGCCGCCCTCCGGGGCGGCTTTTTTTCCATAGAATCAATATTTTGAAACAATGTTACGAAATTTTTCGGATTCCGCTTGATCGGTTTCGCGGCAGGTATAAATTTCGACCCAGAGCTTTTCGCGCTCGTTGAAAGACGCGGCAAGTTTAACAGGCAGGCGCCACTAAAAAATCGAGCCGCCCCCGGGGTTTTCCCCGGCAGGGCGGCTCTTCAATTTTAAGCCCGGCTCACTGAATGGGCCCGGCTTGCTGAATGGGCCCGGCTTGCTGAATGGGAATGTCAGCCTGGCCGGCGCAAACGCAAAAGCCGCCGCGGGGTGACCCGCGGCGGCTTCGCTTTGTCCGCGATCTTACGGTTAGGCGGCCTGATCGATCACCTTGGGCTGCGGGCCGGCGACGATGTCGATGCGGCGCGGCTTGGCCTGCTCGGGAATCTCGCGCTTGAGATCGATATGCAGCAGGCCGTTGACTAGATCGGCGCCGGCGACCTTCACCGTATCGGCCAATTCGAACGCATGGCGGAAGGCGCGGCCGGCGATGCCGCGATAGAGATACTGGCTGGTCTCCTCGGCGGCACGCGCCGCGTCGCTCAGCTTGCCCGAGACGATGAGCTTGTTCTCCTGCACCGTCACGTCGAGCTCGGAACGATCGAAGCCCGCCACCGCCAGGGTGATGCGGTAATTGTCTTCGCCGGTCTTCTCGATGTTGTAGGGCGGATAAGCGGTCTCGGTCTTGGCGAGGTTGCTTTCGAGCAGGCGCGACAAGCGGTCGAAGCCTACGGTGGAGCGGAACAGCGGGGAAAAATCGTAATTGACCATGGATATACCCTCCTAGAGCGATATAGGTCCTTCGGGCGCAACAGCCTTGCGCCCGCGATGAGATGCCCACCACAGGGTCGGGCATCCGGTTCATGGCCGGCCCCCGAAGGGCGTCGGCACAAAAGGGCATTTAGGCGCGGGTGCGGCCGGGTCAAGACGTCCGGGCGGAGAATTTTTTCGCCCAAATGCCAACGGCCGGCGCTCCCTGAGGAACGCCGGCCGCGCGAAACGCCGGAAGGTTCGGGCGGCTACTCTTTCTTGAGGCCGATTCCCGAGAACTTCTTGTTGAACTTCGCCATTTGGCCGCCCGTGTCGAGCAGGCGATGCACGCCCGTCCACACCGGATGAGACTTCGAGTCGATCTCGAGCTTCACGGTGTCGCCGGGTTTGCCCATGGTCGAGCGCGTCTTGTAGGTGGTGCCGTCGGTCATCACGACGTTGATCTCGTGATAATCGGGATGGATATCGGTCTTCATGGCCAAGCTCCGCAAATGAGGCGCCGGTTATAGCCAAGGGGGTCGGGGATAGCAAGGCGTAAGCCGGGCGCGGCCGGGATTGGTCCCGGGACCGGCGGGAGGGGACAACTCCCTCAAAAAATTGAGTTTTTTCATGGAAAGCCGTCCTGGCGCGGAGGCCGGGGCGCGAGTAATCTCAGCCGCTCCTTCGCTAAAGTTCATGAAATGTCCGTCAGTCCCAGCCAAACCGCCCCGGGCGACAGCGCCCAACCCCCGCCGTCCAAGGATCTGAGCCAGCTGCGGCACATCCTGCGCTTCGTGCTGCCCTATCGCTGGCAGATGCTCGGCGCCCTGGTCTCGCTCACCGTCGCCGCCGGCACCGTGTTGGCGATGGGCGCCGGATTGCGCCGCCTGGTCGACGGCGGCTTCGCCGAAGGCAATCCGGCGCTGCTCGATCAATCGCTGTTCGCCTTGCTCGGGGTCATTATCGTCCTGGCCTGCGCCACCTATGGCCGCTTCTTCCTGGTGACCTGGCTCGGCGAGCGCGTCGTCGCCGACATCCGCAAGGCGGTGTTCGGCCATGTCATCGACCTTGACCCCGGCTATTTCGAGACGACGCGCACCGGCGAGGTGCTGACGCGCATCACCACCGACACGACGCTGCTGCAGACGGTGATCGGATCTTCCGTGTCGCTCGCCTTGCGCAACACGCTGCTGCTGATCGGCGGGCTGATCATGCTCGCCATCACCAGTCCGAAGCTCACCGGCCTCGTGGTGCTGGCGGTGCCCTTCGTCATCGCGCCGATCGTGCTGATCGGCCGCAAGGTGCGCAAACTGTCGCGCGAGAGCCAGGACCGCGTCGCCGACGTCGGGGCCGGCGTCGAGGAAAGCCTCAACGCCGTGCGCACCATCCAGGCCTTCGTGCAGGAGAACGCCGAACGCGCCCGCTTCGGCAGCCGCGTCGAGGACGCCTTCGGCACGGCGCTCAAGCGCGTGCGGGCTCGCGCGATGCTTACCATGATCGTCATCGTCATGGTGTTCGGCTCGGTCGGCCTCGTCTTGTGGATCGGCGGCCATGACGTTCTCGCCGGCCGCATCTCGGGCGGCGAACTGTCGGCCTTCGTGTTCTACGCCGTGGTTGTGGCGGGCGCCGCCGGCGCCGTCTCGGAAGTGATCGGCGATCTGCAGCGCGCCGCCGGCGCCAGCGAGCGCCTGATGGAATTGCTGAACACCAAGGCGGCCATCGCCGCGCCGGC
>CAMAVH010000075.1 GCA_945861615.1 Rhizobium sp. Q54 | reverse complement strand
ATCGAGGCGTCGTAAATCGACATGCCCTCGCCGTCCGGCATGTGGCGGGTGACGCCGCCTTCGGTGCCGGGCGCCACTTCGTTGCGGATGCGGATGTTGGCGAAGGTGCCGCGCATCATCACTTCATGGTTGCCGCGGCGCGCGCCGTAAGAGTTGAAATCCTGCACGCCGATCTGGTGGCGCGTCAGGTACTGGCCCGCCGGGCTGTCCTTCTTGATCGAACCGGCCGGCGAGATGTGGTCGGTGGTGATGCTGTCGGCGAACAGAGCGAGCAAGCGGGCGCCGCGCACGTCCTTCACCGGGGCCGGGGATTTCGGCATGTCGATGAAGTAAGGCGGCAGGCGCACGTAGGTCGAATCCTCGTCCCAGCCGAAGGTCATGCCGGTCGAGGTCTTGACCTTCTTCCACTCGGCGTCGCCCTCGAAGACGTTGCCGTAGCGCAAGCGGAACATTTCCGGCGACATGGAGGCGGCGATGGCGTCGCGCACGTCCTGGTTGGTCGGCCAGATATCCTTGAGATAAACCGGCTTGCCGTCTTTGCCGGTGCCGAGCGGTTCCTTGCTGATGTCGATGTTCAAGGAGCCGGCGAGCGCGTAGGCGACGACGAGCAGCGGCGAGGCCAGGTAGTTGGCGCGCACTTGCGGGTGCACGCGGCCTTCGAAGTTGCGGTTGCCGGAGATCACCGCGCCGACGACCAGATCGCCCTTGTCGACCGCCTCGGCGATCGGCTCGTTCAGAGGGCCGGAGTTGCCGATGCAGGTGGTGCAGCCGTAGCCGACCAGATTGAAGCCGAGCGCGTCGAGCGGCTCCTGCAGCTTGGCCTTGGCGAGATAGTCGGTAACGACCTGCGAGCCGGGCGCCAGCGACGTCTTCACCCAGGGCTTCACTTTCAGGCCCTTGGCGACGGCGTTCTTGGCCACGAGGCCGGCGCCGAGCATGACCGACGGATTGGAGGTGTTGGTGCAGCTGGTGATCGCGGCGATGACGACATCGCCGTGCTTGAGCTTGTAGTCGCCGCCTTCGACCGGGATTTCGGCCTTGGCGTCGGCCTTGCCGGCGGCGCCGGACTTGGTGCCCTTCAGCATGTCGGGCAGCTCGCCGGCGAAGTTCGCGGAGACGCCCGAGAGCAGCACCTTGTCCTGCGGGCGCTTCGGGCCGGCCATGGTCGGCTCGACGGTGCCGATATCCAATTCCAAAAGATCGGTGAAGACCGGTTCGGGCGCGTCGTTGCTGCGCCACATGCCCTGCGCCTTGGCATAAGCCTCGACCAGGGCGACGAGATCGGCGTCGCGGCCCGAGAAGGTCATGTAGCGCAGGGTTTCTTCGTCGATCGGGAAGAAGCCGGCAGTCGCGCCATATTCCGGCGCCATGTTGCTGATGGTGGCGCGGTCGGCCAGCGTCATCGAGTTCAGGCCTTCGCCGTAGAACTCGACGAATTTGCCGACGACGCCCTTCTTGCGCAGCATGTTGGTGACGGTGAGCACCAAATCGGTCGCCGTGGTGCCTTCGCGCGGCTTGCCCGTCAGCTTGAAGCCGACGACTTCGGGAATCAGCATGCTGAGCGGCTGGCCGAGCATCGCCGCTTCCGCCTCGATGCCGCCGACGCCCCAGCCGAGCACGGCCATGCCGTTGACCATCGTCGTGTGGCTGTCGGTACCGACCAGCGTGTCGGGATAGGCCAGCGTCTCGTTGCCGTCCTGGCGCGTCCACACGGCGCGCGCGAGATATTCCAGGTTCACCTGATGGCAGATGCCGGTGCCCGGCGGCACGACGCGGAAATTGTCGAACGCGGTTTGCGCCCAGCGCAGCAGCGCGTAGCGCTCCTGGTTGCGGTCGTATTCGAGCTGGACGTTGTCGCCGAAGGCTTTCTTGGTGCCGTACTCGTCGACCATCACCGAATGGTCGATGACGAGATCGACCGGCGACAGCGGGTTGATCTTGCGGGCATCGCCGCCCATCTCGATCATCGCCTGGCGCATCGCGGCCAAGTCGACGACAGCGGGCACGCCGGTGAAGTCCTGCATCAGCACGCGTGCCGGGCGGAAGGCCACCTCGGCGTCGGACTTCTTGTCCTTGAGCCAGCCGGCGATGGCCTTGATATCCTCGGCCTTCACCGTGCGGCCGTCTTCCCAGCGCAGCAGGTTCTCAAGGAGAATTTTAAGCGACACCGGCAGGCGCGAGATGTCGCCGAGGCCGTTCTCGCTCGCCGCGGGCAGGCTGTAGTAGGCATACGACTTGTCGCCCACTTTAAGGGTGCGGCGGGCTTTCAGCGTGTCGTGCGCGGCGTTGGCCAAGGCTCTCTCTCCCGACTTGAAGGACTGAAATTTCGATAGAAAACGCGGCGCAAGGCCGGTTCAGGCGGACCAAACCGTCGGCAAGACAGGGCGCGTAGGGGACGCGGCGCGGCCTCGGCCGCCGGAAGGGCGCTTATATCTATCACCGCCCCGGGCCCTGCACAGCAGAAAATGCCGCCGCGCCAAGCCTGGCCCGCCGCCAAATTTGCAAAATTATTAGTGATTTATCAATGGTTTGTGCTGTAGCGGCAAAAAATCACAATTTCGCCGCATTCCCCGCATGGGGCCGCCACATTCACCCCGTTTATTGGCTGTGTTGGCGGCGACCGAGCGAGGCTTCTCCCCCCACCCGAGCCCGTTCGGCCGATCCGCCAGCCCCCATAACCGGTCCCCCCCGACCGGTTTGCCAACCACCGGCGCCCCTCCGGTGGTCTATACGAACGGCCCTCGGCGCCCCTCCGAGGGCCGTTCTTCTATTGGGGCACAGCTTTCCATTTTGCATTCTGAGTGGGCCTGATGCGGCCGGCATGCTAGAGCCAAGCCCGTGAGCGACTTCATTGGCGAATCATTTATTGGCGAGGGTTTGGCCTGTCTGCGCGGCGAGCGTCTCGTCTTCGCCGGGCTCGACTTCGCGCTCGCCTCGGGCGGAGCGCTGCTGCTGACCGGCGCCAACGGCAGCGGCAAATCCAGCCTGCTGCGCGTCATGGCCGGCCTGCTGCCGCCCGCCGCCGGCCGCCTGTGGTGGGACCGCGCCGATCTCGCCGACGAGCCCGAAGCCCATGGCGCGCGGACCGCCTATCTCGGCCATCTCGACGCGGTGAAGCCGGCGCTCACGCCGCGCGAGGATCTCGTCTTCTGGCTGCGCTACCGGGCGCCGCATCTCGGCAAATCCAGCGGCTCCGCCCGCGCCGGCGAAGCGCTCGCCTGGGCCGGCCTGGCGCCGCTCGCCGACCTGCCTTGCCGCGTCCTGTCGGCCGGCCAGCGCCGCCGCCTCGCTCTGGCGCGCATCGCCTTCGACGAGACTGCGGATCTGTGGCTGCTCGACGAGCCGACCACGGCGCTCGACGCCGCCGCGACGCAGCTGCTGCATGAGCGCGTCGCGCTGCACCGAGCGCGCGGCGGCATGATCGTCGCCGCCACCCACCAGCCGCTCCATTGGCCCGACGCCCAGACGCTCGATCTCGACATCTTCGCTCGCCGGCGCAGCGAGGCCGCCCAGCGCGGCCGATTCCTCGACAACGTCGCATGACGGACAGGGCATCATGAACGGCTTCGCCCTGCTGCTCGCGCGCGACCTGCGCCTGGCGCTGCGCCGCCCCGGCGATGCCGGCGTGGCGGTCGCCTTCTTCGTCGTCGCCGCCTGCCTATTCCCTTTCGGCGTCGGCGCCGAACCGCAATTGCTGGCGCGCATCGCCCCCGGCGTGCTGTGGGCCGTCGCGCTGCTCGCCAGCCTTCTGCCGCTCGAGCGCCTGTTTCTCGCCGAAGCCGAGGACGGCGCGCTCGACCGCTTGGCGCTGAGCCCGCACGGCCTGATGAGCTTGGTGCTCGCCAAGGCCTGCGCGCAGGGGCTGATCGTCGGCCTGCCGCTGCTGATCGCCTCGCCGCTGGTAGCGCTGCTGCTGAACATGGACGCCCGCGGCTATGGCGCGCTGCTCGCCGCTCTGGTGCTCGGCATGCCGACGCTGCTGCTGATCGGCACGGTGGCGGCCGCTCTGTCGACCGGCGCGCGGCGCGGCGGCATGCTGCTGGCGCTTTTGGCCCTGCCGCTCGATCTGCCGGTGCTGATCTTCGGCGCCGGCGCCGTGCAGGCGGCGCTTGTCGGCGATCCCGTCGCTGCCTATCTACAGGTTCTCGCCGGGCTGTTGCTCGGCGCACTGGTGCTGACGCCGATCGCCGGCGCCGCCGCGCTCAAACTGGCGTTAGAATAAGCTCATGCAATTCCTCGCCAATCCCGCCCGCTTCCTGCGCATCGCCAACGCGCTGTTGCCCTGGCTTTCGCTGATCACGCTCGGCCTGTTCGCCGCCGGGCTCTATTACGCCTTTTTCGCCTCGCCGCCGGACTACCAGCAGGGCGACAGCGTGCGCATCATGTACATCCATGTGCCGGCCGCCTGGATGGCGCTGATGACCTATGCGGCGCTCGCGGTCTTCGCGCTGCTGCTGCTGGTGTGGAAACATCCGCTTGCCGAAGTGCTGGCGAAATCCGCCGCGCCGATCGGCGCCGGCTTCACGCTGATCGCGCTCGCCACCGGATCGCTGTGGGGCAAGCCGACCTGGGGCACCTGGTGGGCCTGGGGCGATGCGCGCCTGACCTCCGTGCTGGTGCTATTCTTCTTCTATCTCGGCCATATGGCGCTGACTCACGCCTTCGACGATGCGACGCGCGGCGCGCGCGCCGCCGCCGTGCTGGCGCTGGTCGGCGTGGTCAATTTGCCGGTGGTGAAATTCTCCGTCGATTGGTGGAGCACGCTGCATCAGCCGGCCAGCATCTCGCGCATCGGCGGGTCCGCCATCGATCCCTCGATGCTCACGCCGCTGTTACTCATGGCCGGGGCCTTTCTCGGATATTTCCTGTGCCTTCTGATCTTGCGCGCGCGCGCCGAACTGGCGCGGCGCAAGCTGCGCAGCCTGCAACTTCTCGCCGCCGAGCGCGATTGATCCTGCCCCTGAATAAGATCGTAAGTTAAAGAGTAAGTTACAGACGTAGAGGAGAGCGTGATGAAAGCCACCCAATTTTTAGCGCCGATGCTGCTGTCCGCCGCCGTGCTAATGTTTGCCGCGCCGGCGCGCGCCGACGGCGACGCCGCCGCCGGTCAGAAGACCTTCGCGCAATGCCGCGCCTGCCACAGCGTCGATGCCGGCAAGAACGGCCTCGGCCCGAGCCTGCACGGCATCGTCGGCCGCAAGGCGGCGAGCGCCGCAGGCTTCAAAACCTATTCGCCGGCCATGCAGAAGAGCGGTCTGACCTGGACCGAGGACAATCTGAAAAAATATCTCGCCGATCCCAAGGGCTTCATCCCCGGCAACCGCATGGTCTTCGCCGGCCTCAAGAAACACGACGACGTCGAAAACGTCATCGCCTATCTCAAAACGTTGAAATAAACGCGTCGCGATGCGCGACGCGGAATTTGCAGGAAGACGGGCGGCAGCATGACTCTCGATCTCGGCGGTTACGGCATTTACGTCTGGCCGGCCTATGGCCTGGCCGCCGTCGTGCTGCTCGGCCTGTTCGCCGCCAGCCTGCGCGCCGTCATCGCCCATGAGCGCGCCTTGGCGCATCTGCAGTTGCCGCGCGGCGCCAAGCCGGCCGATCCGCTCGTCGCCGAAGACGGCAGAGGGGACGGCGGCTGATGGCCGCCAAGTCGCTGTCCTCGGCAAAGGCGCGAAGGCGCAAGCGGCTGGCGCTCGCCCTCGGCGCGCTCTTGGCGCTCGGCGGCGCGACCGCCCTGGTGCTCACCGCTTTTCAGGAGAGCCTGGTGTTCTTCTATTCGCCGAGCGAGCTTGCGGCCAAGCCGCCAGCGCCGGACCGCCGCGTGCGCATCGGCGGGCTGGTAGAGCCCGGCAGCCTGGAGAAGAACGGCCAGGACGTGCGCTTTCGCATCACCGACCTGACGCAGAGCATCGCCGTGACCTATCGCGGCCTGCTGCCCGACCTGTTCCGCGAAGGCCAGGGCGTGGTCGCGCAAGGCACGCTGGCTGGCGACGGCGGCTTTCGCGCCAATGAAGTGCTGGCCAAGCATGACGAGACCTACATGCCGCCCGAGGTCGCCGAGGCCCTGAAGAAATCCGGCCGCTGGAAGGAAGGCGAGGCGCCGCCGACGCATCCCTTCGCCCCGGAGAGCGCGCCATGATCGCCGAAATCGGCCATTACGCGCTCGTACTCGCGCTCGTCATCGCCGTCGCGCAATCGGTGCTGCCGCTTTACGGCGCGGCGCGAAATTCCGCGCCCCTGATGGCGGTCGGCCCGAGCGCCGCGCTCGGCCAATTCGCCTTCGTCGCCCTCGCCTTCGCGATGCTCACGCAAGCCTTCGTCGTGTCGGACTTCACCGTCATCAACGTCGTGCAGAATTCGCACTCGGCCAAGCCGCTGCTCTACAAAATCACCGGCGTATGGAGCAATCACGAAGGTTCGATGGTGCTGTGGGTGCTGATCCTCGCGCTGTTCGGCGCGCTGGTGGCGGCGCGCGGCGGCAATCTGCCGCCGTCCTTGCGCGCCCGCGTCCTCAGCATTCAGGGCATGATCGGCGCCGCCTTCCTCGCCTTCATCCTGTTCACGTCCAATCCGTTCCTGCGCGTCTTCCCGCCGCCGCTCGACGGCAAGGGCATGAACCCGGTGCTGCAGGATCCCGGTCTCGCCTTCCATCCGCCTTTCCTTTATCTCGGCTATGTCGGCTTCTCGGTCGCCTTCGCCTTCGCCGTCGCGGCGCTGATCGAAGGCCGCGTCGATGCCGCCTGGGCGCGCTGGGTGCGGCCCTGGACGCTGGCCGCCTGGTGCGCGCTGACCGTCGGCATCGCGCTCGGCAGCTGGTGGGCCTATTACGAATTGGGCTGGGGCGGCTTCTGGTTCTGGGATCCCGTCGAGAACGCCTCGCTGCTGCCCTGGCTCGCCGGCACGGCGCTGCTGCATTCGGCCATCGTCGTCGAAAAGCGCGACGCGCTGAAAAGCTGGACGGTGCTGCTCGCCATCCTCGCTTTCGTCATGAGCCTGATCGGCACTTTCCTGGTGCGTTCGGGCGTGCTGACTTCGGTGCATAGCTTCGCCAGCGATCCGGCGCGCGGCCTGTTCATCCTCGGCATTCTCATTCTCACGGCAGGCGGCGCGCTGACGCTCTATGCCCTGCGCGCGCCGACGCTGAAGGCCGGCGGCCTGTTCGCGCCGATCTCGCGCGAGGGCGCGCTGGTGCTCAACAACCTGCTGCTCGCCACGGCCTGCGCCACGGTGTTCCTCGGCACACTTTATCCGCTGTTCCTCGACGCGCTGAACGGCCCCAAGGTCTCCGTCGGCGCGCCTTACTTCAACGCCACCTTCCTGCCGCTGATGACGCCGGCGCTGCTGGTCATGGTCGTGGCGCCCTTGATGGCCTGGAAGCGTGCCGACCTCGCCGGCGCCTTGGGCCGCCTGAAGTTCGCCTTCCTCGCCGCCATCGTCATCGCCGGCATCGTCTTCGCCATCAAGGGCGGCCCTGCCTTGGCGCTCGCCGGCCTCGCCATCGCCGCTTGGCTCGTCGCCGGCGCCTTCGTCGATATCGCCGAGCGCATCCGCATGTTCCGCCTGCCGTTCGGCGACAGCCTGCGCCGCCTGGGCGGCCTGCCGCGCTCGGCGATCGGCGCGGCGGTGGCCCATGGCGCGCTCGGTCTCGTCGTCGCCGGCATCACCGCCTCAAGCGCCTGGCATGCCGAACATATCGGCGTGATGAAGCCGGGCGAGAGCGTCGATATCGCCGGCTACAGCATCAGGCTCGAACAGGTCGGCGAATATGACGGGCCGAACTATCGCGCGCGCCGCGCCATTCTCAGCGCGACCTACGGCGGCAAGCTCGTCGCCACGCTGACGCCGGAAAAGCGCTTCTTCACCGTGCAGCAGACGACGACGACCGAAGCGGCGATCCACACCACGGGCTTCGCCGATCTTTACGCCGTACTCGGCGATCCCGCCGCCCCGCAAGCCGGCAGCGAGAATACGGATGGCGGCTGGGTGATCCGGCTCTATCACAATCCGCTGGTGCCGTGGATCTGGGTCGGCGCCGTGTTGATGGCGCTCGGCGGCCTGATCTCGCTGACCGACCGGCGCCATCGCGTCGGCGCGCCCACCCGCTCCGGCGTTCGTGCGACGCAAGCGGTGAAAGCATGAGGCTCCGCCTACGCCGCTATCAGATCGTCTTCCTCATTCCGGTCATCGCCTTCGCGCTTCTCGCCGCCGCCTTCGGCGTCGGGCTTTATCTCCGTCCGGATATCATCCCGTCCCCGCTGATCAATCAGGAGGCGCCGTCCTTCGCGCTCAAACCGATCCCGGGGCGCGACGATGGCGGCCTCTCCTCTGGCGATCTCAAGGGCCAGGGCGTGACGCTGGTCAATGTCTTCGCCTCCTGGTGCGTGCCCTGCCGCGCCGAACATCCGCTGCTGATGCAACTCGCCAAGCAGGGCGTGCGCATCGTCGGCATCAACTACAAGGACAAGCCGCAGGACGTCGTGCCCTGGCTCGCCGAGCTCGGCAATCCCTTCAGCCGGATCGGCCGCGACGATACCGGGCGCACCGCCATCGACTGGGGCGTCTATGGCGTGCCGGAAAGCTTCCTCGTCGACAACGATGGCCGCATCCGCCACAAGCATGTCGGCCCCTTGATGGACCACGACGTGAAAACGACGATCCTGCCGATGATCCGGACGCTGGAGAAATGACGCGCCGTCTCGCCATCCTCGCCCTGCTTCTCGCCCTGACGGGCGCCGTCGCGCCGACGAACAGCGCGCGCGCCCTGCAGCCCGACGAGGTGCTGGCCGACCCGGCGCTCGAAGCGCGCGCCCGCGATCTCAGCAAGGGCCTGCGCTGCCTGGTCTGCCAGAATCAGTCGATCGACGATTCGGACGCCGATCTGGCGCGCGATCTGCGCATCCTGTTGCGCGAGCGGCTGGCCGCCGGCGACAGCGACGCACAGGTGATCGCCTTCCTCACCGCGCGCTACGGCGATTTCGTCCTGCTCAAGCCGCCCGTCACGCCGGTCACCTGGGCCCTGTGGTTCGGTCCGGCGGCGCTGCTGCTGATCGGCGCCGGCGGCATCGTCCTCGGCCTCAGGCGGCGCAAAGCCGCCGACGCGGAACTCGATGCCTTGACCGACGATGAGCGCGCCCAGCTGGCGGCGCTGCTCAAGGATCGCGATCCCCGGCATAAGGACGGGGCATGATCCTCGCGCTCATCCTCGCCGCGCTCACCGCCGGCGCGCTCGCCGTCATCGTCTTGCCGCTGTTCCTGCATCGGCCGGCGCCGGCGCGGCGCGCCGATTACGACATCGCCGTCTATAAGGACCAGTTGCGCGAACTTGAACGGGACGTGGCGCGCGGCGCGCTCGACGGCGCAGCGGCGCAATCGGCTCGGCTCGAGATCGAGCGGCGCCTGCTCGCCGCGGATATGAATCCAGAGGGTGCGGTCCATGATAAGCCCCCCGCCGGGCTGGCACGGTCCAACGCCTGGCGCTGGACCGCGATCCTCGCCCTCATCCTCGCGCCGGCGGCGCTGCTGATCTATCTCGATCGCGGCACGCCGGGCATGCCGCAGATCAGCTTCGCCGACCGTGCCGCCGACCGCGAGGCCGATGCCGCCCGCGAGGCCCAGGTCGCCGATCTGATCGGCCAGGTCGAGGCGCGGCTCGCCGAGAACCCCGACGACTTGCGTGGCTGGGTGCTGCTGGCGCGCGCCTATGTCCGCCTGGGGCGCATCGAAGACGCGCTCAAGGCCCAGGCGACGGCCGGCGATCTGTTCGACCAGGAACCGGATTTGGCGCAGGATGCCGCCGAGAGCATGGCGGCCTTCGGCGAATTGCTGACGCAGGCGGCGGACGGCGAGATCACGCCGGAAGCCCGCGCCGCCTTCGGCAAGGCGATCGGCTATGACGCGCGCAATGCGCGCGCGCGCTACTTCCTCGCTTTCGCCAAAATGCAGGACGGCGATCCGCGCGCCGCGGTGGCCGATTGGAAAGCGCTGATCGCCGAAACGGAAATGGAGGGCGGCGACATGCCGCCCTGGCTCGCCAGCCTCAAGGAGCGCATCGCCGAGATCGAGGCCTCGAGACAACAATAGGCGCGCGCCAGCGCCCTAAGCGGGAAACTCGTCGCGGCTCTTCTCGCGCAGCTTGGCGAGCGCCGCCGCCCAGCGCCGCGTCACCGGCCCGATCTCAAAGGCCGTGCCGTCGAACTGGCGCACCGGCCAGAGCCCGATCAGGCTGTTGGTCAGGAACAATTCGTCGGCGCCGCGCAGCTCGCTCAAGGTCAGATCGGCGATGCGCGCCGATTCGAGCAACAGCCCGCGCGTGATGCCGGCGACGCCGCAGCGCGTGAGATCGGGCGTCGTCACCTCGCCGTCCTTGACGACGAACAGATTGCTCATGACGCCTTCGATGACGCGCCCGTCGCTGTCCAGCATCAGGCCCTCGGCGATCGCCGGATCGGTCCATTCGCCCCGCGCCAGCACCTGTTCAAGCCGATTGAGATGCTTCACGCCGGCGAGTCTCGGCTGCAGCCCGAGTCGCGTCTCGCACAGGCGCAGGGCGACGCCGTCAGTCGCCATCTCGGGCGTATAGGCCGGCCAGGGCGCGCGCATCACGATGCGCGTCGGCGTCGGCGCGTCGGGCGGCTTGTAGCCGCGTCCGCCGACGCCGCGCGTGACGATGATCTTGAGCACCGCCTGGCCGCTGCCCCGCAGCAGCGCTTGCGCGTCGGCCGCCAGCAGCGCCGCGTCGGGCGCGGGAATGCCGAGCGCGGCGCAATCGGCCGCCAGCTTGGCCATATGCTGAGGCCAGAACTCCGGCTTGCCGCCGCTCACCGCCAGGGTGCGAAAGACGCCGTCGCCATAGGCCAGGCCCCTGTCCAACGGACTGATGGCCATCTCGCTGGCAGCATCGCCCGGCAGGCCGTTGATCAGGACATCCGTCATGGCGCGCGATCATCGCTGTTCAGCGCGCGCAGCAGGCCGCGCGCCTTGGCGCGGGTTTCGGCCAATTCGCGCGCGGGGATCGAATCGGCGACGATGCCGCCGCCGGCGCGAAACTCGATATCGTCGCCAACGCGCAGCATGGTGCGGATCAGAATGTTGAAATCCATGTCGCCGTCGCGGTTCACATAACCGAGCGAGCCGGTGTAGGGCCCGCGCGCCACGCCTTCCAGCTCAGCGAGAATTTCCATGCAGCGCACCTTGGGGCAGCCGGTGATGGTGCCGCCGGGAAACAGCGCCGCGATAATCCGGCCCGGCGTCACGCCCGGCTGCAAGCGTCCTTGCACATTGGAGACGATGTGATGGACATGGGCATAGCTTTCGACCGCCATCATCTCGTCGACGACGACGCTGCCGGGCCGGCAAACGCGCGACAGGTCGTTGCGCTCGAGATCGACCAGCATGATGTGCTCGGCGCGCTCTTTCGGATGGGCGATCAATTCCGCCGACAGCGCCGCGTCGGCCGTCTCGCCGACCCCGCGCGGCCGCGTGCCGGCGATCGGCCGCGTGTCGATGAGATCTCCCCGCACGCGCAGCAGGCGCTCGGGCGACGACGACACGATGGCCGCATCCCCGAAGGTCGCCAGCGCGGCAAAGGGCGCCGGATTGCGTTGGCGCAGCGCGTCATAAAGATCGGCATGACTCGCGCCGGGCTGCAAGCGCCCGCGCCAAGCGCGCGATAGATTGGCCTGGAAGACGTCGCCGGCGAAAATATAGTCGCGCACCGTCGCGACCGCCGCGAGATGGCGCGCCGGATCGTCTTCGGTCAAGGCGCCGTCGAGCAGAATCGGCAGAGCCGCCGGCGCCTCGGCCAAGGCGGCGATATCCTGTTCCATCAGATCCAGCAGGTCGGCGTGATCCTCCTCGGCGATCAGCGTGAGCGTGCCGGCCTCGCGGTCGCGCAGCACGGCGGCCGGCACGCGCATGGCGCAGGCGACGGGTAGCGCCGCGGCAGGCTCGCCCGGTTGCGCTGGCGGCAAGCGCAGCGTCGGCTCGATCTCGCCGGCCAGCTCATAGCCGAGATAGACGAACCAGCCGCCGCGAAAGGGCAGGCCGGCCAGCGCGCTGTCGTCGGTGCGGGCGATGCTCTCGGCTTGAAAGGCCGCGTCGAACGCCGCGAGAAAGCCGGGCGCGGGCGTTCCTTCCTGCTTGATGACCGTCTCGCCGGGAAAGGCGAAGAGGATGTCGTGGCGATTGCCGGATGAGGCCAGGCCGCGCGCCGCGCTTTCGAGCAAATGCGGATAGCGCAGCGGATCGAGACGGTGCAGCGCGAGCAGGTCGGCATCCCAGGGCAACGCGCGGACCACGGACCCGCCGATGCGCAGGTCCTCGCTGCGGGCAAAGCCGGCGCGGCGCGGAACGGATCGGCGGACGGCGGAGTTGGCCACGGGATCACCCTGCGGGGGCGCGGAACGGAAGGGTCGGCACTCGCGCCGAGGCGCTCTTTTAGCAGGTTCGCCGGAACCGGCCAAGGCGGGGCTGGCGCTGGTCCGGAACGGCGCGCAACGCAAGGCGTTCGCTTCACAAGAGCATCGCCGCAGGCGCAATAGCAGAGGAGCGCAGGATATGACCACGCCAACCGAGAACCGCGACGGGGCCGAACGGATTTGGCGGCTGATGAACCGCTATCGCATCTGCATGCTCGCCACCCAAGATGGAACCGCCATTCGCGCACGGCCGATGGCCGTGCATCTCGCGCCGGCGGAGAACGCGGTCTACTTCCTGACCGACGAACGCCGCCATAAGGACGACGAGATCGTCGCCAACCCCAATGTCTGCCTCGCCTTCTCGGATGACGACGGCGACGATTACGTCAGCGTCAGCGGCCATGCCGCCGTGAGCAACGACCGCGCCAAGATCAAGGAGCTCTGGTCGCTCGCGGCCAAGGCTTGGTGGGACAGCGCCGACGATCCCAACATCCGCCTGCTCAAGGTCACGCCGGTCGATGCCGAATATTGGGACGGCGAAAATCACATCATCGCCTCGATGAAAATGGCCGCCGCCGCCATGACCGGCGAGCGCCCCGATCTCGGCGAGAACAAGAAAGTGCGGATGTAATAGGGGAAGAGGATGGTGGAGCCGAGGAGGATCGAACTCCTGACCTCCGCATTGCGAACGCGGCGCTCTCCCAGCTGAGCTACGGCCCCATATCCCGGGTGCGAGGCCGGACGACCCAGAAGGGGCGGCTTCGCGAGGGGCGGATAATGTGTGCGGCCCCCGCCCCTGTCAAGTGCCCCGCAAGGCTCAGTCGGCGCGGTTTTTTCGCCCTGTTTCCCAATCATCACAATGATCTGGCGAAAAGTGGCCGGCCCCCCTTGCGGGGCCGGGGCGGCCTTGCGCCGTCCCGGCGGCACGGCTAGGGTTGCCGCCATCGACTGCCGCGCCCGCGTTGATTTTCAAAGGCTTGGCGGCCAACGTCATGACGGCTCCTGCTCGCCCCTCGCTGGCGCTGCAGGGACCGGGGGACGCCGACGGCCAAGCCGGCCGCGGCGCCAAGAGAGAGGATGCGATGAACGCCCTGCTGGATCTCATTCTGCTGGTTTTGCGGCTCTACAGCTATTTGCTCGTCGCCTGGGTCGTCTTGAGCTGGCTCATCGCCTTCAATGTGATCAACACGCACAACCGCTTCGTCTATGCGGTCACCGATTTCCTCGACCGCATCACCGAGCCGGTGCTGCGGCCGATCCGCCGCGTGCTGCCGACGATGAACGGCATCGATCTGTCGCCGGTCGTCCTCATCCTGCTGATCTATTTCCTCAGCCGTCTGCTGATCGAATATTGGCCGACGTGAGGCGCGTGACGGTCCAGGCCTAATGGTCGGCGCGTGACGGGGGCCTGTTACCGGCGGACCGCGACGGGCGTCAGCCTCCATATTCGCGTGACGCCCAAGGCGCGGCGCGCCGGC
>CAMAVH010000074.1 GCA_945861615.1 Rhizobium sp. Q54 | reverse complement strand
TCCAGCGTCACCGGCACGCCGGGCACATAGTCGAAGATCGTCGCCAATTCGGGCTGAAACAACGGCAGCCAATGTTCCATGCCGACATGGCGGCGGCCGGCGCTGATCGCCTCATAGAGCGGATCGTTATCGCCGGCGGTGCCGAAGATGTCGCGATAGCCCGAGCGGAAGCGGGCGATCGAGTCTGGATTGAGCAGCACCTCGCTGACCGGCTTGAGGTCGAAGCTCGCCATGTTGCCGGTCGAGCGCTGGCTCATCGGATCGAAGCTGCGGATGCGCTCTAGCACGTCGCCGAACAGGTCGAGCCGCAGCGGCTCGCGGTTGCCGGCGGGATAGACGTCGATGATGCCGCCGCGCAGGGCATATTCGCCCGGCTCCATGACGGTGTCGCTGCGACCGTAACCGTTGGCTTCGAGGAAGGCAGTCAGCTTGTCGAGATCGATGGAATCACCGGTCTTGGCGGCGAAGCGCGCGCCTTGGAGGAGCGCCGGGAGCGGCACCCGCTGCAACAGCGCATTGACTGTGGTGATGACGATACGCGGGGCCGATCCGGCGGCACGCGGCTCCGCCAGCTTGATCAGGCCATCGATGCGCCGGCTGACGATCTGGCTGTTGGGCGACACCCGGTCATAGGGCAGGCAATCCCAGGCCGGGAGGCCGATGACCTCGATCTCCGGCAGGAAGAAGGCCAGGGCCTCGGCCATGCGCGCCATGGCGGCATCGTCGGTCGCGACATGGACCAGATCGGCCGCCCGGCCCACATCTCCCATGGCCGTCAGCTTGGCCAAGTCCGGCAGGATGCGGGCGAGCAGCAAGGCTTCAGCGCCCTGGGGCGCGCCGCCGACCGCGATGGGACCGGAAGACTTCAGAAGTTCAAGTAGGTTTTTCAATCGACTAACTAGGTCAACTTAAACTGTTGCAGGAGGGTGAATACGTCGCTCTGGATGTCGTCCGGCACCGGGTATTTGCCCATCAGCCAGTCCATCAGATCGGCATCCTCCTCGTCGAGCAAACGCTCGAAGCGCTCCAACTGCGCCAAGTCCATGGCCGGCAGATGGGCGGCGGCGAAGCGGCCGATGAAGATGTCGGCCTCCTTCATGCCGCGGTGCTGGCTGAGATAGAGCAGCCGCTTGCGGCGAATTTCATGGGGATCAGGTGGGGGGTCGAGGTCGGACATGGGGTTCCTGGGACACGAATCGGGTCGCCCGCCGGCCGTGCGGACAGGGTCTGACGGACAGGCGGGAGGCTGCTAGGGTATAAGTCCTTCCAGGGGCGCTGTCAGCAGCCCGCTAACCCTTTGACGTATCAGCCCGACCGATGCGCCCCGAGATCCTCAATCCGCTGTTCGCCGAAGTCACGGCCTTGCCGGGGCTGGGGCCGCGCCTTGGCAAGCTGGTCGAGAAGCTGGCCGGACCCCATGTCGTCGATCTCTGCTGGCATCTGCCGAGCGGGCTGATCGACCGCCGCTTCGCCCCCAAGGTCGCCGAAGCGCCGGAGGGCGGCATCGCCACCCTGACCGTGCGCGTCGACAAGCATTTTCCCTCGCCCAACCGCCGCCTGCCCTACCGGGTGCTCTGCTCCGACGAAACCGGCGCGATCACTTTGGTGTTCTTCCACGCCCGGCCCGACTACCTGGAGAAGCTGCTGCCGGTCGGCGCCGTGCGCATCATCAGCGGCAAGGTCGAGCGCTTCCGCGGCGAGGCGCAGATGAGCCATCCCGATCATGTGGCGACCTTGGAGAATAAAGATAGCCTCGCCGCCGTCGAGCCGGTCTATCCGCTGAGCGCCGGGCTGACGCCCAAGGTCGTCGCCAAAGCGGTTCGCGCCGCGCTCGACCGCCTGCCCAACCTGCCCGAATGGCACGATCCGGCCTGGAAGAAAAAGAACGGCTGGATGTCCTGGAAGGACTCGCTGCTCGCCGCTCATGCGCCCGAGCGCGCCATGGATTTGAATCTCGATACGCAGGTCCGCACGCGGCTCGCCTATGACGAACTGCTGGCCAATCAGCTGGCCCTCGCCATCTCGCGCGCCCATATGCGGCGCCAGCGCGGGCGTTCCACCGGCGCGCAGGGCAACGGCGCGCTGCGCCGCAAGGTGCTGGCCGCCCTGCCCTTCAAGCTGACCAAGTCGCAGGAAGCCTCACTCTCGGAGATCACCGCCGATATGGCGGCACCGTCGCGCATGCTGCGCCTGCTGCAGGGCGACGTCGGCAGCGGCAAGACCGTGGTCGCCTTCCTGGCCATGACGGCGGCGGTCGAGGCGGGCGCGCAGGCGGCGCTGTTGGCGCCGACGGAAATTCTCGCTCGTCAGCATTTCGCCACCATCGAGCCGCTGGCCAAGGCCGCCGGGATTCAGCTGCGCTTGCTGACGGGGCGCGACAAAGGCCTGCCGCGCGCCAAGCTGCTCGAAGACCTGGCTGAGGGCCGCGTCGATGTCGTCATCGGTACCCATGCCTTGATCCAGGACGACGTCGCCTTTAAGGACCTCGCCTTCGTCGTTGTCGACGAACAGCATCGCTTCGGCGTCGATCAGCGCCTGGCGCTGACCTCCAAGGGCAAGGCGACCGACGTGCTGGTCATGTCGGCGACGCCGATTCCCCGCACGCTGACGCTGACCGCCTATGGCGATCTGGACGTGTCGCGCCTCACCGAGAAGCCCGCCGGGCGAAAGCCGGTCGACACGCGCGTCGTCGCGCTCGACCGGATGGATGAAGTGATCGTCGGCGTGCGACGCGCGCTCGATGCCGGCGAGCAGGTCTTCTGGGTCTGTCCGCTGGTCGAGGAATCGGAATTGTCCGACATGGCCGCCGCCGAGGATCGCCATAAGGCGCTGTCGGAGATTTTCGGCGAACGCGTCGGGCTGGTCCATGGCCGCATGAAGGCCGCCGAGAAGGACGCCGCCATGTCGGCTTTCGTCGAGGGCCGCACGCAATTGCTCGTCGCCACCACGGTGATCGAGGTCGGCGTCGACGTGCCGGCGGCGACCATCATGGTGATCGAACATGCCGAGCGCTTCGGCCTGGCGCAGCTGCATCAGTTGCGCGGCCGGGTCGGGCGCGGCGACAAGGCGGCGAGCTGCCTGCTGCTTTACGCCAAGCCGCTGACCCAGACGGCCAAGGCGCGCCTGAAAATTCTGCGCGAAACCGACGACGGCTTCGTCATCGCCGAGGAGGATCTCCGCCTGCGCGGCGCCGGCGAACTGCTCGGCACCAAGCAAAGCGGCCTGCCGCGTTTCCGCCTCGCCGATCTCGCCGTCCATGGCGAATTGCTGGCGGCGGCGCGCGACGACGCGGCCTTGATCATGGCGCTCGATCCGCAGTTGCAAGGCCCGCGCGGCGAGGCCTTGCGCGTGTTGCTCTATCTGTTCGAGCGGGACGCGGCGGTGCTGACGGCGCGGTCTGGTTAAGCTCTCAGCGCCAGTCGCGCTTGTTGGCCAGCGCGGCGCGGTCGACCGGAGTGACGATACCGCCGGAGACGATCATCTTGATCCCCTCCTCGACCGTCATCTGCAATTCGATCACATCCTTCTTCGGCACGAACAGCAGATAGCCCGAGGTCGGGTTCGGCGTCGTCGGCACGAAGACGTTGACCAGCGGCGCTGCCGCATGATCGGCGATTTCGCCGGTCGTTGTCGCGGTAATGAAGCCCAGCGACCAGGCGCCGGTGCGCGGGAATTCGATCAGCACGACGCCGCGGAAGGCATTGCCCTGGCTCGAGAAGATCGTCTCGAACACCTGCTTGGTCGCGCCGTATATGCCGCGCACCACCGGCATGCGGGCGAAGATGCGGTCGCTGAGATTGAGGAAGAAGCGTCCGAGCAGGCTGGTGGTCAGTCCGCCGATGACGATCAGCACGATCAGCACGATCAGCAGGCCGAGGCCGGGCACGCCGAATTTCAGGTAGGTTTCCGGCTGGTAGCGCAGCGGAATCATCGGCACGACGGTCGCGTCGATGAAATGGATCACCCACCAGATCAGGTAGAAGGTGATGACGATCGGCGCGGTGACCAGCACGCCGGCGAACAGCCAGGTGCGCAAGCGGCCGAAGAACCCGGGCCGCCGATTGGCGTGCATCTGCTGAATGGCGCTCTGCGGGCTTACAGGCGGCGGCGTCAGGTCGTCGGGCTCCATGGTCACGCGGCTCTACTCCTTGCGGTGAGCGGCCATTGTAAGGAGCATGGACCCGAAAGCAAATGGCCCGAGATTTGCGCCCCGGGCCATTCGCAGGAGCCGGAAGCGCGGCCTAGAGCAGGCTGCTCAGCATGCGGGCAGCCGTGAGCAGCAGGAAGACGCCGAAGGCGCGCTGCAGGGCCGTCTTGCTGATGCTGTGCGCCACCTTCGCGCCGTAGGGCACGACGGCGAGAATCGTCGGCAGCAACAGCACGGCCGCCAGGACGTTGACGTAGCCGATGCTGAAGGGCGGCAGATTCGGCGTGTTCCAGCCGGCGATGATATAGCCGATGGCGCCGGGCACGCCGATAATGAGGCCGAGCGCCGAGGCGGTGCCGACCGCGCGGTGCACCGGCACGTTGAACAGGCTCATGGCCGGCACGCCGAGGGTGCCGCCGCCGATGCCCATCAGGGTCGAGATGAATCCGGTGACGCTGCCGATCGCCGCGCCGCCGACGCCGCGTGGAAATTCTTGGCCGAGCCGCCAGCTGTCGCGGCGGAAGAACATGTAAAGCGAGACGATCAGGGCGACGCCACCAAACACGGCGGTCAGCACCTCGCCCTTCAAATGATCGGCGATGGCGGCGCCGATCACGACCCCGACCAGGGCCGAGGGGCCGATCAGTTTGATCAAACTGAAGTCGAGGGCGCCTCGCTTGTGATGAGATCGTCCCGACATGAGCGAGGTCGGGATGATGGTGGCGAGCGACGTCGCCACCGCGACATGCATGCGAACCTCGGAATCGACTTCGAGAAGGCGGAAGATTTCGAACATCACCGGCACCGTGACGATGCCGCCGCCGACGCCGAGCAGACCGGACAAGAACCCGGCAAACGCGCCGGCGATCACCAGGGCGATGACCGCCGTGATGAGGTAAGTGGTATCAACGTGCATGAAACGTCCTTGGGACTAAAAGCGGGTGATAAGCTTCGCGCGGCGGGCCATGCGTCAGGCGAGGCAACGGAGACGGCGCAGTCCTGCAAACCCCAGGCCGCGCGCGGCATAGGCCTAACCGATAGTGCCCCCGAACGAAACCAAGAAATAGTTATGGGTCTATCGGAAAACGGAATGGCTGGGCTGCAAAATGCGGGCGTCTTGTCCGGTAAAAGCGTTGACCCGGCCGGCCCTATGTTCTCATAATGTTCTCCTCATGTGCGCCCGCTATTCCCAGACCAAAGCCCCCGCCGAGATCGCCCGCCGCTTCAAGGCGCGCGCGCCGAAAAGCAATCTGCAGCCGCGCTACAACATCGCGCCGACGCAGCAGGCCCCCGTGCTGCGCCTCGACGCCGAAGGCGCGCGCGAAATCGCCCTGCTGCGCTGGGGTTTGGTGCCGAGTTGGTCGAAAGAGATCGTCGGTGCGCCGCTGATCAATGCCCGCGCCGAGACGCTCGGCGAAAAGGCCAGCTTCAAGCAGGCCTTCGAGCGGCGGCGCTGCCTCGTCCTCGCCGACGGCTTTTACGAATGGCAGAAGGCCGGCAAAGACAAGCTGCCCTGGCGCTTTCTGCGGCAAGACGGCGAAGCCTTCGCCATGGCCGGCTTGTGGGATGTCTGGCGGCCGGCGCAAGGCGATCCGGTCGAAAGCTTCACCATCGTCACCACGGCGGCCAATGATCTGGTGCGCCCGGTGCATGACCGCATGCCGGTGATCTTCCCCGACGAGGAATCGGCCAGCGCCTGGCTCGACAGGCCGTCCGTGGAGCTGCTCGCGCCCTGCCCGACCTTCATCATGGACGCCTATCGCATCGGCCCCGCCGTCGGCAATTTCCGCAACGACGACGAAAGCCTGCTCGCGCCGGTGGTGGCGTAAATTTTTCGCCGCTAGAGAAAGTCCCATCGCGCGCCGTTTTTTGCCCCCGCCTCACGCGCTTCGGCAAAATTCTTGGGAAAGCTCGCCAAGCCTCATTTCATGGGTTTATCGAACTCTTCTAGATAAGAACTCTTGCGGCTAGCTTGGGAACGGTTCCAGGACTTTTGTCCCACCTTTGCCACAGCTTTCCCGCCTTTCGACACAGGCCCGGCGCACGTCGGTTGGGCATCCTTTGGTCATCGAACAACAGGATGCCCAGGGGGTAATGCCATGGACCAGCAGATCGAGAACAAGACGTCGTCGAAAGACACCAATCTCCTCGTTCCGGAAATTCCCTATCTTCGCCGCTACGCCCGCGCCCTGACGCGCAACGCCGCCGACGCCGACGATCTGGTGCAGAACGCATTGATGCGCGCGGTCGCCAACTTCGACCGCTTCGAGCAAGGCACAAACCTGCGCGCCTGGCTCCTCACCATCGTTCATAATGCCTTCATCGACAGCACCCGCAAGCTCAAGCGCGAGCGCGAGTCGAACGAGATGGCCGAGGAGCGCTTAAGCGGACTCTATACAAGCCCGAACCAGATCGCCGCCCTGCAGCTTGGCGAACTGGAAGTCGCCCTCGCCCGCTTGCCGGAAGAGCAGCGCATCACCCTGATCCTCGTGGCGCTGGAAGACATGAGCTACGAAGAGGCCGCCAAGGTCACGGGCGTGCCGGTCGGCACCGTCCGCTCGCGCCTGTCGCGCGCCCGCCACGCCGTCATGGGCATGATCGAAGGCCTGACGATGGATGATATTTCGCCGGAGATGGGCATCACCCGGCGCAAGAAGGCCGCGCCGGCGCCGATGCTCTCGCGCCGCCCGAATCCGACCATCGGCAGTACCGGCAATTATCAGCGCATGAGCTGATCCGCCGCGACTTTAGATTAAAAAAGCCCGCTCTGGTGAGCGGGCTTTTTTAATGCGGCGGGCCGAACGCCGCGTGGTCTCACGCTGGAAATGGTGAGCTCGATGGGATTCGAACCCATGACCCTCTGATTAAAAGTCAGATGCTCTACCGACTGAGCTACGAGCTCGGCGCGGCGCACCATATGCGGCGCTCCGCGAAGGGTCAACCGGCTTACCGCACGTCACCCAGATCTAGGGCCCCGGGAAGGACGGGGTTTTCGGGGATATCGGGCATATCCCTACCGCAGGGGCGGTTTTCTCATGCATTTTAAGCGATTGGGGCGCATCCGGCCGCTTGCGGGTTCGCCTCGTTCCCGGAAAAATACTATATTTAGAGGCCGTTCTGCATGGCCCAAGGGGCCATGTTCCATGTCCCCAGTTGGCCGCCAGCGATGCCGGCGTCGAGGAGTTGAAGCCGTGAGTTTCAAGGCGTTCTTGGAGTCCCCCCGGATCATCTACGCGATCCTCGGCGTGACCATCGGGCTTCTGCTGATCGTCCTCTTGTGGCCGGCGCCGCGCGCCGATGACGCGCTGGCCGACAAGGCGCGCGTGAGCGCCGCCGTCGCCGAGGCGTTGCGCAGCAATCCCGAGATGGTCGTCGAGGCGCTGCAGGCGATGCAGGCGCGCCAAGGCCAGATGGAGCAGATGCGCGCCAGCCAAGCCGTCGCCGCCAATCGCGTGGCGCTCGAGCAGGACGGCAACTCCGCTGTCGGCGGCAATCCGCGCGGCGACGTGACGCTGGTCGAGTTCTCAGATTACCGCTGCCCCTATTGCCGCGAGGCCATGGCGACCGTCAACGCCCTGATCAAATCCGATCCGAACCTGCGCGTGGTCTATAAGGAATTTCCCATCCTCGGGCCCGAATCGCTGATTGCCGCGCGCGCCGCCGTCGCTGCCCGCAGCAGTTCCTATTATTCGGCGTTCCACGAGGCGCTGATGACGGCGCCAAGTCCGCTGACCGAAGAGACGGTGCTCAAGATCGCCGGCAGCGTCGGGATCAACGTCTCGGCGCTACAGCTCGAATTGCGCTCGCCCGATATCGAGCAAATCCTCGCCGCCAATCACGCCCTCGCCAAGGACATCGGTATCAACGGCACGCCGGCTTTCGTCATCGGCGATGTGATGCTGCCGGGCGTCGTCAGCCTGAGCGAGATGCAACGGATGGTCGCCAACCAGCGGGCGATGCGCGCGCGCTGAGCGCTTAGAATCTGACGGTAAACTCGACCAACCATTGCGGCAGGACGGCGAGGATCGCGCTTTCCGCCATCTTGTCCAAGCCCGTCAGGATCGCCAGTCCGACCGCGACAAGGATGCCGCCGAGCAGCGGCTTGCTCCACCGCGCCGCGCCGCGCAAGCCGCCCGAGCGGAGTGCCAACAGTCCGCGCGACGCATAGGCGAAGGCCAGCAGGATGCTGGCGACGCCAGCGCCGAACACCAGGAACGTGGCGAAAGCCTCGGCCAAATTCTCGCCTTGGCTCGCCGAGGCGATGGCAACGCCGAGAACCGGGCCGACGCAGGGCGCCCATACGAGCCCCAGCAGCAGGCCGATGGCGAATTGCCCGATCAGGCCGCGTCCCGACAGGCGATTGAGCAGAGTCTGCCCGCCGCTCGCCAGCGGCGTTGCCAGGCGCGCGAAGACGGCTTGCGCCCGAACCGACAGCAGCAGCAAGCCGACGGCGAGCAGCATGACGGCGGCCGCCCGCCGCGCGGTCTCCTGCTCCAAGCCGATCTCGAAACCGACGGTCAGGATCAGGAAGCCGAACAGGCAGAACGACAGCACCAGGCCGGCGGTCAGCGCCGCCGGGCCGTAGCGCCCCTCGTTCAACGCCGAGCCGATCAGGATCGGCAGGACCGGCAGGACGCAGGGATTGAGCAGGACGACGAGTCCAGCCGCATAGGCCAATAGAAATTCCGACACGTCAGTCCCCCGGCGGGCTGGCTAGCTTTGCGCGCCGCCGAGCACCAGGCTGCGCAGGCGGGCGCGATCGGTCTGCGCCACGCTGCGGGCCGTCTCCTTGTCGCCGCGGAACGTCAGGATGGTCGATTGGCTGGAGACGCGATGGGCGCGCAAGAACTCCTTGTCCTTGTCGAAATCGACCCGGATGAAGCGTACGCCGGACGGCGCCAGTTCGGTCTTCAACTCGTCGAGCGTCGGCAATTGCGCCCGGCAGGTCGGGCACCAGGCGGCATGAACATGGACGACGATGGGCTTGCCGGCGCTTTGCGCCTCGGCGAAGGCGGCCGGCGTATAGGCTGTCCACTCTTGCGCCGAGGCGGGCGCGGCGGCAAACAGGCCGTAGAAAGCGAGAAGGACGAGGAGCGGCAGTTTCAGGGCGCGCATGGCGGTTTCCTTCGAGAGGCAATGGGTTCATTCAGTTTCGCAGCAAATCGGCGAAGGAAACACGCGATCACCAAAACGTGAAGCCATCAGGTGCCGGCGCGATCCGGGCGGACGATCGTCCAGAATCCAGCAGAGGCGACGGCCCCGCATAGCCCGTCAAAGACCGACAGCTGCAGGTTCACGAAGGGATTGAGCGTGCCGGTGGCAAGAGCCCCCGCTGCCACACCGAGGGCCAACCCGGCAATGGCATGGCTCTGCAAGGTGGTATGGCTGCGCCGCTCGAGCCAGAGCAAAACCGGCACCGCGATAACCGCCGCGCCATAGGCGAACTGGCCCAGTTGCAGCGCGATATCGACCGAGAAAAAGCCGCCGGTCGGCCAAGCCAGCCCGGCATAGGTCGCCGGCACGAGCAGCGGCGCGATCAGGGCGCCCACGGCGATGCGCGGCCAGGACGTCATGACGGTTCTCCGGTGGACGGATCAGCTTCTGCGAAAGCTCGCGATGAGCCGTTCGGCGACGTTCGGCGAGACGAATTGCGAGATGTCGCCGCCGAGGCGGCAGATCTCCTTCACGAAGCGCGAGGAGATGAACTGATGGCGCTCGGAGGCCATGAGGAAGATCGTTTCGATCTCCGGCTTGAGCTTGGCGTTCATGCCGGCCATCTGGAATTCATATTCGAAGTCGGTCACGGCGCGCAGGCCGCGGACGATGACGCTGGCGCCGACCGATTGGGTGAAATTCACCAGCAGATTGTCGAACGAGCGCACTTCGACCTTCTTGCCGAGCCCGTTGGGCAAATTCTGCACTTCGCCTTTGACCATCTCGACGCGCTCGGCGAGGCCGAATTGCGGGTTTTTCCCGTCATTCGCCGCCACCGCGATGATCAGCTTATCGAGCATCCGCGTGGCGCGCAGGATGATGTCGAGATGGCCGTGGGTGATCGGATCGAAGGTGCCGGGATAGACGCCGATGCGCGCGGGTTCGCTCATGTCTCGGTCTCCGGCGCCGCGCCGTCATCGATCGGATGTTCGAGCGGAACCTCGCCGGCGATGTCCTCGACCGCCAATTCGCTGTCGCCGCCGCTCTCGCTGCCGACGTCGGCCAGATGGGCGACCGAGACGACGCGTTCGCCCTCGTCGATGCGGAACAGCGTCACGCCGCGCGTGTTGCGGCCGGCGATGCGGATGTCGGCGACCGGGCAGCGGATCAGCTTGCCGCCATTGGTCACCAGCATGATCTGGTCGGCATCGAGCACCGGGAAGCCGCCGGAGACTTGCGCTTCCGCCTTGCCCTTGCCGAGGTTCATCAGATCGATGCCTTTGCCGCCGCGCCGCGTGATGCGGTACTCGTAGGCCGAGCTGCGCTTGCCGTAGCCCTGATCGGAAATCGTCAGGATGAACTGCTCGGCGGCCGCCAACGCATTGAAGCGATCTTCGGAGAGCTGCACGGCCGCGATGGCGCCTTCGGCCTCTTCCTCGGCGGCGGCGTCGGCGACTTCAGGCTCCTCGTCGCCGGCGCGGCGCAGGGCATTGGCCTGGCGGATATAGGCAAGGCGCTCTTCCGTCGTCACGTCCATATGGCGCAGGATCGACATGGAGATGACCTCGTCGCCCTCCTCCAGGCGGATGCCGCGGTTGCCGGTCGAATTGCGGCTGGCGAAGACGCGGATGTCGCTCACCGGGAAACGGATGCACTTGCCCTGATGGCTGGCGAGCAGGATGTCGTCGGCGTCGGTGCAGGTCATGACGGCGACCAGCTTGTCGCCCTCCTCCAGCTTCATGGCGATCTTGCCGTTGGCGTTGACGCGCGCGAAGTCCGACAGGGCGTTGCGGCGGATGTCGCCGCTCGCCGTGGCGAACATGGCGTACAAGCTCTCCCACTGGCCCTCGTCCTCGGGCAGCGGCATCACCGTGGTGATCGTTTCGCCCTCTTGCAGCGGCAGCAGGTTGACCAGCGCCTTGCCGCGCGATGTCGGGTTGCCGAGCGGCAGGCGATAGACCTTTTCCTTGTAGGCGATGCCGCGCGAGGAGAAGAACAGCATCGGCGTATGGGTGTTGGCGACGAAGACGCGGCTGACGAAATCCTCGTCGCGCGTCGCCATGCCGGCGCGGCCCTTGCCGCCGCGGCGCTGCGCCCGGTAGGTCGAGAGCGGCACGCGCTTGATGTAGCCGTTGTGGCTGACGGTGACGACCATGTCCTCGCGCTGGATCAGGTCTTCGACATCGACCTCGAAATCCTGCTCGATGATCTCGCTGCGGCGCGGATTGGCGAACTCTTCCTTGATCTTGAGCAGCTCGTCGCGGAGGATTTCGCGCAGCCGCTCCTTGGAATTCAGGATCTCGATATATTCGGCGATCTTGGCGCAGACGTCGCGCAGCTCGTCGGCGATCTTGTCGCGCTCGAGGCCGGTGAGGCGATGCAGGCGCAGATCGAGAATGGCGCGCGCCTGGATTTCCGACAGCATGTAATGGCCATCGACCACGGCGCGGCCCGGCTCGTCGATCAAGGCGATCAGCGGCGCGACATCCATCGCCGGCCAGGGCTTTCCCATCAATTGCTGACGCGCGACGGCCGGATCTGAGGCTTCGCGAATCAGCTTGATCATGGCGTCGAGATTGGCGACGGCGATGGCGAGGCCGGCCAAGGTGTGGGCGCGCTCGCGCGCCTTCTTCAACTCGTAGATCGTGCGCCGGGTGATCACTTCCTCGCGGAAGCGGATGAACGCGACAAGGATCTCCTTGATGTTCATCATTTCCGGCCGGCCGCCGTTGAGCGCCAGCATATTGACGCCGAAGCTCGTCTGCAGCGGCGTGAAGCGGTAGAGCTGGTTGAGCACCACTTCGCTCATGGCGTCGCGCTTCAGTTCGATCACGACGCGCACGCCGTCGCGGTCGGACTCGTCGCGCAGCTCGGAGATGCCTTCGATCTTCTTCTCGCGCACCTGGTCGGCGATATGCTCGAGCATGCGCGACTTGTTCACCTGATAAGGAACCTCGGTGAAGACGATCGCCTCGCGCTCCTTGCCGATCTCCTCGATATGGTGGCGGCCGCGCATGATGATCGAACCGCGCCCGGTGTGGAACGCGGCGCGGATGCCGGCACGGCCGAGGATCAAGCCGCCGGTCGGGAAGTCCGGCCCGGGGATGATCTCCATCAGCTTGTCGATGCCGATGCTCTCGTCGGCGAGCAGCACCACGCATCCGTCGATCAGTTCGCCGAGATTGTGCGGCGGGATGTTGGTCGCCATGCCGACGGCGATGCCGCTGGCGCCGTTGGCCAGCAGATTCGGGAAGGCGGCCGGCAGAACCAGCGGTTCCTTGATCGTGTTGTCGTAGTTGCCTTGGAAATCGACCGTCTCGCGGTCGATGTCCTCCAGCATTTCATGGGCCAGCTTGGCGAGGCGCGCTTCGGTGTAGCGCATGGCCGCCGCCGGATCGCCGTCCATCGAGCCGAAATTGCCCTGCCCGTCGATCAGCGGGTGGCGCATGGAGAAATCCTGCGCCATGCGGACCATGGCGTCGTAGATCGCCGAATCGCCGTGCGGATGGTACTTACCCATGACGTCGCCGACGACGCGGGCCGACTTGCGGAACACCTTGTTCCAGTCGTAGCCGCTTTCCTTCATCGAGAAGAGGATGCGGCGATGCACCGGTTTCAGGCCGTCGCGCACGTCTGGCAGGGCGCGCGACACGATCACGCTCATGGCGTAATCGAGATAGGAGCGCTTCATCTCGTCTTCGAGGGTCACCGAAGACTGTTCGATGGGCGGCGGCGGCGGCGGCGCGATGGTCGTATTCACGGGGCGATCCAATAACTATGCGCCCGCGCGCAAAGCGCGCAGACGATCAAAAACGGACGGAATTTGGCGGAAACTCAGGGCTGGCAGGCCACCCGAAAACGGGGTGCCCGAGGGGTCTGCGAACGGGCTGGTTCGGCAAGCGGTCAGCATCTGTGGAAAATAGCCGATTTCACCTTATGTGCCAAACACTTCCTGCCTATTTTTGCGCCCCGCGAGCGCCCTACTGAGCCGGGGATTTTTCGGCGCTTTTTGGAGCCGATTTCCGGCCTAGCCCCGGATGCAAAACGGGGGACCTTTTGGGCCCCCCGCCTCGTTGCAAATTGGTGCTGAAACCGCCGCTCGCTCAGAACGGGATTTCGTCGTCCATGTCGTCCGGTCCGCCGGCCGGCGCCTTGGCGCGGCCAGACCCGCCGCCGCCGCCGCCATAGCCGCCGCCCGAGCTTTCGCCGCCGTAACCGCCGCCGCCCATCCCGCCGCCTTCAGCGCGGCCGTCGAGCATGGTCAGTTCCCCGCGGAAGCGCGAAAGCACGACTTCGGTGGTGTATTTCTCGAGCCCGTCCTTGTCGGTCCACTTGCGAGTCTGCAATTGGCCCTCCACATAGACCTTCGAGCCCTTCTTGAGGAATTTCTCGGCGACCTCGGCGAGGCGTTCGTTGAAGATCACGACGCGGTGCCACTCGGTCTTGTCCTTGCGCTCGCCGCTCATCTTGTCCTTCCAGGACTCGGATGTGGCGATGGAAAGCTGGACGATCTTCATACCGTCCTGGGTCGACCGGACTTCCGGATCGCGGCCCAGATTGCCGATGAGGATCACTTTGTTGACGCTGCCAGCCATGCGGATTTCGCTCCTTCTATCGGGCCAGAGACGGCGGACATCCGGCGTCCTGGTCCATCCGATTACATAGGGCGGCACTATCGCGCAAAAGTCGCCTTTTCGCCACCGGATTGCGCTAAAATAGCCGGCTCTCCGGCGCCTTGAGACGCCTTATCTGGGGATAACTTCCCGGCGGTTTTCGGCCCGTTATTTGCTCGCCTTTTCGTCGTCCCTTGTCCTCGTCCGTCAGGTCCCCAGTCAAACCATGTCCGTTCAGAAACCCGTCAAAAGCGCCGCCCCCAAAGCCAACAAAGGCGTCGTGCCGCCGAAGGTCGATGCCAAGGCCCTCGCCGCCGCCAGCCATCTGATCAGCGTGCGCGGCGCGCGCGAGCACAATCTCAAGGGGGTCGACGTCGACATCCCGCGCGACAAGCTGGTGGTCATCACCGGCCT